>VAXO01000136.1 GCA_005888435.1 Actinomycetota bacterium | reverse complement strand
CGTGTGTGAGCGCTGTCTCCTCGCGGAGACGGCGCTCACGCGCATGAGGGGACTGCTCGGCCGGCGCGGCCTGCCGAGCGGCGAGGGGATCCTGTTGAAGCCGGCGTCGTCCGTGCACATGGCGTTCATGCGGTTCGCAATCGACGCGGTCTTCCTGGATCGGGAACTGCGCGTCGTCAAGATCGCCCCCGACCTGAAGCCGTGGCGCGCAGCGGGCGCGCGCGGTTCGAAGTCGGTGCTGGAGATCGCAGCAGGCGAGGCGGCGCGGTGCGGGCTTACGGTCGGCGACCGGCTGGCCGTCGACTCGTCGCCTGCGACAGCAGCCACTCCGTCCTGACCTGACGCGCCCGCGCCTCGAGGTCGCCCTGCAGCTGGCGGACCTCGTGGAGCTGCGGGCGGAGCTGCTCGACCCGGCGAAGCTCCGAGGCGATCTGCGCGAGCGAGCTCGCCGGATTCTGCTCCAGCCGTTTGATGCGCCGTTCGCTCGACTCGAGCTGTCCGCCGACGGTGCGCGCCCATGCGTCGGCCTGCTCGCTGAGCGTGCGGAGCTCCGACTCCGTCGCAGGCCTGTCGTCGAGCACCTCGCGGAGTCGCTTGATCAGGGCGAAATCGAGCGGCTTCTGCATCTGGGGCAGCGCCGACGATCCTAAGGGGTCTGACCCCCGAAGGGGGTCCGCGGTTGTTCCCTTCCATACGGCTCGGCGATGCTCCGCGTCGCCGACTCGCATCAGTTCGCGGGGTCTGACCCCGAAGGGGTCTGACCCCAGCCTTTGCCTCAGCGCTTCAACGCCCTCAGCGCACTCACGAGGGCGTGCGAAGCGGCCTGCCAGCGCTCCCGGCATGCGAACACGGCCCTGTCGTCTGGGTCGCTCGGTCGTGCCACTCGCTCCAGGGCGCTCCAGGCGGCGCGCTCGCGCTCGAGGGCCTCCCGCACGGCGTATTCGCGCTGTTCGCGAAGCGGAGTCATCTCGTCGAAGTAGATCCGCCCTCCGGCTGAAACTTGCGCCCGAGATGCCTACGCTCTCCTCTCCGCGGGCCTACGAAAGGAGCTCCATGGCCGTCACCGTTCGCGTCGTGCTCGATGTGGGAGGTATTGATTGAGCCGTCTCGACGCCGCCCGGGAATGGGTCGACAGCCGAGATCCTGCGTCGGCGGCCGGCGTGGCGATCGAGGCCTGGCGGCGGTATCGCGCCGTCGACGGGCCGCTGCAGTCGGCCCTGCTGTCGCTGTACATCCTGATCGCCGTCTTGCCGGCGCTGCTCGTCATGGAGGAGTACCTGGACGCGCATCCCGATGCGCTGGCAGCACAGCTTTCACACCACTACGGCCTCTCGACCGAGACCGCCGCGCTGCTGCGCAGCGTGCTCGCCGAGGGTCATGCCCATGAGCTCGGCTCGGCGCTGCTCGCGGTCGCGGGCGCGCTGTTCTTCGGGCTCGGCTTCGGGCGTGTGCTGCAACTCGTGCACGCGCGCGCCTGGCGCGTCACGCTGCCGAATCGTCAGACCGACTACGCGCTGTACGCGTTCGTCCTCCTCGCGCTGTACGGCCTGATCCTGCTGCTCCTCGTCCAGCTGACGGAGCTCAAGAACAGTCCGTCGTGGGTCGGCAAGGTGCTGGCAGTCGGCTGGGTCGGACTGCTGGTCGTGTTCTTCACCTGGGCGCCATCGTTGTTGCTGCATGGGCGGGTCTCGCGCCGCGACCTCCTTCCGGGCGCTGCGCTGACGGCTGTGGGCCTGGTGGTGCTGATGATCGTCTCGAGCTACGTCATGGAGCCGTGGGTCGATCTCTACGCGCGCGACTACGGCGGCTTCGGGGTCGTGCTCGCGCTCTACTTCTGGATCGCCTTCAGCTCCGCTGTCATCGTCTGGGCGGCGGCCCTGGCACCGGCGCTCGCGCAGCGGCGCGCCGCGTCGATCACGCTCCCGTAGGCCATGCCGCCAAAGAGGCGCCGACCAGAATCGAACTGGTGTGCGAGGCTTTGCAGGCCTCTGCCTAGCCACTCGGCCACGGCGCCGCGAAGGGCCATGGTATCCGGGGGCATCCGGAGCTACGGAATCCAGCGCTCGAGTGCCGGCGTGAGCTGGAGCTCGTGCGTCCACGCGCGCGGGCTCTGCTCGTGGAGGTATGCGATCGCGCGCGCAACGTCCTCCATCGACGCCGACTTCTCCGGCGGCTCGTCCTCGAGCCAGTGCTTCGTCTTCTCGCTCTCGATGATGGCGTCCACGACAAGGAGCGCCACGTGCACGCCGTGGTCGCGCAGCTCCGCGGCCTGCGACTGCAAAAGCGCTCGCGTCGCAAAGGCCGCGGCCGCCCACGGCCCGCGCCCCGGGTTCCCGCGCCGTGCGGATCCGCCGGTGACCTGCACGAGCGTCCCCCTCCCCTGTACCGCGAGCACGCGCCCGCCGACACGCAGGATGTTGAAGATCCCCGGCAGGAGCTCGCCGACGTATGCGTCGAGCGCGTCGGGCGGCGCCTCGTGGATCGGCCCGCCGAAGCTCGGCGTCGTCGTGATTGCGTTGACGACGAGATCGACGTCGCCGACGTCCTCGAAGATCCGCTCGACGTCCTGGGCGTCCGCCGCGTCTCCGATCAGTCCGATCGCATTCGGCACCTCGTCCTTGAGCTGCTCGATCGTCGATTCGCTTCGCGCGACGGCGGCGACCCGCCAGCCTTCGGCCGAAAGTTCGCGCGCGAGCACGCGGCCGAGATTGCGCGCACCGAAGACGAGGAGCGTGTCCACCCTGCGAGCCTAGTCGCAGGGAAGCTTTGCGGCGGCGCCGGTGGGACGGCTCGCCTCGAGCGCCTGGAAGCACAGGTAGCACTTCGGGGACACGATCGCGGCTGCGTGGTCGATGAACCGCGAGCGCTCGTGCACCGGCAGCGTCGGCTGCGCGACGTGCAGCATGAAGCGGTCGAGCGCCGCGTTGATCGCATCGTTGCCCTGCTCGGTGTGGCGCTTCATGGTCTTCGTGGCGACACGCAGTCGCGCCAGGTCGGCGTTCAGCTGCGCCCGTGCATGCGCACGCTTGACGGCGATTTTCGAGCCGGTGCACTCGGGCCGCGGCTGCGACGCGGCGTGATGTGTTGTCCCGCCACAGCCGGCGAGCGCCACGACCAGGAGGACGACTGCGCCGCTACGCAGCGACGCCGGTGAACTGCGGAATGATCTCGTCGCCGTACGCCTTCAAGGTGTCTTCCTGCCCCTTTGTCATCAGGTAGATGTTGAACTGGTCGACACCGAT
>VAXO01000133.1 GCA_005888435.1 Actinomycetota bacterium | reverse complement strand
CTGGTTGAGCACGAGCAGGCGCGGCTTGCGCGCGTCAGGCATTGGGCAAGGTTAGTGCCGGATCAGCTAACGATCGGATTCAGCCGGAGACCGCGACGCCCTCGGCAGCTGCCTCGCCGGAACCTTGGGCTCGGTCGGCAGCGAGAGGAGGAAAGTCGAGCCCTTTCCTTCGCTGGAATCGACCCAGATATGACCGCCCATCCGGTTCACGAGCTCGTTGCAGATGTAGAGACCGAGCCCTGTACCGCCGACACCGCGCGTCATGTGCGGGTCGAGGCGGTAGAACTTTTCGAAGATCCGAGCCTGCTCGTCCGTGGGGATGCCGAGCCCTTCGTCGCGGACGAAGAACGTGACCATGTCGGCTTCGGCTTCCGCGCCGACCTCGATTCCCACTTCGATCCGCCCGCCGCCAGGTGAGTACTTGATCGCGTTCTCGACGAGGTTCACGAGCACCTGGCGCACCTTGTCCCGGTCCGCGGCGACCTGAGGAACGCCGGCCGGCACCGTGCGGTCGATCACGACGTTGGGCGGGGCGTGAACCCGTGCGGCGTCCACCACCCGCTCGATCAGCTCCCCCGGCTCGAACGCCTCGGAGCCGAGATCGACTCGGCCCGCGTCGAGCTGATTGGCGAGCAGGATCTCATTGACGATGCGGCCGAGGCGGTCGGACTCGTCGGCGATCAGTGAGACGAAGCGGTCCCGGCCCGCCTCGTCGAGCGCGAAGTCGTGCCGCAGCAGGGTCTGGGCTGCTCCGTACACGGCCGCGAGCGGCGTCCGCAGCTCGTGCGACGCCGTCGCGATGAAGTCGGCCTTCAGCTCCTCGAGTTGCCGCACCTCCGTCACATCGCGGAAGGCGTAGACGGTGCCGTAGAAGAAGTGGACACCCGAGATCGAGATCCACCGTTCGCCGTCGACGCCGACGATCGGAACGATCACCTCGGGATGGCCGGGGTCGGGCGACGACGAGACCGGCACCGAGTCGAGAGCGTCTCGCCACCCGCCGATGCGCTCCGCGGCCGCGTGGCCGACCAGATCAGTCGCAGGAATTCCGGTGATCTTCTCGGCGGCCGGGTTCCAGAGACGGGCGATCCCCTCGCGGTCGACGAGCAGGACCCCGTCCGCCACGTACGTGAGCACTCGTCCGGCGTCGGCGCGTTCCTCGACCTCGCGGTAGAGCCGGTCGCGGTCGATCGCGATCCCGATCCTCGCTGCGAGGTCCTCGGCGAGGGCGACGTCGTCCGCGCCGTACGGAGGCGCCGGCGTGACGCGTCCCAACGTCAGGACGCCGAGTGCCCGGCCACGGGCGCGAATCGGGACGGACACGAGCGATGAGGTGTCTTCCGGGAACTCCGTCCCGTGAGCCCCATTCTCTGCGGACGACATGATCAGGAGCGGCTGGCCGGACTGCAGGACATTGCGACTGCCGTCGCCGGGCTCGGAACTGGGGTGCGTCCTTCGCGCCGCTGCAGCTGCAGCCGTGCGGACCAGCTTGTCGTCCTCGGCTGTGTCCAGCGTGAGCCAGTCGGCGAAGTCTCGGACAAGCAGGTCGCTGATTCGCTGCAGTGGCATCCGCGCGTCGACCGAGGACGCGAGGACCTCGGTCACGTCGCGGAGCAGGTCGAGCCGCGCCTGCAGGGCGACGTTGTGGGCTGCCACCGTCCGCTCTGCCCCGCGCAGCCGCTCGCGTTCCTCGTCGGCCCGGCGGCGCTCCGCGTCGTCGAGCAGAATCGTCTGGGTGTAGAGCGGCTTGCCGGCGGCGTCCCTGACGATCGACGTGTTCTCGCGGATGCCGACGATGCGGCCGTCGCGAGCGACGAGTCGATACGCGGAGCTGCGCGGCCGCCCGTTGGAAGGCGTCGCTTCGAGCTCGGCCAGGACCCGTTCCCTGTCGTCGGGATGGAGGAGGTTCGAGTAGAGATCCGGCTCCGCCTCCCACTCACGGGGCGTGTAGCCGAGCAACTGCTCCACCCGCGGGCTGATGTAGAGCAGCGAGCGACGGTCTCTGTCGTGTGTCAACCAGGTGATGCCCGGAACGTTTTCCGCCAGCGCGCGGAACTTCGCCTCTCCCTCCGTGCGGACGTCCTCCACCCGACCCTCGGCGCCGTCTCGGGCCCGGCGCACCCGGTGCCAGCGGGCGATCGCCAGCCAGGACGCGCACGCCAGCGCAACGGCAATCGGCGCGAGGATCGCGACCCTGGTCCAGCGGTCCTCGACGAAGGCTGCGACGATCGCGGCCGCGAGCAAGAGGGCCACCGCGGCCGACAGGAGCAACTGGGCTGTGCGCAAGTCTGGGCGCCACACGAGCGGAAGCGAATGAGACTAACGCGGCGGCCGGTGGGTCTCAAGGGTGCCTCGACTAGCCTCTCGCCGTGCCCCGCGGTCAGCTCCGGATTCTCTTTGCAGCGCCGGCGTGGGCGCCGTCGCGCGCGTTCGGCGGGCCGGTGGTCGCCGCGGGTGAGCTCGTGCGGCGCCTGGTCGCGCACGGCCACGTCGTGGACGTACTGACGACGACGATCCTCGACCTCCACCAACGCCCGTCGGCGCGGTCGCGCCTCGGGGTTGTCGACGGTGCGACCGTGCACTACCTCGGCACGCCGCTGCGCTACCGGTGGATGGGCATCACGCCGACACTCCCGGCCGCGCTGGCGCGTCTGAAGCGGCCCCACGTCGTGCACGTCTTCGGCTTTCGAGACCCCGTGACGACCGGGACCGCGGCGTGGTGCCGCCTCGCGCGCGTGCCGTATGTCTTCGAGCCCCTGGGCATGTTCCAGCCGCGGCTGCGCAAGGTCGGGCTCAAGCGCCTGCTCGACCGGACGCTCTATCGCGGCGTCGCGCGCGGTGCGGCGGCAGTCGTGGTCGCGTCGGAGCGCGAGCGCGACGACGTCGTCGCCCACGGCGTCCCGCCGGAGAAGGTCGTCGTCCGAGGCAATGGCTTTCCGGATCCGGACGAAAGGCCGGGGTCTGACCCCGACGGGGTCAGACCCCGGCTTGGGATTCCAACGGACGCGCCGATTGTTCTGTACGTCGGCCGCATCGCCGCGGGCAAGGGCATCGATCACCTGCTCGCCGCGCTGCACGTGCTGCCTGACGCGCACCTCGT
>VAXO01000124.1 GCA_005888435.1 Actinomycetota bacterium | reverse complement strand
GTAGGCGCACACGCTCGCGCTGCCCGTTCCAGGTGCGCTTCCCGAAGGCGAGTGTCGCGCCAGCAAGCGCCGCGAACGAGACCTCGGGGTGCACCTCGTGCAGACGCGGATCCTCGATGCGCGCGACGTCGAGAATCGCCGTGCGCAGCGCCCAGCCCTGCGCCGACGTGCTCGGCGCGATCGTGCGCGCCTCGCCGTAGCTCAAGGCTTCGAGCGCGGCCTGCGAAGGCGTGAAGAAGACGCTCGACCGGCGCGGGCCGACGACACCGCGCGCCTCGACGTCGGCCCGGCGGCGAGTGCCGGGCTCCGGGAGGCCGATCGGGATGTCGACGCCGACCACCGCAGCGTCGGGAAACCGCTCGAGGACGCCCGGGAAGCGGCGCGCGAGCGCGGCATCGACAAACCGCCCCTCTTCGAGCGCCACGGCGATCCAGCCGCCGCGCGCAGCGTCAACCCCGAGCGTCAGCATGGCGTTGCCGATCCCGACGGATCTGCGTCCAGATCAGGTCGCCGTTCGCGAGCAGGAAGCCGAGGGAGAGCAGCGGCAATGCGGGCAGGCCGCCGAGGTTGCGCCAGACGGCGAGCGCAAGCGTTGCGCCGAACGAGAGTGTCATCAGCAGCCAGGCCAGGTTCGGACGTAGGCGATAGCGCGCGGCCGCCGCGAGGAAGAGCGCGAAGAACATCAGGTCCGGCAGGCCCAGGTTCGCGGCCGTCGTCTCTCCCGGGATGGGGAACGCGAACGAGAAGTTCGTGAAGACGTGCGCGTGCTTCGTCACGATCACCTTCGTCGGCCCGCGCCAGACCGAGTACGCGTCGACCCAGGGGATGATCAGGGCCACGAGCACGACCCAGCTCAGTGTCTCGAAGTATTCGAGGAACGCGAAGCCGACGAACGTGATGGCGAAGAGCTTGGCGAAGTTCTCCGGCGTGTTCCAGCCCGCGACGTGAAAGACCCACGCGAGCACTCCCAGAGCTGCGCCGACGGCGAGCAGACCGCGCGCGGCGCGCAGCGGCAGCACCACCCAGACGAGCGCGAAGCTCGCCGGGATGAGCACCAGGCCGAGGAAGGCGATATCCCACCACGTCGAGGCGTTCCACAGCCGATCGTGGAACGCGTAGTAGAGCGCGAGAGCTGCGAGAAGCCCTAGTAGGGCGGCAGCTCGGCCCACCAGGTGCCGAGAGGCTTGAATGCGTTCCAAAACTTGGTCTTTGCTGGGGCCTCGTCGAGCGACGCGTCGATGTCCGGGACGACGAGCGCCTGCACCGTCGCCGTGAAGCGCTGAAGCTCGCCGGGCTTGTACTGGACGCCGTCGGCGAGCGGGAACTCGAGCGAGTTCAGGAACTCGACCGACGCCTCGCCCATTGGCACGATCAGCTTCGGCTGCACGATGTGCAGCTCGCGCGTCAGGAATGCGCGCGACTCGTCGTCGTCTCCTTCGGCGAACTTGAGGCAGTTGGTGCCGTAGACGGCCATCGGGTCGACGTGCAGCCGCTGCAGCGACTTGAGGATCGCCTGCCCGGTGCGGCCATAGAACGCGACGCCTTCCTGCACCTCGGCCGGCTGCGGCTGGTATTTGAGCAGCATTACGTCCGCGAGCGGGTGGCCCGAGCCGACGACGGGCACACGCGGGCCCGCCGCCTGGGCGACCTCGTGGGCCAGATCGTTGATCTCGACGATCGCCTTCTCGAGGTACTTCTCGTAGATCTCGTCCGTCGCGGGCAAGGGCCTAGGACCTTTCTCCTCTACCGCACTCGTTCCTTGGCCTGGGCCATCCATTTCAGCGACTGGAGGTAGACCAGCGAGCGCGGGCGCCTGAGCACCTGGGCCGAGCCGAGGCTGAGCAGGAACTCCTCCGGCCCGTCGAAGGCCCGCATCCGGAGCGCGCCGGTGCCGACGCCCTGGAGGACGTGGGCGTCGGAGCCGGCGCCGGGAGTGAGGTTGTACTTCCGCGCGAAGCGGAGCGCCTCGTCGTTGTAGGCCTCGAAGAGCAGGCGCGCGTTGTAGACCTCGAAGACGTCGATGTCGGCGAGGTGGCGCTGGAGCGTCGCCGGCTCGGGGATCGAGTGCATGCGGTCGAACGGGTGGGGGACGTACACGAGCCCGCCTTGCACCTTGATCGCGGCAACGCTGTCCGCGAAGGACATGCCACGCGGGATCTCCTCGCGCAGGAAGAGCCCGATCACCTCTCCCTGGCCGTCCGACTTGATCTCCTCGCCGGGGATGACGATCAGCTCGTGCTCGCGCGCGAGCTCGACGGTCTCGAGCGCACCGCCGAAGACATTGTGGTCGGTGACCGCGATGGCGCCGAGGCCGTTCGCCTCGGCGTACATGATCAGGTCGGCGGGATCGACCGCGCAGTCGTGCGACCAGTTCGTGTGCATGTGCAGGTCGGCGAGGATCCAGGGGCGGTCGCTCAGTGGATCGTGGGTCGTCGCCGGTGTGTGCCGGCGGCTCGCGAGCGAGCCGTAGAGGGCGTCGAGCTGTCGCGCCACCGCCGCGAACGACTGGCCTGCGGCCTCGGCGCGGGCGCGTTCCTGTCTGCGGGTGCGGTAGTCGGGGTTCTCCGCGAGGCGTGCCGCCTCCGCCCCGGCGAGCTCCGGCTGCTCGCGGACACCGGGCGGCGCCGCGATCGCGCAGCCCGCTGCGGCCGCTTCGAGGCTCACGCGCTGCAACCCCTCGAGCGCGGGAACGAAAATGCTTGCCTCCGCCAGCAGCTGGGCGCGGGCGGCCCCGTCCCGTGCGGTGCGCACGTGCACGCGGCCGCGCAGCGGCCGTGGGACCGTCGGTCGGCCGGTCAGCGGCTTCGTCCGCAGGAGGACGACCTCCCAGTCGGGCAGCGCTGCGAGCTCGCGCAGCACGGCGCGCACCAGCGGCCGCTCCATCGGTCGCCACTCGAGGACGATCAGCTCGCGCTTGTGGCCCGGGCGGAACAGCTCCGGGTCGACCCCTTCGGAGATGAGCTCGTAGTGGCCGGGGAAGCGCGCCGCTGCGGCCTCGGCCGTCGCCTCGCTCGTCGCTACGAGCGCATCGAGGCGGGCAAGCAGACGATCCCGTTGCGCACGGCCCGGGGGATACGACAGGCGCTCGGCCGAGAGGAAGGTCGCCATCGTCAGCGCCGAGGCGTCCCGCAGCGCGAGGTAGGACAGAGACGGAAGCCCTGGCTCGAAGCCATGGACGACGTCGAAGCGGCCGAGCTCGAGGGCGAGCGAGAGATTCGTGCGGGCTCCGACGGGCACGCCGATCCGGCTTCTGCGCGAGATGGGCACCGCCGGCCCCAGGGCGACCACGTCGGCGTCGACGCCGTCGAGCAGCGCTCTCCGGCCCGCGGCCAGCTCCCTCGCCCGATTGGACGAGGCGAGGATCGTGACGGAATGACCGAGCGCTCGCAGTTCCTTTGCGACGCCCGCGACGTGCTCGTTGACGTCGTGCGGCTGCGACCACGAGAACGGCGTCACGAGGCAAAGGCGCATCGGGCGAAGCCTAGTCTCCACCTTGTTTCCCCACCGGGGGATTTTTGCGGCAGACTCCCGGCCGAAGGGTCATCGAACAAGGGGAGAAGATGCGAAGACTCAGAGGGTCCGGCCGCGCCTTGCTCGCGCTCGGGGCGATCGGGCTGGTCGCAATCGTCGCCACGGGCGGGGCGGGGGCCGCGCGGGGGAACGACCAGCTCCAGAAGATCAATCACATCGTCGTCATCTACGAAGAGAACCACAGCTTCGACAACCTCTATGGCGGCTGGGAGGGCGTGAACGGGCTCGCGAAAGCGGATGCCTCTCACACCACTCAGGTCGACCAGAACGGCGCGGCGTACTCGTGCCTGCAGCAGAACGACGTCAACCTCGCGCCACTCGGGTGCAACGCGTTCCCGAACACGTGGTGGACGATCGACAACTACTTCCCGCCGAGCGACACGACGTGCCCGACGATTCTCGGCGCGTTCAACTTCCCGTTCGGCGTGCCTCGCGGCACTGGCCTGCCCGGCGGCTGCACGCGCGACCTGGTGCACAAGTTCTACCAGGAGCAGTACCAGCTGAACGGCGGCGCGCAGAACCGCTACGCGACCGGTAGCGACTCGGCCGGCATGTCGATGGGCGTGTACGACACCAAGGCCCTGCCGATCTACAAGTACCTGCACGACGGAGGCCATCCGCACTACGCGATCGCGGACGACTTCTTCCAGGCCGCGTTCGGCGGCTCTTTCCTGAACCACCAGTGGCTGATCGCCGCGGCGACGCCGACGGTGCCGGGTGCGGCACAGGACGGCTCTAGTGCCGATCGCCATTCGGTGCTCGACCGAAACGGCATGGTGCAGACACGGGCCTTCAATGCGACGTGGAATCTCTTCACGTATCCGCTGTACGTCTCGCCGGACCCGACGCTGATCCGTGACCGTGAGTGGACGCAGAAATGCAATCCGCCACTCGTGACGGTTGCGTGCGGCGATTACGCCGTCAACACGTCGCAGCCGGTGTATCGGCCGTTCGGCGCGTTCGGCGCCAAGCTGCCGCCGCAGACGAACCCGACCATCGGTGACCGTCTCAACGCGGCGGGCATCGACTGGGCGTGGTACGCGGGCGGCTGGGACAACGCGGCCGGCGTCACGACGGGGCCGGGTTACACGAACGGGCCTGGGCCGAACTGCAGCGACCCGAACGTCGATCCGTCGGCGGGCATCGCGGTCTATCCGTATTGCCCGAGCAACATCTTTCAGTACCACCATCAGCCCTTCAACTACTTCAAGGCGTTCGACCCCAACACCGCCGCGGGGGAGGCAAACCGCAAAGCACACCTGCTCGACGAGCAGGACTTCATCAACGCGGGGAACTCGTCCGGGAGCAGTTGCGAGCTGAAGCCGGTGAGCTTCGTGAAGCCGTTCGGCCTCGAGAACGAGCATCCTGGCTACGCGAGCACCACCGGCAGTGACAGCCACCTCGTCTCGTTGCTGAAGATGATCGAAGGCAGCGCGTGCGCGAAGGACACGATGGTGATCGTCAACTACGACGAGTTCGGCGGCCAGTGGGATCACGTCCCGCCGCCGGGCCAGGGCAACAACAACGGCCCGCACGACGAGTGGGGCCCGGGAACGCGCATTCCCGCGCTCGTCATCTCGCCGTTCCTGCGTGGCAACTTCGCCGTCGACCACACGGAGTACGACACGACGTCGATCCTGTCGACGATCGAGGAGCGTTACGGTCTCGCGCCGCTGTCTTCGCGCGACGCAGCCGTGAACAGCCTCTCGAACGTGTTCGCCGCCAAGCAGTACGAGGCAGCGGGCAAGTAGTACAGAGGGTCAGACCCCGGCCGAAAAGGCCGGGGTCTGACCCCAGCCTTTTCAGACGGTAGCCGGCTCCGTTGCCGCAGTCCGGGCGTTCTCCCGGATGAAGCTCTCCGTCGCCTCGTAGGCGTCGTCGTCCGGCACCTGCTTCGGCGGTGACTTCATCAGGTACGAGCTCGGGCCCTCGAGCCCGCCGGCGACGCCCTTGTTCAGGGCCAGCTTCGCGAGCCGCACGGCGTCGATGACGATTCCGGCCGAGTTCGGCGAGTCCCACACCTCGAGCTTGAGCTCGACGTTCAGCGGCACGTCTCCGAAGGACGACCCCTCCATACGGATGTAGGCCCACTTGCGGTCGGTCAGCCAGGGCACGTAGTCAGACGGGCCGACGTGGACGTTCTGCGCGCCGAGGTCGTAGTCGAGCATCGAAGTGACGGCGTTCGTCTTCGAGATCTTCTTCGACTCCAGGCGGTCGCGCTCGAGCATGTTCAGGAAGTCCGAGTTGCCGCCGACGTTGAGCTGCATCGTCTTGTCGAGCCGCACGCCGCGCTCGCGGAAGAGCGAGGTGAGCACGCGGTGCGTGATCGTCGCGCCGACCTGTGACTTGATGTCGTCGCCGATGATCGGCAGGCCTTTCTCCTCGAAGCGCCGCTGCCAGTACTTCTCGCGGGCGATGAAGACCGGCATGCAGTTCACCATCGCGCAGCCCGCCTCGAGCACCTGCTCCGCGTACCACTTGGTCGCCATCTCCGAGCCGACCGGCAGGTAGTTCACGACGACGTCCGTCTTCGTGTCGCGAAGGATGCCGACGACGTCGCTCGTCTCGCCGGGCGCCTTCGTGACGACCTGCGAGACGTACTTGCCGAGCCCGTCGTGGGTCATCCCGCGCGAGACCTTCACGCCGGTCTGCGGGACGTCCGCGAACTTGATCGTGTCGTTCGGGTGAGCCCAGATCGCGTCGGCGAGGTCCTTGCCGACCTTGTCGGTCGTTACGTCGAAGGCGGCCGTGAAATCGATGTCGCTCACGTGATAGCCGCCGAGGTTGACGTGCATCAGCCCGGGGACGAATTGATCGTCCGGCGCGTCCTTGTAGTACTCGACTCCCTGCAGCAGCGAGTTGGCGCAGTTGCCGACGCCGACGAGCGCCACGCGCACGCGGTCGTCGCGCCGCCCCTTCCCGTTCTGCTTGCCGTTCTCCTCAGACATTGCGCGAACCTCCTATCGCATTCCTGCTATGGGGAGGAAGATAGCAGCTTTGCGATATGGAGGGCTTACGGGTGGCGGCTGCTCGGCCCCGTGATGCCGCGGCCCTGGGCATAGCGGCGATACAGATAGAGCAGGAGAATCGCGCCGAGGACGGCAAAGATCAGTCCACCCGCGGTGCCGATCAGGAGCCGCGCGATGACGCCGCCGATCAGGGACCCGCCGAGGCCGAGGCCGAGCGTCGCGTACCAGGGCATCGGGTCCGGTCCCGGGAGCGCGAGCCGGGCGAGCCCGCCGACGATGAAGCCCCAGATGATCAGGCCGAGGAGGAAGAACAGCACTACGGCGAGCGCTCCATGAGTTGTTTGCGCACGAACAGGATGCGCTGAACGACCGTGAGCCAGGCGGTGGCCGTGAGCAGGTAGATCGCCCACGGCAGCACTCCCCACGGCGCGAGCACGAGGCCGGCCGTGATCACGACGACGCGTTCGGCCCGGGAGCCGAGGCCGACGTCGCCGCGCAGACCGAGCGCCTCCGCCTTCGCGCGCGTGTAACTAACGAGGAACGATCCGGCGACGGCTGCGACCGCCGCGCCGAGCGCGACCTCGTTGCCGTGGCGGGAGAAGATCAGCGCGATCGCGCCGAGCATCGCGCCCTCGCCGACACGGTCGGTCGTGGAATCGAGGAACGATCCGAACGGAGTCGCCTTTCCGCCCGCCCGGGCGAGCGCGCCGTCGAGGATGTCGAGGATCGAGCCGACCACGAAGACGACGGCGCCGACCCAGTAGAACAGGATCTCGTTGCGGTACTCGAAGTAGACGAGCACTGCTGCGGCGAGGCAGAGGGACACCCCGGCGGTGGTCAGCGCGTTGGGCGTCACGCGCGTGCGCGTGAGCCCGACGATCGACCGCGACGCGAGCGACCGGGCGCCCGTCGTGTAGCCCTGTTTGACCCGGTGGAGTACGGCCGATTCCCTCATCGCATTCCTGCTATGAGAGTCTAGCGGGCGATGAAGCTGTGGATCGGCTTTCGGTAGACGATCAGCAGGGCGAGGGCTCCGAGCATCACGCCGGCGAGGACGTCGAGCCAGAAGTGGTTACCGGTCGCCATCACGGCGAACCACACCCAGACCGGCCAGAGCAGCCAGAGAATCTTGAGCGGCCACCGCCGCGTCACGGAGGCCAGCACCACGCCGACGATCAGCGCGTCGGCCGCGTGCAGGCTCGGCATCGCCGCGTACGGGTTCGACGCCAGCTCGACGAGCCCGCTGCCGTGGTTCAGGCCGCCCAGTTGGCCGAGCGTGTCCGAGAAACCCACGGACGTGAAGAAACGGGGCGGCGCCGTCGGCAGCAGGACGTAGCCGATCAGGCCGAGGACGTTCGCGAGCAGGATCGTGTTGCGGAAGCGCGTGAACGCGCTGTTGCGCCGCAGGTACACCCAGAGCAACGTGATGCCGATCACCGTGAACTCGGAGTTCCAGTACGTCCACGAGACCAGTTCCGCGAGGAAGTGCGAGGACTGGGTCCAGCCCTGGAAGGTGAGCTCGCGCAGCCCGGTCAGCCGCTGCTCGAGGTCGATGACGCGCCAGCCGTTCTCGAACGCCCGCGTGGGATCGCGGTCGGCCACGCCTCGTGCGGCTTGATACGCGGCGAGAAAGCCGAACCAGATCAGGAGCTGGCGAGCAAAATCCGCGTAACCACGCGGTAAATAGCGCCTTCCGGCTGCAATGGCGGCGGTCATGACCTGTCTATTTTAAACGTCGGGGATGTCGCTCATCATCCCCCGATCTGCGACATCGACCTCGAGGCCCTGACGAAGCCCGGATCGTTGATGCGGTGCTTCAGCTCCTTGTGCCGTACCGCGAAGCGGAGCAGCTCGACGAGCTCGTCGTCGGACGCGCCGTCGCGCAGCGGCTGCTTGAGGTCCCATTCGCGGCGCGAGAAGAGACACGTGCGCAGTTGACCGTCGGCCGTGAGGCGAATGCGGTCGCACGTCGAGCAGAACGGCTCCGACACCGGGTTGACGAAGCCGAGCTCGCCGGCGCCGTCAGCGAAGCGGAACCGGCGCGCAGTCGACGACGCCTTCGCCGGCAGTTCCTCGAGGGGCCCGTAGCGGTCCTCGATGATCGCGCGAATTTCGCCGCCCGTGAGAACGTCGTCCTCGCGCCATGCCTCGTCGGCGTCGAGCGGCATGAACTCGATGAAGCGGACGACGTACGGCTTCCGGCGGGCGAGCTCCGCGAGCGCGGGAACCTCTGTCTCCGTGAAGCCCTTCACCGCGACGCAGTTCACCTTGATCGGCCGCAGCTCCGGGTAGCGCTCCGCCTCCTCGAGCCCGCGGAGGACGGCGTCGAGCGCGTCGCGCCGCGTGATCTCTGCGAACCGGACATGGTTGAGCGAGTCGAGCGAGACGTTCAGGCGCTTCAGGCCGGCCTCGACGAGGGGTTCCGCGAACCGGTCGAGCAGCACCCCGTTCGTCGTCAGCGACAGGTCGTCGACGCCGTCGACGCCGGCGAGCATCTCGACGAGGACGGGTAGGTCGCGGCGCACGAGCGGCTCGCCGCCCGTCAATCGCACCTCCTCGACGCCCAGGCGCGCGAGCACGCGCACCAGCCGAGTGATCTCTTCGAAACTGAGGATCTCGTCGCGTCCGAGCCACTCGAGGCCCTCCGCCGGCATGCAGTAGGTGCAACGGAAGTTGCACTTGTCCGTGACGGAGATGCGCACCGACTTGATCTCGCGTCCCCAGGAGTCGCGCAGCGGTTCCACGTTCCGAGTGTACGCAAAGGTTTCGCGTGCGAAACGAGAAGGAAAAGTCCGCCTCCAACCGACCCTCTAACAGGAGGACGTGGAATGTCCGGTAGCGATTGGGAGCAGCAGGGCGGCGGCCAAGGCGGCGGCGAGTCCGGCGGCGGCGAGTCGGGCGGCGGTGAGTCCGGCGGCGGCAGGGGCGGCGGTGGGCAGGAAGGCGGCGGCGGCCAGGAGGGCGGCGGCGGCAACGGCGGCGGCAACGGCGGCGGCGGCGGCGGCATGGGCGGCGACGAGGAGGGTGGTTCCTCCGGGTCGTAGTCGAGCCTCCTGACTGGAACGTTCGGCGAAGGCGCCCGTTCGCGGCGCCTTCGCTGTGTTAGGGAACGACATGGCGCTTCCGGCGTTGATCGCGATGACCGCCATCTGGGGCGTCACGTTCGTGCAGGTGAAGGACGCCGTGGCGCTCTACCCGCTCTTCGCGTTCCTCGCGGTGCGCTTCGCGATCGCCACGCTCACACTGGCGGTGCCAGGCACGAGACGTGTCCGTTCGCTCGGAAGCCCAGGCATCGCCGCAGGCGCGCTGCTCGGGCTGCTGCTCGCGGCCGGATACGCATTGCAGACGGCGGGCCTCGAACGGACGACGGTCTCCGGCACGGGGTTCATCACGGGCATGTACGTCGTGCTCACGCCGTTGATCGCGCTCGCGTTCTTCCGCTCGCGCATCGCCGCCGTGACGTGGGCCGGCGTCACGGTCTCGACCGTCGGCCTTGCGCTCCTCTCCGGCGTTCATGCCGGCTCCGTCGTCGGCGACCTGCTCGTGCTCGCGGCCGCAGCCGTCTACTCGCTCCAGATCGTCCTGATGGAGCGCTTCGCGCCGCGTTACGACGCGGTGGCGTTCACGCTCGTCGAGATGGCGGCCGCCTGCACCGGCCTCGGGGTCGTCGCGCTGGCGCGCAGCGAGCTCGGGGTCCCGCACGGCTGGACGGTGTGGGGAGCGCTGCTCGTGACGGGCGTCTTCGCGAGCGCGCTCGGCTTCCTCGTCCAGACCTGGGCGCAGCAGCGTACGTCCGCCACGCGCACCGCTCTCGCCTTCACGATGGAGCCCGTCTTCGCCGCGCTCTTCGGGATCACGCTCGCCGGCGACCGCCTCGGTGCGCTGGGTTGGACGGGTTGCGCGGCGATCATGGTCGGGATCCTGCTGGCCGAGCCCGCAGCCGCAGAAGCCCTGAGAAGGGTGTTGCGACCCGCTGAGAGTTGATATCATCAGGCTTAGATTTTCTCAGTAAACGACGAAAGGCACAGACCACGATGGCAAAGACACTCGGTATCGACCTCGGCACGACCAACAGCTGCATGGCCGTGCTCGAGGGGGGCGAGCCGACCGTCATCCCGAACGCCGAGGGCGGCCGCACGACGCCGTCCGTCGTCGCGTTCGCGAAGGACGGTCAGCGGCTCGTCGGCGCCCCTGCGCGGCGTCAGCAGGTCACGAACCCGGAGAACACGGTCTTCTCCATCAAGCGCTTCATGGGCCGCAAGTGGGACGAGGTCTCGGAGGAGATGACGATCGTCCCCTACGAGGTCGTGAAGGGCCAGAACGGGGACGCGCGGGTGAAGGCCGACGGCAAGGAGTACGCGCCGCCGGAGATCAGCGCGATGATCCTGCAGAAGCTGAAGGCCGACGCAGAGGCGTACCTCGGCGAGCCGGTGACCGACGCGGTGGTCACCGTCCCGGCCTACTTCAACAACGCCCAGCGTGAGGCGACGAAGGACGCCGGCAAGATCGCCGGCCTCAACGTCGTGCGCATCATCAACGAGCCGACAGCGGCCGCACTCGCGTACGGCCTCGACAAGGAAGGCTCCGATCAGACGATCCTCGTCTTCGACCTCGGCGGGGGCACGTTCGACGTGTCGATCCTCGAGCTCGGCGAGGGCGTCTTCGAGGTGAAGGCCACGAACGGCGACAACCACCTCGGCGGCGACAACTTCGACAAGGCGATCGTCGACTGGATGGTCGCGGAGTTCAAGAAGGACCAGGGCATCGACCTCGCCGCCGACCGGATGGCGCTGCAGCGTCTCTACGAGGCGGCGGAGAAGGCGAAGATCGAGCTGTCGTCCACGATGACGACGCAGATCAACCTCCCCTTCATCACGGCGACGCAGGACGGCCCGAAGCACCTCGACCTGCAGCTCACGCGCGCGAAGCTCAACGAGCTGACCGCCGACCTGCTTGCACGCACCGTCGGCCCAACCGAGCAGTGCGTCAAGGACGCCGGCATCGACAAGTCGAAGATCGACCACGTCGTGCTCGTCGGCGGCATGACGCGCATGCCCGCGGTCGTCGACAAGGTCAAAGAGCTGATCGGCAAGGACCCGCACAAGGGCGTCAACCCGGACGAGGTCGTCGCCGTCGGCGCGGCGATCCAGGGCGGCGTGCTCAAGGGGGAGGTCAAGGACATCCTCCTGCTCGACGTCACGCCGCTGTCGCTCGGCATCGAGACGAAGGGCGGCGTCTTCACACGGCTGATCGAGCGCAACACGACGATCCCGACGAAGAAGTCCGAGACGTTCACGACGGCGGAGGACAATCAGCCGTCCGTCGAGGTGCACGTGCTGCAGGGCGAGTCGGAGATGGCCGCGTTCAACAAGACGCTCGGCAAGTTCCAGCTCGTCGGCATCCCGCCGGCGCCGCGGGGCATGCCCCAGGTCGAGGTCTCGTTCGACATCGACGCGAACGGGATCATCAACGTCTCGGCGCGCGACCTCGGCACGGGCAACCAGCAGCAGATCCGCATCGAGGGCGGCTCGGGCCTGAAGGACGACGAGGTTCAGCAGATGATCCGCGACGCGGAGGCGCACGCCGACGAGGCGCGCCGCCTGAAGGAGGTCGCGGACACGAAGAACCACGCCGAGCAGCTCGCTTACCAGACGGAGCGCTCCTTGAAGGACCACGGTGAGGCGATCGACGAGTCCGATGCGTCGACGATC
>VAXO01000123.1 GCA_005888435.1 Actinomycetota bacterium | reverse complement strand
TGACCTACGGCGACGGCGACTCCACGAGCGCGCTGCCGCCGCCGCGCCGGACCGGCTCCGCTGCGGCTACCACCTTGCCGCCGCCGAGGAACTCGATCCCGGTCGCTGCGCCGATCTCCGACGTCGAGCTGAACGTGTGCCCACGCGCGCCGAGAGTGGTGCCCCACGTGTTGATGAACGCCGGCTCCGCTTGCGTCGAGCTCGAGTTCCGCTGGCTGGCGCGCGGCGCCGCGAGCGCGTCCGGCAACGTCATCCCGAAGTCGAGCCGGTTGACGAGCATTTGCAGGACAGTCGTGATGATCGTCGCGCCGCCGGGTGAGCCGAGCACGAGGAACGGCTTGCCGTCCTTCAGGACGATCGTCGGGCTCATCGAGCTGCGCGGCCGCTTCCCGCCCTCGACCTGGTTCGCCGTGCCGGTCGAGTCGAAGTTGAAGTCCGTCAGCTCGTTGTTGAGGAGGAACCCGAAACCGGGCACGACCATCCCGGCGCCGCCGATCTGCTCGATCGTGAACGTGTACGACACGGCATTGCCGTTGCGGTCGACGACCGACAGGTGCGTCGTCTGTCCCGGCTCGGCCTCCGAGGTCGAGACCTTCACCGACGCTGACCCGCCGCCGCCGTTGTAGGGCCACGGGTCGCCCCAGCCGACGGGGCTCGTTGCGGCCGTCTCCTTGATGAGCGAGCGCCGCGTCGCCGCGTAGTCCTTCGACAGGAGGCCCTTGAGGGGCACGTTCACGTAGTCGGGGTCGGCGAGGTACTGGTTGCGGTCGGCGTACGCGTAGCGCGACGCCTCGAGGTAGTAGTGCAGCGCCTGGTCGCGCGGCAGCGCGCCGAGGTTGTAGGGCTCGAGGATGTTGAGCGCCTCGCCCACGGTCGAGCCGCCGCTCGACGGCGGGCCCATGCTGTAGACGTCGGCGCCGTGGTAGCTCACGTGCGTCGGTGCCCGCTCCGGCGCGACGTAGTCGTGCAGGTCGCGCATCGTCATCACGCCGGGGTGCCACCAGCCGGGGGTGGCGGTCGTCGTGACCGGCGGGGTCTGCACCGTGTTGACGATCGCGTCGGCGACCGCTCCGCGATAGAAGCCCTTGAGCCCGAGGTGCGCGATGCGCTCGTATGTGCTCGCGAGGTCGGGGTTCCGGAAGACGGTGCCGACGTCGAGCGCAGTGCTGTCGGGCTTGAGGTAGAGGGCCGCCGACGACGGCAAGTCGCGGAAGGCCTGCTGATTCGCCGCGATCTGATCGTGGAACACCTGGTCGACGACGAAGCCGTTGCGCGCGAGCGCGATTCCGGGAGCGAGCGCCTGGGCGAGCGAGAACGTTCCGTACTTCTCGAGCGCCTCGCCCCACGTCGCCGGGGTGCCGGGCACGCCGACGGACATCCCGCTGTAGCGCGCCGTGGTGAAGGCGGGCGCCTTGCCGTTGTCCCACATGAACGACGCGGGCGTCATCGCGGCCGGGGCCGTCTCGCGCCCGTCGATCGTCGTAACCTTGCCGTCGGACGCGCGGTGGATGACCATGAAGCCGCCGCCGCCGATCCCGCACGAGAACGGCTCGGCGACGCCGAGGACGCCCGCGGCCGTGACGGCCGCGTCGACGGCGTTCCCACCGCGCTTGAGCGCATCGATCGCCGCCTGTGTCGCAAGCGTCTCCACGCTGGCCGCCGCGCCGCCGGTGCCGGTCGACGTCGGTGGGCCGGACGGCGCGACCGCGGCGGCGGCCACGCCGATCAGCACGAGGAACGAGGAGACGAGCGCCGCAGCAACGCGCAACCTGCCCATGCTTCCCCCTTTCGAATTGGAAGCCCGAACCTACACAATCCACCGAGGCAAATCGTCGAGCCTCCTGATCAGCTTCAAGTGAGGGCCGCCGCGGCACAGGCGGCGCCCGTCAGGGCGGCGCTCCTATGCCCGGGCGTATCTGATGTGAGTCACCCCGGGCGCCTCGACCGACTCGACCTGCTCGAGCTTCACATCTCCCACGTTTTCGAATAGCCGAGCGCCGCCTCCGAGCAGGATCGGGACGACCGAGACGACGATCTCGTCGAGCAGACCCGCTGCGAGGTATTGCTGCGCGACGGACGCCCCGCCCCCGAGAGACACCTCCTTCTCTCCGCCTGCTGCCCGCGCGTGTTCGAGCGCCGACTCGATCCCGTCCGTGACGAAATGGAACGTCGTTCCGCCCTGCATCTCCAGCGGCTCGCGCGGATGGCTTGTGAGGACGAAGACGGGATGGTGGAAGGGCGGATTGTCTCCCCACCAGCCCTTCCACGACTCGTCCCACGCTCCCGGGCCGCCGCCGAACATGTTCCGGCCCATGATGGTCGCGCCGGCGCCGCCGAGGATGTCCTCGGCGAACGGCGTGCTCGCGTTCACCTCGCCGCCCTCCTCGCCGTGGCTCTCGCGGAACGCCTTCAGCGGGACCAGCCAGTCGTGGAGCTGCTCACCGCCGACCCCGAGCGGATGCTCTGGCGACTGGTCCGGGCCGGCGACGAAGCCGTCGATCGACATCGTGATGTTCAGCTTCAGCTTGCTCATCGATCCTCCCTCTGTCGACATGCTCGTAGGACTGCCCTGAGCATCAGAAGTCATCGGTCAAGCCACGAGCTTGCCGTCACTCGACGAGCGCGAGGAAGCGCTTGGTGCGCTCGTGCGTCGGCGACGAGAAGAACTGCTCGGGCGGCGCCTCCTCGATCACCCGGCCCTCGTCCATCATCAGGATCGAGCTGGCGACGTGGTGCGCGAAGCGCAGCTCGTGCGAGACGACGACCATCGTCATCCCGTCGCGCGCCAGCCCTTCCATCACGTCGAGCACCTCGCGCACGAGCTCGACGTCGAGGGCCGACGTCGGCTCGTCGAAGAGCATCGCCTTCGGGCGCATGACGAGCGCGCGTGCGATCGCGACCCGCTGCTGCTGCCCGCCGGAGAGCTCCTCGGGGTAGCTGTCCGCCTTGTCGGCGAGGCCCACACGCGAGAGGAACTCGAGGGCGCGCTCGCGCGCTTCTTTCTTCGGCAGCCGCCGCACGTCGCGCAACCCGACCATGACGTTGCCCAGCGCGGTCATGTTCTGGAAGAGGTTGAACCGTTGAAACACCATGCCGATCTCCGAGCGATGCGCTGCGAGCTCACGCTCGCGCAGGCCGCTCAGCACCTGGTCCTCCAGCGCGACCGCTCCGCCGTCAATCGGCTCCAGAAGCGCCAGGCAGCGCAGCAGCGTCGACTTTCCCGAGCCCGAGGGGCCGATGATCACCTTCACCTCCCCGCGGCCAACCTCGAGTGAGACGCCCTGCAGCACTTGCAGCCCGTTGTACGCCTTGTGCACGCCGTCCGCGCGCAGCACGGTGTCGCTCATCGGGCGTCGTGCGCCGCGGCAGCAAGGCCGACCGGTGCCCGCCCCACGCCGCGCGACCGGAACGTGAAGCGCCGCTCGAGCCGGCTCTGCAGAAACATCAGCACGCTCACGATCACGAGGTAGTAGACGAGGGCCGCGCCGTAGACCTCGCGGTAGCTGAAGCTGACCGACGCCTGCTCGTTCGCGGCAGTGAGCAGCTCGTGGACGGAGATGACGGAGGCGAGGCTCGTCAGCTTCAGCAAGGTGATGAACTCGTTGCCGGTCGGCGGGATCACGATTCGCACGGCCTGCGGAATCACCACGCGGCGGAGGATCTGCCACCGCTTCATGCCGAGCGCGCGCCCGGCGAGCTCCTGGCCGGGATCCACCGCGAGCAGACCCGCCCGGATGATCTCCGCCATGTACGCGGCCTCGTTCAGCGAGAGCGCGATGAAGGCCGCCAGGAACGGCGTGAACCAGTTGTGCGTGAACACGCTGAACTGCTGCGGGATGACGTCCCAGACGATCAGCAGCAGCAAGAGCGTCGGCGTCGCCCGAAAGAACCAGCTGTAGAGGAAAACGACGATGCGGACCGCCGGCTGCCGGCTGGCACGGCCGAGCGCAAGCGGAAAGCCGATCAGGAACGCGGCCGCGATCGACGCGCAGGTCAGGGCGACGGCGAGAAGTGCTCCCCTCCAGTACGGCTCGGAGCGGAGCACTTCCCAGAACAGATGGGTGTCGAAGCTCGCGAGCACCCGTGCAGGCGAGCCTACTTCACGTCACCGGCGGGGATCTGCTGCTTCGCCGCCAGCTTCTTCATCGTCCCGTTCTTCTTGAGCGTCTTGATGGCCGCCCTGAGCGCGGTGCCGAGCTTCTTGTCGGAGGGGCGGTAGTAGATCCCGAACGTGTCGGTCTCGGGGAAGAGGTAGCCGATCCCGAGCTTCCCGGGATGCTGCTTCTTCTGGTAGGCGCCCTCTGTGTCCTGCGTCAGGACGGCGTCGGCACGGCCGATCAGGATCTGCCCGATCGCATCCGTGTCGCCCGGGTAGCTCGAGAGGTTCATCTGCGACTTCCCGGCGGACTTGAACTGGTCGTTCAGGTCTTTGAGGTACTGCTCGTATTTCGTGCCGGTCTGGACCGCCACGTTCCTGCCGGACAGGTCGTTCGGCGACTTGATCCCCTTGGGATTGCCGCTGGCGACAACGAGCGCACGGTGCGACTTCATGTACGGCACCGCCGGGAACTTCGCCGTGCGATCGGGCGTGATGAAGATGCCGCTGATCACCATGTTGCATCGCTTGGCCCCGAGCGCCGGCAGCAGACCGTCGAACGAGCTGAAAACGAACTTCGCCTTCACGCGCCAGAGCTTCCCGATCGCGTTCGCCATGTCGATGTCGAACCCGACGGTCTTCCCGGACGTCGTCTTCGACTCCATCGGCGGAAACGTCGGGTTGTCGCAGTACTTGAACGAGCCCTTGACGGGCGAGATCCCGACGGCCCCGGCGGTGCCGACGGCAACCAGTGCTGCCAGCAACACCAGCGGAACGATGTAGCGCTTCATGACTCCTCCTGACTGTCAGCCGACGCCGGCGAGCAGGAACGCGCGTTGCTCCTTGAGCATCTCGCGCGCGATCACCAGCCGCTGGATCTGATTCGTGCCCTCGTAGATCTGAGTGATCTTCGCATCCCGCATCATCCGCTCCAAGGGGTACTCCGAGATGTAGCCGTAGCCGCCGAGCACCTGCACAGCGTCGGTCGTGACCTCCATGGCGACGTCGGTGCAGTAGAGCTTCGTCATGGCCGAGAGCTTCGTCAGCTCCGGCCCCTCGATCCCCTCGTCGACCGCGGCGCCGTATTTGTAGAGCAGTCCGCGCGCGGCCTCGCACTTCGTCTCCATGTCGGCGAGCATCGCCGCGACGAGCTGGTGCTGGCCGATCGGCTTGCCCATCGTCTCGCGAGTCTTCGCGTACTCGAGTGCGTAGTCGGTCGCTCCCTGCGCGATCCCGAGCCCCTGCGCGGCGACACCCGGGCGCGAGCGGTCGAGAATGCGCATCGCGGTCTTGAATCCCTCCCCCTCCCCCGCGAGCAGGTTCTCGGCGGGAACGCGCGCGTCGTCGAACGTCAGCTCGCCGGTCGTCGAGCCGCGGATGCCCATCTTCGGCTCGACCCGTGCCACCTCGAAGCCGGGCGTGTCGGCCTCGACGACGAAGGCGGAGATGCCGGCGTGGCCGGTCTCGGGATCCGTCTTGGCAAAGACCGTGTACAGCTGCGCGACGCCGGCGTTCGTGATGAAGCGCTTCGAGCCGTTGAGCACGTAGGTATCGCCCTCGCGCCTCGCCGTTGTCCGCATCGCCGCGGAGTCCGAACCGGAGCCCGACTCCGTCAGGGCATACGCGCACAGCCACTCTCCCGACGCGAGCCGCGGCAGGTAGCGCTGCTTCTGCTCGTCGTCGCCGGCGAGCTTGAGGCCCAGCGAGCCGAGCTCCTGGACGGCGAGGATCAGGCCGCTCGTCGCACAGACCTTCGACACCTCCTCGATCGCGACGAGCGAAAGGAGCGTGCCGGTGCCGAGGCCGCCGTGCTCCTCGTCGAAGAAGAGCCCGAAGAGGTCGTTCTCGCGGAAGAGCTCGACGACGTCCCAGGGGAACTCGTGGCTCTCGTCGATCTCCGCCGCACGCGGGGCGATCCGTTCGCGCGCGAGTTGCCGGACCAGGTCGCGAATCTCGCGCTGCTCCTCCGTCAGCGGCTCGTACGGCACGCCGCGAAGTCTATTTCTCAGTAGCTCGTCGGCCAGTACGTTGCAAGCGCGGCCATGACGATCAGCAGCAATAGGATCACGAGCGTGTTCACGGTCCTCAGAACGAACGAGGGGCCGGAAAGGTTCCGTAGGACGTGATCCTCGAGAACGGGGTCATCCGGACGATGGATCCGGCCCTCCCCGTCGCGCGCGCACTCGCCGTCGCCGGGGACCGCGTCGCCGGCGGCGTCGGGACGCACGAGACCGCGCTCGCGAGCCCGGAGCGCGTCGACCTCGCCGGGCGGTGCGTCCTCCCGGGCTTCACCGACTCCCACGTCCACTTCCCGACCTGGTCGCTCGCCCAGCGGCAGGTCCGGCTCGAGGACACGGCGACCCTGGACGAGGCGCTCGAGCGGATCGCCGCGGCGTTGCGCGACGTCCAGCCCGGCGGCTGGCTCCGCGGCACCGGCTGGCGCAGCGGCGACTGGTCGCCCCCGACGGAGCCGACGAAGGAGGCGCTCGACCGGATCACGGGCGACACACCGGCAGCCCTGATGGCCCGCGACTACCACTCCCTTTGGCTCAACTCGGCCGCGCTCGCGCGTGCGAACGGCGACCTGGAGATCGATGGCGGCATCGTCGTGCGCGACGCGCAGGGCGAGCCGACCGGCGTCCTGCGCGAGGAGTGCGCCTGGCACTTCCGCGACAGCCACGTCCGTCCGACCGAGGACGAGATGGTCGAGGCCTCGCGGGAGGGCGTGCGGATCGCCGTGTCGCGCGGGGTCACGTCCGTCCACGACAAGGACGGCTGGCTCGGCGCGCTCGGCGTCTGGCAGCGGCTCCGCGACGAGGGTGCCCTGCACCTGCGCGTGTGGCAGTCGATCCCGGCCGACCAGGTCGAGCACGCGGCAGCGCTGCACATGCACAGCGGCTTCGGCGACGACCTGATCCGCGTCGGCTACCTGAAGGCGTTCATGGACGGAACGCTCGGCTCGCAGACCGCCCGGCTGCTCGACGGCTCGGGGGTGGAGATCACGAGCCGCGACGAGCTCGTGGAGATCATCCGCGCGGGCGCACGCGCCCGACTCCCCGTCGCGGTGCACGCGATCGGCGACCTCGCGAATCGCGACGCGCTCGACGCGTTCGAGCAGACGCGGGAGGAGTGGCGCGGCTTGCGCCCGCGCATCGAGCACGCGCAGCTGCTCGCGGAGGAGGACATCGCGCGGTTCGCAGAGCTCGGTGTCGCTGCCTCGGTCCAGTTCAGCCATGCCCCGTCGGACGCTGAGATCGCGGAGCGCTTCTGGGCCGGCATGACCGACCGCGCCTACGCGTACCGGTCCTTGTGGGACACGGGCGCGTTGCTCGCGAACGGCTCCGATGCGCCGATCGAGGAGCTCGATCCGTGGGCGGGGGTCGTTGCGGCCGTGTCCCGTGACTGGCACCCGGAGCAGCGCCTCTCGCTGGACGAGGCGCTGCTGGCCACGACTGTGAATCCCGCATGGCTGGCGCGCGACGAGCATCGCCGCGGGAAGCTTCTACCGGGCTACCTCGCCGACCTCGTCGTCCTCGACAGGGACCCGTACGAGACCGACGACATTGCAAACGTGAATGTCGTGGCGACGATGCTCAGCGGACGCTGGACTTGGAATTCACCGCCGTGGGAAGATCGCTAGCGGGGTTCCACGACCGCAGGAGGGCGTAAAGCCGATGGAAGCTGGCGCCGTTCCATCCCGTTCCTTCGATCGCTTGCGGGTGCACTCGATCGGCCTCCCGCAGGTGCTCTTCCAATCGATTACGCACATGGCCCCGGCGGCGGCCGTCGCGTACTCGATCTACATCTCCGTCCCGTCGTCGAAGCAGGCACTCGCACTCTCGGTCTTGCTCGCGCTGATCGCCTGCCTCTGCGCCGCGAACGCGATCGGGCAGCTGGCAAAGCTCGAGCCATCGGCCGGAGGGCTGTACACATACGCGGCGCGCTCGCTGGGGCCATGGGCCGGCTTCAACGTCGCGTGGCTCTTCATCCTCTTCGAGCCGCTCGTCGCGCCGTTTCTCTACCTCGAGTTCGGCTGGGCGATGACGGAGGTGATGTCCAACGAGGCCGGCTGGCACTACACCGGGCAGTGGTGGATCTGGGCGCTGCTGATGACGGTGATCGTCTTCCTGCTCACCTACCGCGACATCCGCATCTCGACGACGGCCGGCGTGCTCCTCGGCGCGTTCGAGATCGCCATCTTCGGCGGGCTCGCGATCTGGATGCTGATCTCGAACGCCGGCGACGTGAACCTGCAGCCGTTCAACCCGCACCACGCGGACGGCAGCTGGAGCGGTGTCTTCCGCGGCATGGTCTTCGCGATTCTCGCCTTCATCGGCTTCGAGGCGGCCGCGCCGCTCGGCGAGGAGGCCAAGAACCCGCGGCGCTCGGTGCCGATCGCCGTCGTCGGATCGGCCCTGCTGATCGGGCTCTTCTACATCCTCTGCTCGTTCGCGTGGGTCTTCGGCGCAGGGTTCGACAACTTCGTCGCCCAGGCGACCGGCGCGGACCCGTGGCGGAACCTCGGCAAGGTCTTCTGGAGCACCGGCTGGATCATCGTCTTCCTCGCGATCTGCAACTCGATCGCGGCAAACTCGAACGCGGCCGTGAACGCGGCGACGCGAGTGTTCTACGCGTTGTCGCGGAACGGCCTTGCACCGCGGGCACTCGGGCAAGTGCATCCGAAGTTCAAGACGCCATACATCGCGATCGTCTACATGAGCGTGTTCGCGTTTGTGCTCTCCCTGATCCTCGGCTGGAAGTGGGGACCGCTGATCGGGTTCGCGTTCATCGCGACGCTCGCCGTGATCGTCGTCGTGATCGTCTACATCCTGCTCTGCCTCGGCTGCGTCTGGCACTACTGGACGAAGCGCCGCGCGGAGTTCAACTGGTTCCTGCACTTCGTCGTGCCGATCGCCGGCGCGGTGCTGTTCGTCTTCCCGCTCTACTACCAGTACATCAAGTTCCCACCGACGTACCCGATCAAGTACGCGAACTGGATCGCGCTCGGCTGGATCGGCGCGGGGATCCTGCTGACGTTCTGGGTGATGGCACGCCATCCGGACCGGCTGCGCGACATGGAGCGGGTCTACGTGGAGGACGAGACCGTGGCGCCGGAGCAGACGTAGTGGCAACCGCGGTCGGCCACCGGATCGGACGCGACGAGATCATCTGGGCCTTCGGCCCTGACCTCGAGCCCGTGCTCGAGATCGACCCCGGCGAGACGGTCACCTTCGAG
This sequence comes from Actinomycetota bacterium, assembly GCA_005888435.1. Taxonomy (GTDB): domain Bacteria; phylum Actinomycetota; class Thermoleophilia; order Gaiellales; family Gaiellaceae; genus 3-1-20CM-4-69-9. The sequence goes on along the minus strand of VAXO01000123.1, from coordinate 1,453 downwards.
ACGAACGACTGCTTCACCGGGCAGATCACGTCCGAAGAGGACCTCGTCACGGAGATCGACTTCGAGCGCGTCAATAGCGCGACCGGTCCGGTAGCCGTCCGCGGCGCCGAGCCCGGGGACTCCGTGATCGCGGAGATCCTCGATATCAGGCCGATCGAGTTCGGCTTCGCCTGCCTCATCCCCGGGTTCGGCCAGTTGATCGAAGGCGTCGAGTCGCCGGTGACGCGCATGTTCCGGGTCGCGAACGGCTGGATCGAGATGAACGAGCGCGTGCGCTTTCCCGTGAAGCCCATGGTCGGCGTCGTCGGGCTCGCCACCGACGGCGAAACGCTGACCAACGGCCTGGCGGGACGCCACGGCGGCAACCTCGACGACCACCTGCACGGGAAAGGTGCGCGTATCTACTTCCCCGTGCGCCAGCCGGGTGGGATGTTCGCAGTCGGCGACATGCACGCGTCGATGGGCGACGGCGAGATCTGCTTCACGGGCGTCGAGATCGCCGGCGAGGTCGACATCCGCTTCGACCTGCTCAAAGGGAAGCAGGCAACCTGGCCGGTGACGGAGCTCAAGCATGCCTGGGTGCCCCACGCGACGGCCGACGGCTACGAAGAGGCGTTGAAGCTCTGCGCAGAGGAGTCGGCGAAGCTGCTTGTCGACGAGTGGAGCTTCACGCCTGAGGACGCCTTCATCTTCCTGTCCGTTGCCTGCGACGCGGGCGTCGCTCAGGCGTGCAAGCCGGCGCCGGGCTTCGGCACCATCGCCCGGTTCACCATCCCGAAGCTGGACGCAACACCGGCGCCGTTTCGGGCGCCTTGACCTTCGGCTGCCGCGGCTCTTCGCGAACAGCGCGTCCGATTTTCACGATGATCCCGAGCAGTACGCCGATGCTGGCGAGCACCATCAGACCTGCGATGAGGATGTCGGTTTCCATGCCTCGATCGTCTCCCGCCGGCCGTGCTGCGGCCAGCCGGTGAACCCCCGAATCGAATGGCGGAAAACCGCACCGCTACAATCCGGATAGCGATGGCGATGCGCACGATGAATCCGGTCCACGAGTCGACGTCCTGTGCTGTCGCCGCGTGTGCGGAGATCATCGGCGCGAAGTGGACCGCCCTGCTCGTGCACGACCTGTCCGAAGGACCGCGTCGCTTCTCCGAGCTCGAGCATTCCTGCGCAGGGATCTCACCGCGCACACTCTCGGAGCGGCTGCGGGCGCTCGAGGACGAGGGCCTCGTCGAGCGCCGAAGCTACGCGGAGAGCCCGCCACGCGTCGAGTACGAGCTGACGGAGAAGGGCCAGGCGCTGCTCCCGATCATCGCCGAAATGCGACATTTCGGCCATTTGTATTTGACCCCTTAGGCGGTCAAATACAGGTGGAGGGACGCCGCTGCGCGGGAAACGTGCACGGGCAGCCCGCGCACTCTTTGGTTCTGGGCGACTGCGCTGAGAGTGC
>VAXO01000122.1 GCA_005888435.1 Actinomycetota bacterium | reverse complement strand
GGTGACCTTTCCAAGGTTCGACCTGACCCGGATCAGCTCACCTATGGCGTTACAGTCGCCGTCGTCTCCGCACCTTCGGCGCCGATGCGGACGTCGGCGTCTTCTGCACGTTCCGGTACCAGTCGACGTCGGATCCCCTCACGGGCAGGAGATAGAGCCTGGCGCCCTCGACGACGAACCAGATCGGAATCGTGATCTCGCGGCCGACCGCCGGCCCGTGACGGTGATCTCGACTTCGCTGGCGCCCTCGAGCGCTCTCTTCATGTCATCTCCCTATCCACGCACCGGCCGCGCAAATGCGATCACGGTGCGCTGCAGGCGCGTCCACCGCTCGTCCGTGTAGCGCGAGGGCGAGGGTGCGAACCAGGCCAGGATCAGGTTCCGGCGGAAGAGCGTAACTGCGATCCAGCCGCCTGCTTGGTCAGGAACCCAGTGCACCCCGCGCGCGTCTGCGCGTGTTCCGTGCGTGAAAACGCGCCGCCAATGCTGGACGCGCGTGGGCTTCAACACGAAGAGCTGGAACTCGCCGTAGCGCACGGTGTTGTGCGGACGCGTCCGCAGCGACGTCACCTCGGGCGTCGAGGCGGCGGCGAACCGAACCAGCGGCAGCCCCGTGTGGCTGCGGAACGCGCGCTGCGCTTCAGGAACCGTGAAGTCATGAGCGCGCGGAACGAGCGCGACGAGGAGCGCGGCGGTCGCGAGCGCGCTAATCACCGGAGGAGGTGCGTGCGTAGAGCCAGGCGAGAGCGAGGATGATCGCGCCGTAGAGAATCTGCTTCAGAGCCTGTGACGCATTGAGGATCGTGAGCAGCGAGTCAAGGACTGTCAGGATCAGTGCGCCGAGAATCGTCCCGCCGTAGCCACCGCTGCCCCCGAGGATCGACGTGCCGCCGATCACGACCGCTGCGACCGAAGGGAGCAGGAAGGGCGCCGCGATCCCAAGGTCAGCGGCGTCGTTGAACCCGACGAGCAGAATTCCCGCCACCGCGCTGAACGCGCCGCAGAGCGCGTAGACGAGCAGCAGGACCTGCCACACCCGCACACCTGCGAGGCGGCATGCGACGGGGTTGTCACCGACCGCGAAGATCATCCGGCCGAAGCCGCTGAAGCGAAGCCCCAGGATGATCAGCGCCGCGATCGGCGCCCACACGAGCAGGTCGTAGGGGACGTATTTGAAGAATCTCGACGAGCCGAGCGTGTTGACGATGTTCGGAACCAGTGCGACGAACCGCGTCTGGCTGTAGATGGTTAACGCACCGAGCGTGACCGAGCTGATTCCGAGCGTCATGATCAGCGGATTGACGCGGAAGATCGCGACGCCGATCCCGTTGACAAGGCCGATCCCGAAACCGAAGGCAAGAGCGAGGAGCAGGGCATAACCCGTGCCGTGGTCGTGCGCGGTCCCGGACGAGACGAACGCTGCAGTCGTCGCAGTCGTCGCAACTGAGAGGTCGACGCCTCCGGTGAGCATCACGAGTGTTTGTCCTGCAGCGAGCAGCGCGAGCGGCGCGGCATAGAGGAACGTGGTCGAGACCTGCGTCGGCGTCAGGAACGCCTTTCCCGACTGCGCGCGGTTGACGATGTCGGTGACGACGAAGAGCGCGACGAAGACGAACGTCAGCGCGATCGCTGGATTGTCCGAGAGAACGCGCTGTGCCGCGCGCAGGCGAGCCGCCGGTGTCGCGACCTGCGGCGTGCCGGCGCTCACGTGCGCGCCCGCTGCCGGATCGCGAGACCGCCGATCATCACGACGACGATGATCAGCGTGCCCTGGATTACCTGCGCCCAGTTCTGGTCGACACCTTTCAAGATCAGGATCGTCTTCACTAGCGTGACGACGAACGCGGCGGCGATCGGGCCGATCAGTCCGCCGACGCCGCCGACGAGGGCGACGCCGCCGAGCACGGCTGCCGCAACCGAGTTGAGGGTGTAGTACTGGCCGGCATTCGGATCGCCGATTCCCGACGTCGCACTGAGCGCGAGCCCGGCGAGTCCGGCGAACAGCCCGCCGAGCGCGTACGCGAAGATGCGCGTGCGCGCAACACCCACGCCTGAGAGGTACGCCGCGTTCCGATTGCTGCCCACCGAGTACAGCGCGAGCCCGGGTCGCGCCCAGCGCAGCGGTAGCCAGAAGATCGCGAAGGCGAGGAGGAGGATCATGAGCCCGGACGGGATCCACGGCGACCACCAGTGTCCGGTGCCGAGCTGCAGGTACGACTGCGGCGCGCCGCCGCCCGGAATCTGGAGGATCTCGAGCGCGAGGCCGGCCCAGACGAACAGCATCGCAAGCGTGACGACGATGTCAGGAACGCGCGAGAGCACGATCAGCGTGCCGGTGAACGCGCCGGCGGCGGCAGATCCGACCAGGAGGAGCAAGCCGAAGAGGAGCGCGTTCCGGAAGCTCATGTCGATCATGTACTTCGCGGACAGCACGTTGATGAGGCTGATCAGCGATCCGACCGAGAGGTCGATTCCGCCGGAGATGATCACGACTGACTGTGCCATTGCCGCGAAGGCGAGCGGCAGAGCGTCGATCGCCAGCGACTGGACGTCGAAGGACCCCCAGTTCGCCGGGATCGTCTGCCAGTAGAGGAGGAGCACGAGCAGGAGGACGTAGACGCCGACCGTCCAGCCGTGCCGGCGTGCGAGCCGCGCCGGGTTCGGCCTGACGCGCGCCGCAACTCCGGCCGCAGCGGTACTCATCAGCTCGCCACTTCCTCGACGAGCCCGTGCATCGCGCGCAGGAGCGACGCCTCGTCCGCCCCCTCACCTGCAAGCTCGCCGGTGATCCGTCCACCGAAGAGGGTCAGAACACGGTCGCAGACGAGTGGAAACTCGGACAGCTCGCTCGAGAAGAACAGGATCGCAGCGCCGTCGTCCGCAAGTCGGCGCAGCAATGCATAGATCTGGCGCTTCGTGCCGACGTCGATGCCGCGCGTCGGGTCGAAGCAGAGGAGCGTCTGGAAACCGGAGGCGAGCCAGCGCGCGATCGTCACCTTCTGCTGGTTGCCTCCCGAGAGCCGCCGCACCTGCCGCTGCGCACGCGTGTCGATCTGCAATGCCTCGATCGCGCTCGCGACGCGCCGACGTTCTTCACGCGGGTTGATCGGTCCCCAGCGTCCGAGCCGGTTGTAGCGCGGTGCTGCGATGTTCTCGCGCACTGACCGCTGCGGGAGCAGCGCAAGCAAACGGTCGGCAGGAACGAGCACGAGCCCAGAGCGGATCGCGTCGTATGGATGGCGAGGTCGCAACGACTTCCCTGTGACGCTCATCTCCCCACCTTCGGCCCGCCGATCACCCGCAAGCACCGCGAAGAGATCGTTCTGACCTTGTCCCTCGAGCGCGGCGACCCCGAGGATCTCGCCGGCACGCAGGGAGAACGACACGCCGGCGAGGCTTCCAACCCGGAGATCCGTGACCTCGAGGGTCGTGGCGGCCGCTTCCGCCGCCGCTGCTCCTTTCAGCGGCGTCTCGTCTACCTCGGCCGCGTGCGCCTCGGCGGTCGCGGCCTCGGGCCCGAGCATGTACTCCACGATCTGGCGCTCGCCGATTTCTCGGGGGACGAGGGTTCCGACGTCACGGCCGTCGCGAAGCACGGTTGCGCGATCGCACATCGCGATCACCTCGGCGAGGCGGTGCGTGATGAACAGAACCGATCGACCGCGGCGGCGCCAATCCTCCATCACGGCGAAGACCCGCTCCGCGAGATCGGACGGCAACGCCGCCGTGATCTCGTCGAGCAGCAGAAGCTGCGGATCGCGTGCCATCGCTCGCGCGAGATCGATCATCCGCAGGAGCGGCAGGGGCACGTCGCCCGCCTGTTCGGTGAAGTCGACGTCGACGTCCATCTCGCGCAGCCTTTGCCGCACCGCATCCACGTCCACCGCGGTGAGGCGAATGTTCTGCGCGACGGTGAGATCTGGCACGAGCGCCGGATCCTGGAACACCGGCGCCAGGCCGATCCGTGCAGCCCGCGAAGGCGACGAGACGCGAACGGGCTCGCCACGCAGCTCGACGGTGCCGCCATCCCGTTGGATGACGCCCGTCAGGATCTTGACGAGCGTGCTCTTGCCGGCGCCGTTGGCCCCGAGGAGCGCGTGCACCTCACCGGCGTCGACGGAGAGACTCGCCGACTCGAGCGCGACGACCGGGCCGTAGCGCTTTCCGACGTTGCGTGCCTCGAGCAGGCTCACCCCTCACCCCCCGGACACCCGGAAGGGGCGCCGCGACGGCGCCCCTTCCGTTCGCTTCTTTGTCCTACGGCCCCTTGCAGCTGAAGAGCTGCTTGCTCGTATAGGTCGTCCACGGCTTCACCTGCAGCCGTGCGCTGTACGTCGGCGGGCGGCTCGGCGAGTAGTTCGCCTTGATCGCCTTCTTGCCTGCCGCTGTAGCGTTGTCCCATACCTGCGGCTTCAGCTTGACCCACTTCGGGACGGATTGCTTGTCGAGCAGCTTGATCGCCATCGCGGTGCCGACGCCGCCAATAGTGGCGGGGTTCGTCACGGCCACGCCGCGCAGGCCTTTGACGGTCATCAGCTGCTTGAGGAACTGGTTGTTGTCTGCTCCGACGATTGGCACGAGCTTCTTGTGCGCCGTGCGGAATGCATTGACGATCGTGTAGTCAATTCCCGACGTCCAGACGCCGTCGACTTTCACGCCGGAGTTGAGGATGTCGAGTATCTGCTTGCCACCGGTTGCGAACTGCCAGCCGGTGAAGGTCTGCTTCACGACCTTGATTCCGGGGTACTTCTTGAGCGCCTGCTGGAAACCCGTGTGACGGTCGGTGTCCGCCGGAACTCCTGCGATGCCGCGCATCTCGACGACATTGCCTTTGCCCTTGAGCTGCTTGAACAGCCACGTCGCGCCGAGCTGGCCGTAGGCGACCTGATCGTTCGTCGCGTTGTAGGCCTCAGGTGCTGTGACGCGCTGGTCAACAGAGACGACCTTCACGCCGCGCGAGGCGGCCTGTGCGATCACCGCGTTCAAGGCGCTCGGGCTGGACGGATTGACGACGATCGCATTCGCGCCGGCCGAGATCAGATTGCGGAGATCCGCGTTCTGTTCGGCCGGACCTCCGTTGCGGTTCGCGACCTTGACCGAGGTGACCTTGCCGCTCGCGAGCGCCTGCGCCTTGACAGAGCAGATCATCTCCTCGCGCCAACCGTTACCAACCAGCGTGTTCGAGACGCCAATCACGTAACTCGCCTGCTTCTTTGCCGGCGACGCCGTGGCTGTGATCCCGGCGACGACGGCGACGGCGGAGAGGGCCACAAGCAAGGCGACCCAGCGCGCGCCGCGTGAACGGAACTTCATTCGGTTTCCTCCTCGTCTAGAGACCCGCTTTCGCAGTGAAGCCTAAGCCAAGGAGAGTGATTCTCCTAGACCGCAAAGTGGGTCATTCGCGCCAAAGCGCACGACCGGCCCGGCGGGCGTGCTCCGCATATGCGGCGTCGAACAGCTGGGCCGAGCGATCGGGGCCGACCAGCGCCGCACTCGTGATGACGGGGGGAAGCAGCCCCCGCTGCGCGAGTGCCGCGGCCGTGCGTGCCTTGATCTCGTTCGCGATTGCGACCCCAGCGACGGTCGAGCCGGGCGAAACCGGGGTGTCGACGCCGTCGACTTGGATGAGCGCGTCCCCGGCCGGCGTGCAGAGGTCGACGACAACGTCCGCATGGTCGAGCAGCCGCGTCCCCGAGGAATGCAACGGCGTCGCGGCCGCCGAGTTCGCCACCGAGGTTACCGCGACAACCGGCAGGTCTCGCTCGCGTGCGCCCATCGCCATCTCGATCGGAACCGCGGTCACGCCTCCCGCACTGAAGACGAGCATCGCGTCGGGCGGGCCGAGGTCGTAGCTCGCGAGGATCTGCTCCGCGAGGCCCTCCACGCGTTCGATGAACATCGCCTGCCGCTGGCCATTCGCGCCGACTACCTGTGTGTGGAAGGTCATCGAGAGCTCGACGATCGGGTTGAACCCCGGAAACGAGCCGTAGCGCGGGAAGAGCTCCTCGACCGGAATGCGGGAGTGGCCCGTGCCGAACGCGTGCGCGAGCCCGCCCGCGGCGATCGCGTCGGAGCAGATCCGGCTCGCGCGTTCGAGCACCTCGTCCTGCGTCGCTGCGATCTGCTCCAGGAGCTCGCGGGCAGCAGCGAGGTAGCTGTCTTTGGCCGCGCCTTGCACTCCAAGTAGTCTCGCACCCGTGCCCAATCATCGAGTGGCGATGCTGGGAACCGGGCTGATCGGCCTCTTCTACACGGGAACGCTGCACGGACAGCGCAATCGCGACCTCGTCGAGGTCGTCTACTCACGCTCGCAGGACCGGGTCGACGCCTTCGCGGACGAGCACGGCATACCGCACCGCACGACCAATCTCGAGGAGGCCATCGCACACCCGGACGCCGACACGGTGGTGATCGGCCTCCCGAACCAGCTGCACGAAGAGGCGGTTGCGCTGGCCGCCCGACACGGCAAGGCGGTCCTGTGCACGAAACCGCTGGCACGCAACGCGGAAGAGGCAAAGCGGATGCTCGACATCGTCGAGCGCGCCGGTGTCTTCGCGGGTTATCTCGAAGACCTCTGCTACACACCGAAGACGCTCAAGGCGCTCCGGATGGTGAAGGCCGGCCAACTCGGCGACGTGACGTGGGCGCGGTCACGCGAGACGCATCCGGGGCCGCACAGCGCGTGGTTCTGGGACGGCAACCAGGCGGGAGGCGGCGCGATCGTCGACCTCGGGTGCCATTGCATCGAGATCGTCCGGAACTTCGTCGGCAAAGAGAACCGGCCGGTCGAAGTCATGTGCTGGACGGACACACTCGTCCATCCGATCGAGGCCGAGGACAACGGGATCGCGCTGATCAGGTTCGAGAGCGGCGCGATCGGCCAGTTCGAGGTGAGCTGGACGTTTCGCGGCGGCATGGACCTGCGCGATGAGGTCGCCGGCACCGAGGGCACCCTTTGGCTCAACCACTTCCTCCGGACCGGCTTCGAGGTGTTCACGTCCGGCGAGGGCGGCGACTACGTCGCCGAGAAGGCGGAGACGGTGAGCGGCTGGCTCTTTCCCGTCGGCGACGAAGTCAGCGAGCTCGGCTACGTCGACATGTTCACCGACATGTTCGAGGCGATGGACGAGGGGCGGCAACCGATGGAGACGTTCTACGACGGGTACGTGGTGAACGCGATCATCGATGCGTGCTACCGATCGGCGCAGAGCCGGACCTGGGAGCCGGTGCTGCTCGACGACTGGCGCGGCAAGGGAGTGGCGCGGATCGCGCGCAGCGCGCAGACCCACGAGGACAAGACGGTGATCAAAGAGGAGAAGATGCCGGACGGCCGGCGAAAGCTGATCTTGAAGGACGAGCAGAGCGGCGAGTTCAGCGACGTCGTCGCCTGAGCGTCAGACGATGTAGGGACGCAATGCATTCCGCGCGATCAGAAGGCCGCGCTTGACGAGCTCGACGTCGCCCTCGAACGCGCGATCCTCGTGCTCGATCGAGACGAAGGAGTCGTAGCCGATCGCGTAGAGCGCAGCGATGAACCGATCCCAGCGCACCTCGCCGAGCCCCGGTAGCCGCGGGATCTGCCAGCCCATTCCCAGCGACATCACGCCGTGGCGATACAGCCCGTCGCGTCGCACCTCCATGTCCTTCGCGTGCACGTGGAAGATCCGATCTGCGTAGTCGTAGACGACCCGCTCGTAATCGATCATTTGCCACACGAGGTGCGAGGGATCGAGGTTGAGGCCAAAGCTCTGGCTCGGGATCTCCTCGAACATGTCGTCCCACACCGCGGGGTAGGCGGCAAGGTTGTTGCCGCCGGGCCACTCGTCCCAGCTGAAGATCATCGGGCAGTTCTCGATCCCGATGCGCACGCCGCGCTCCTCGGCGTGCGCGACGAGTCGCGGCCAGATCTGCCTGAAGCGCTCGAGGTTCTCCGGATAAGGACGGTCCTTGTCGTTCCCGACGAAGGTTCCGACCGTCCGCACTCCGAGCGCCTGCGCTGCGTCGACCACCTTGAGCAGGTGCGCGTTCGCGGCTTCACGCTGCTCGTCGTCGGGGTGCAGGTTGTTCGGGTAGTAGGCGAGGGAGGAGATCTCGAGCCCGTGTCTTCCGAGCAGGTCGTGCACGGTGTCCGCGTCGAACGACTCGACGTCGATGTGCGAGACGCCTGCGTAGCGTCGCCTCTCCCCTCCAGCGGCGGGCCAGCACGCGATCTCGAGCGTCTCGAAACCTTCCGAGGCCGCCCACACGGCGATCTCCTCGAGCGAAAGGTCAGGGAACGCCGCCGTCAGCAAGCCGAGCTTCACGCGGGGACCTCTATCCAGGTGCGATCGCGTGCGCTCGCGGCGACTGCGTCGCCGAGGACGTTCGCGCGGTGACCGTCGACAAAGCTGGGGAAGTCAGGCTCGTCGGGCATCGTCTCGGCCGCGACTGCCGCGTACACCGAGCGGTACAGCTCCTTGAACGTGTCGGCGAAACCCTCAGGGTGCCCGGCCGGAAGACTCGTGCGCTGCGCGGCGTCCCGCTCGAGGAGCGACGGGTCGCGCGTGAGCGTCTCGTTCGGGCGGTCGCGGTGCCCGAGCCAGAGCTCCTCGTGCCGCTCCGCATCCCAGAAAATCGAGCCGGCGGAGCCGTCGACCTCGAGGCGCAGCGAGTTGCGCCGGCCCGCGCTCACCTGCGAGATCACGGCGGAGCCGTGCGCGCCGCCGTGGAAGCGGACAATGAGGTTCGCAAGGTCCTCCGTCGCCATCGGCGCGTCGACACGCTCGACATCCCCAGTCGCTGCGAAGGTCTCGACCTCACCGGCCGGGCGCCGCCGGACCGGGATCGTCGTGGCGAAGTCGGCGAACACCTCGGTTACACCCCGGCCGGTGACGAACTGGACGAGGTCGAGCCAGTGCGAGCCGATGTCCGCCACTGCGCGCAGCTGCCCTCCTTTGTCAGGCTCCAGCCGCCAGTTCCAGTCCGTCGGGTACAGCAGCCAGTCCTGGAGATAGCCGCCGTGGACGTTCCAGATGTCGCCGACGCGCCCGCTCGCGACGAGGGCGCGCGCCTCCTGGCACTGCGGATAGAAACGGATGTTGAAGTTCGTGCAGTGGACGAGCCCGCTTCGCTGCGCGAGCTCGAGGAGCCCCGCAGACTGCGCCGAGTCGATTGCGAGCGGCTTCTCGCAGACGACGTGCTTTCCCGCCTCCAGCGTTGCGCGCGCCTGCGAATAATGGAGCTGGTTCGGCGTCGTGAGGTGAACGACGTCGATGCGATCGTCGGCGAGCATTGCTTCGAAGCTTTCGTACGGCTCGGGCAGCGGCACCGGCGAGCCCTTGGCACGCGCCCGCTCCGGCGAGGAGCCGACGACACCCAGGACCTGGACACCGAGGCGACGGAGCGCATCCACGTGCACGACGCCGATAAAGCCCGTGCCGACCACGGCCGCACGGAGATCCGTCACCTCACGCATCGCGTGCCGATCGTATGAGGTTGCGCGCCTCGGCAGCGACGTCGGCTGCGCTGACGAGTGCGGAGCCGACACCCACGGCCGCCGCGCCCGCGCGCAGGAATGCCGCCGCGTTCGACGCGTCGATCCCGCCAGTGGCGAGGAGCGGCACATCGTGGAGGGGCCCGCGGAGGTCTCGCACGAACTCCGGTCCTAGGCGCGCGGCCGGAAACAGCTTCACCATCGCAGCTCCGAGCCGCCACGCCGTTTCAACCTCGGTCGGCGTCATCGCCCCCGGAATGGACGGAACGCCGGCGTCGTGGCACGCCTCCAGCACCTCGGCGCTGAGCACCGGTGCGACGCATCCTTGAGCACCGACGTCGACCGCTGCGCGCACATCGTCGACAGTGCGCACGGTTCCCGCGAGCACGAGCAGCTCGCTGTCGTCGCGCAAGCTCGCGATCGTCTCGAGCGCACCGGGCGAGTCGAGCGTAATCTCGACGACGCCGATT
>VAXO01000121.1 GCA_005888435.1 Actinomycetota bacterium | reverse complement strand
CTCAGCCTGACGCGTGACGTCGACGACTGCACAGCGTCGCCAGCACCGGCGAGATTTCGGAGTGGCTGTGCACATTTTGTGCACACGAGCTGTCGAGCGTTTCCTCTTTGAAAACGAAAACCCCCGTTACCGGGGGCTTTCCTAGTGGGCGGTACTGGGCTCGAACCAGTGACCCCCAGCTTGTCGAGCTGGTGCTCTCCCAACTGAGCTAACCGCCCTGGGGAACGGCCAGTCTAGCCCACCATCAGAAGGGTGGGATCGACCGGGATGCCTTCGTAACGCAGCTCGAAGTGGAGGTGCGTGCCGGTGCACCAGCCGGTGCAGCCGGCAATCGCGATCTTCTCGCCTCTGCGCACGCGCTGGCCGGAATGCACGAGCGGCTGTGAGAGGTGCGCGTAAAGCGTCGAGTAGCCGAAGCGATGCTGCAACGCGACGATCGCCCCGTAGCCGTCGTACCCGGACATGTACCCAGCCAGAACAACGACACCGTCGTCGGCGGCACGAACGTCGAGTGATTGCAGGATCCCGATGTCGAGGCCCGGATGCCAGCGCGCCCCGTCGTGGCCGAAGGGCGATGTGATCGCCCCCTGCGCGGGCCACTGCAGCGACACCTGCCAGCCGGCGTTCGTCTGCGCTCCTGCGGCGGCCGGAAACAGCAGCAGGCCGCAAGCCGCGAGGATCAGAAGATTTCTGGACACCACGGATGTCGATCCCAGCGAAACAGTGCGTCCGCGCGCATCAGCGCGCCGTCCTTCCGCTCATCGGCCCGGCCGGCCCGCGCGAGCGAGCTGAACGAGACGCCGCCGAGGTACGCCGAGCCGAGCGACTGCGCGGACAAGGCGATGTCGGCGTCTTCGTCCGTGCGCGCGGCCGAACCGCCCTCGAGCTTCCAGCGCCCCTCGTTCCAAGGACAGAAATCGTCGTGTACGTCGAAGACGACGGCGCCGTCGACGGCGTACTGGCGCCCAGACAGCGCGGCACCCACGTCGACGAGGCGGACCCAGAGGCCGTCGCCCATCCGATAACGCAGCCGCCGCGGCGTCGCGACCAGGAAGAACAACGCGTGATCCGGCGGCAGCAGGAACGCGCTCACCGTCGCCTTCCAGTCGATCGCGAGGAGGTAGGCCCACAGATCGCGCTCGGCCGTCGGCGTGGCGGCGAGCGCCTCGATGACGCGCAGCTCGCCCGTCGACGATCCCTCGTCGAAGCCGAACTTGTGCCGGTAGACGGCGTAGCCGTCGATCGAGCCGTCACGCTCGTACGCGACCCAGCGCTTCGGCCCCGCGCCTTCGCGTCGCTCCTCGGGATCCTTGATCTCCCGGTTCTCCCACCAGAGATCGTCCCGCGAGAACATGCCGGGCCACAGCTGCCGCACGCGCTCGTAGACGGGCGGCAGAGCGTCGCGAGCCTCGTCGGGCCCGAGGAAGCGGATCGTCCCCTCGGGCTCGAACTGCTGCGCAAAAGACGTGTACTCATGTGCGAGTTTGATCTCGCCGGCGAACGCTGCGGGGCCGTAGCCGAAGCGCCCGTAGATCGTCTCCTCGGATGCCCACAACGCGGCGAGCGGCTCCCCGCGCTCTTGCGCGTCGTCGAGCTGTGCTCGCATGAGCGAGCGCAGCACCCCGCGCCTGCGGTGCGTCGGATAGACGCCGACCACGCTGACCCCCGCCGTCGGCAGATCCCCGCCCGGGACACTGAGGTCGAACTTGAACGCGCCCGCGCCGCCGACGATCGAACTGTCGGACCAGGCCGCGTGCATGCGCTCCGCGGTGATCTGGTCGAGGAAGCGCTGCATGCGCTCCTCGGTCGGCGTCATGCCGAAGTACTGGCCGATGGCGAACACGGCTGAGCTGAACTCGTCGAGATCCTTGACCGTGCGAACGTCGAACGACATTCAGAAGTCCTCTGGGCAGTAGGGGGGTCGCGGGGTGCGGAAGAGGTCGTCGGCCCGTGCGAGCGCGCCCTCTTTCACCTCGCGCACGCGATCGGCCGCAGCGAGCCGGCTGAACGTGAAGGCGCCAAGATACACGGAGGCGAGGTCGGCGACGTCGAGCTCGAGGTCGGCGTCGGCATCGGTGCGCTCGATCTCGCCGCCGACCCGCCAGCGGCCCGCATTCCACGGACAAAACTCGTCCCGGACGTCGAGCACGATCTCACCGTCGCCCCCGTACGTGCGTCCACGCAGCGCGCCTTCGATGTCGACGATCCGAAGCCACAGGCCCTCGGACGCGCGCAGATTGAGGCTGCGCGCGTCGACGACCATCAGAAACAGCGGCGAAGCGGGATCGAGGCGGCCCTCGACGCGCGCGATCAGGTCGATGCCGAAGACAAAGCGCCAGAGGTCGCGCTCGGCGGTCGAGTTCGCCGCGAGCGCCTCGACGAGACGCACCTCGCTGTGCGAAAAACCCTGTCGCCACTCCTGCTTGATGCGGTAGATGGCGTAGGCGGCCGGCTCGCCGTCGAGCTCGACGATCGCGGCGTATTTCGGGCTGGCGCCCCGGCGCCACTGCTCCGGGTCCGAGAGACGAAACTGCTCCCACCACACCCGCGTCCGCGCGATGAAGCCCGGGATAGTCGGGCGAACGCGGTCGTACACACGCATGCACGGTTCGACCGCGTCCTCGAGCGGGAGCATGCGCACCTTCCCGCGCGGCCCCGGATCGTCGCGTAACGCGAAGCGCGAGCGGTCGGCTTCCATCTCGAAGTGGGGCGCGGCCAACCCGTAGCCGAACCGTCCGTAGATGGCGGCCTCCGAAGCCCAGAGGACCGCGAGCGGCTCCTCGCGCTCGTGCAGGTCCGCAAGCTCGCGCCGCATGAGCTCGGTGAGGATCCCCTGCCGACGGTGGGTCGGCAGCACCGCGACCCAGGTCACGCCGCCGGCTGCGAGCTCACCGCCGGGCACGGTCAAGGTGAACGGGAAATCCGCTGCGGTACCGACGGGCGCGTCGCCGTCGTACGCGGCGTAGAAGCGCTCGCGCACGAGGGTCTTCGTGAAGCGATCGAAGTCGTCGTCGCGCGGCTCGTCCGCGAACACCGCCATCGCCGTCAGCATCGCCGCGCGCCAGTTGTCGGCCGACGGGTTGCGGATCTCGATCGTCACGAGATCCGCTCGAGCGGCGCGTAGTCGAGCATCAGACGACGTTCGCTGCCGTCCGCGAAGCGCACGGTGACGACGCCGCCGGCCTCGATCTGCGTGACGACGCCCTCGCCGAGCGTGCCATGGCGGACCGAGTCTCCCGTCGACAACGACGGCACGTCCTCGCGTGGCGCGACGCCCTGCGCGTGTGCGCCGTACGACGACCACGACGTTGGCCGCAGGCGCTCGCGCTCGACGTTCGACGGCAGCTCGTCGAGGAAGCGCGACGGCATGTTGTAGCCGCGCGAGCCCCAGAGCGAGCGCGACGACGCGTGCGTCAGGCTCAGCAGCTCCTTCGCGCGCGTCATCCCGACGTAGCAGAGGCGCCGCTCCTCTTCGATCCCCTGTTCCTCGATCGAGCGTGCGTGCGGGAAGATCCCCTCCTCCATCCCGATCAGATAGACGGCACGGAACTCGAGTCCCTTCGCGTTGTGCAGCGTCATCAACGTGACGAGGCTCTCCTGCTCGCGGATCGCATCCTGGTCGGAGTAGAGGGAGATCTCCTGGAGGAAGTGCGAGAGCGACGGCTCGTCGGCGTTCTCCTGGTACTCGCGCGCGACGCCGACGAGCTCCTGCAGGTTCTCGAGCCGCCCCTGCGCCTCGATCGTTCGCTCCGCCTCGAGCGCCTCGACGTAGCCGCTGCGCTCGAGCGTGCGCTCGACGAGCTCCGCGACGGGGAGCTCGAGCGCGCCCGCCTGCAGCGACTGCATCACGTTGCGGAAGCTCGCAACCGCCTTCTGCGGCGCTGCGCCGACGCCCGCCTCCTCGGCGAACTCCGTCGCCTCCCAGAGCGAGCGGCCCTGCGCGTCGGCCCACGTCTGCAGCCGCGCGAGGCTCGAGTCGCCGATCCCGCGGCGGGGGCGGTTCGCGATCCGCATGAGCGAGACCGCGTCGTACGGGTTGTCGATCGCCTGCAGGTACGCGATGGCGTCCTTGATCTCGGCGCGCTCGTAGAAGCGCGGCCCGCCGATCACCTGGTACGAGACGCCCTGCCGAACGAGCACGTCCTCCAGCACGCGCGACTGCGCGTTCGTCCGGTAGAAGACGCCGATCTCATCGCCGGAAAAGCCCTCCTCGACCAGACCCGCAATGCCTGCCGCGACGAACCGAGCCTCCGCATGCTCGTCCTCGACCTCGACGACGTGCACAGGCTCGCCGTCGCCGAGGTCGGACCAGAGCTCCTTCGGCTTGCGCTCGCGGTTGTTCGTGATCACGTGGTTGGCCGCGTCCAGGATGTTGTTCGTCGAGCGGTAGTTCTGCTCGAGCGCGATCGTGCGAGTGCCGGGGAAGTCGCGCTCGAAGTGAAGGATGTTGTTGATGTCAGCGGACCTGAACGCATAGATCGACTGGTCCGGGTCCCCGACAGCACAGATGTTGTTCTCAGGCGCTGCCAGAAGCTGCAGCAGCCGATATTGCGCGTGGTTCGTGTCCTGGTACTCGTCGACGAGGATGTAGCGGAACGCGTTCTGCCACTTCTCCAACGCCTCGTTGAAGCGCTCGAGCACGTCCACGGTCAGCATCAGCAGGTCGTCGAAGTCGACGGCGTTCGATGCGAACAGTCGGCGCTGGTAGAGCTGATACGCATCCGCAACGGTCTGGTCGTAGAAGGACTGGACTCGCTCCGCGTACTGCGCCGGCCCGATCAGCTGGTTCTTCGCGTGCGAGATCTGATTGTGGATACCGCGCGGCGTGAAGCGCTTCGGGTCTCGCTCGAGCTCCTCGAGGCACTGCTTGACGAGACGGACCTGGTCGGCCTGGTCGTAGATCGTGAAGTTCGAGCGGTAGCCGAGCCGCTGCGCCTCGCGGCGGAGGATCCGGCCGCAGGCAGCGTGGAAGGTGAGGATCCACAAGCCGCGGCCGCTTGGCCCCAGAAGCCGCTGGAGGCGCTCCCTCATCTCCCCCGCGGCCTTGTTCGTGAAGGTGATGGCGAGGATTTCGTTGGGCTTCGCGCCGACCGCGTTGATCAGGTGGGCGACGCGGTAGGTCAGGACCCGGGTCTTGCCGGAGCCGGCGCCGGCGATGACGAGCAGCGGGCCTTCGGTGGCCAGGACGGCCTCCCGCTGCGGCGGGTTGAGGTCGGCGAGGTACTGCTCCGGTGATGCGACGGCCATCCGGCCGATGCTAGCGGCGGGCCAAGCTGCGGACTTCGAGCCGCCTGAGCCGGAGCGCCTCGTCTCCGGCGCGGGTGAGCCGATAGACACGTCGGCGCCGGCCGTCTTGCCACTTCCCGTCGACGACACCGTCGCGCTCGAGGCGGCGCAGCGCGCTGTGGACAGAGCTGCGGGCGACGTGCAGGCCGCGGCGCGCCAGCGCCGTGCTGATCGCGTGCCCGTGCGCGGGCGCACGGCGCAGCTCTTCCAAGATGAACCGGTCGACCATCCGTCGATGATACGTAGGCTTCACGCGCGTGCGCCTCGCGTTGATGATCGAGGGCCAGGAGGGCGTCACCTGGGACGACTGGGTCGCGCTCGCGGATGCATGCGAGGAGCACGGCGTCGAGTCGCTGTTCCGCTCCGACCACTACGTCTCGGGCTTTGACGAGTCGAGGCCGGTGCTCGATGCCTGGGCGACGATCAGCGGGCTCGCGGCGCGGACGACGAAGCTCGAGCTCGGCACCCTGGTGTCACCCGTGACGTTCCGCCACCCATCGTTGCTGGCGCGGAACGCAGCGACGGCGGCTGAGATCTCCGGCGGCCGCATCGCGCTCGGCATGGGCGCCGGCTGGATGGAACGCGAGCACGAGGCCTACGGGTTCGAGTTCGCGACGACACGCGAGCGCGTGGCGCGCTTCGCCGAGCAGCTCGAGATCGTGCACGACCTGTTCCGCAAAGACGTCGTCGACTTCGCCGGCGAGCGCTACAGCTTGCAAAGCGCGCCCGGCCTGAAGCGTCCTGACCTGAAGATCCTCGTCGGCGGCAGCGCGAAGCCCGGGACGAGCGGTCCCGCAGTGCGCTTCGCGGACGAGTACAACTGCGTCTTCGGGACGTTTGACGACGCGCGGGAGCGCAAGCAGCGGCTCGACGAAGCGTGCGAGCGCGGCGGACGCGATCCTGCGACGCTGCGCTACTCGTTGATGGCGCCGCTCGTCGTGGGTCGCGACGACCGCGAGGTTCAGGAGTCGGCACGGCGGATCGCCGCTCGGTTCGGCCGCGATCCGAAGGACGTGCTCGAGCGCTACGCGGACCGCGGCCCCGTCGGCACGGTCGAGCAGGTTGCAGAGCGGCTGCGGGAGATCGAGGCGATGGGCTTCGAGCGCGTCATGCTGCAGCATCTTGCGCACGAGGATCTCGACACGATCGCGCTGATCGGCCGCGAGCTCGCGCCGGCCGTGGCCTAGCCTGCGTGCGGCGGCGCGTTGTCGAGTGGGTCGTCACGATCGCGGTCGCGGTGGCGGTCGTGCTCGCGGTCAAGGCCTGGGTCGTCAATCCGTACCGGATCCCCTCACCCTCGATGGAGCCGACACTCCACTGCGCGCGCCCCGAGTTCGGCTGCGAGGGCGGCTCCTCGGACCGGGTGCTCGCGAACCGTTTCATCTACCACTTCCGCGATCCGCACCGCGGCGAGATCATCGTCTTCCACGCGCCGAAGCTGGCAACTCGCGAGTGCACCGGCGGTATCTTCGTGAAGCGCGTCATCGGCCTCCCCGGCGAGGTCTGGGCCGAGCGCGACGGCTATACGTACATCGACGGCCGACGCCTCTCCGAGCCGTACATCCAGCCGGGCCGCCGCGACATGCAGACGAAGACGCTGCTCGACATCCCGCCGACGGGGACGCTGCGCCGCATTCCGAAGGACATGTACCTCATGGAGGGCGACAACCGCGCCCACTCGTGCGACTCGCGCATCTGGGGGCTCGTTCCGCGCTCGGCCATCATCGGGAAGGTCTTCTTCACCTACTGGCCTATCGGGCGGTTGGGCGTTCCGTAAGGCGAACTGCTGGGGTCTGACCCCGGTCAGACCCCGGGTCAGACCCCGACGTTGTCGACCTGCTTAGTAGTCGTCGCGGACGACGGTGCGCCGGCCGCGCGGGCCACCGTCGGCGGGGCCACCCACGCCGCCCCAGCTCGACCAGAAGATGAGCGAGAGGAGCGCTCCGATGGCGCCGACCGCGAGCAGGATCCAGCCGATCGTGTGCAGCTCGAGGCCGCTGACCGTGGCGTTGACCGCCCAGATCAGAATGGCACCTGCCGCCATAAGCACAAGGCTGACTCCGATACCCATGTTTTCGGCTCCTTTCCGTTGAAAGCGCAGGGGAAGTTGCTGTCGTGCAGGGAAAACGCGGAAGATGCCTGTTTGGATACGGGGGTGCAGGAGCTCGAGGAACGGCGGACATACCTCTGCCGGCTCACCCCCGACCGGGCGCTCGAGTCGCTCGACGACGCGCACGGGTTCCTGAGCGACCGCGGCCTGCTGACGCGGACGCCCGACTCGGCCTTGCCGAGCTTCTTCGGCGCCTGCCACGAACGGCCGTTCGCGCCCGGCAGCCGCGGCTTCGGCAGCTGGCCGGCAACGAAGTACCCGTGGTACTTCGAGCTGGCGGAGCGCCCGGACGTCCATGCGCTGAAAGTGCACAGGGGCAAGTCGATCCTCTTGACGGACGAAACGCTCACGCTCGTCGATCCGATCTGCCGCGGCGAGCTCGAGCGCATGGAGCAGCAGGACGACTGGTCGACGCTGCTGCGACACCTCGGAGACGCGGGACCCTCGACGCCGGAAGAGCTGCAGACGGAGCTCGGTCTCAAGGCCAAGGACCTGAAGCAGCTCCGCTACCCGCTGGAGCGCTGTGGGGCGATCGTCAGCCGCACGCTCCGCATCGACCTCCCCGACGGCGGGCACCGGCATACGAGCGAGCTGCTCCGCTACGACCAGGCGTATCCCGAGCGACGCCGCGTCGCCGGCGGCATCGACGAGCTCGTCGTGGCGGCGGTCGGCGCGGCAGTGTTCGCGCCGGAGCGCGAGGTGCGGAAGTGGTTCAGCTGGACCTGGTTGTTCCCGGATGACCTCGTCGACCGGCTCGTCAGTGACGGACGGCTCGCGCGGCCGGAGCCCGGCTGGGTGGCAACTGCAACGTCTGCGTAGCGCGAAAGGCCTCCAGGAAGCGGCGGTCGTGCGTGACGAGCACGACGGTTCCGTCGAAGGCTTCGAGCGCCCGCTCCAGCTCCTCGATCGCCGGGACGTCGAGGTGGTTCGTCGGCTCGTCCAGGATCAGGCAGTTGACCCCGCGGGCGGAGAGCAGCGCGAGAAGCGCACGCGTGCGCTCGCCCGGCGACAGCGAGGCTGCGTCGCGACGGACGTGGTCGGCGCCGAGGCCGAACTTGGCGAGCAGCGCGCGCGCGTCCTCCTCGCTCAGTCCGGACTCGCACGTGAAGAGCGGCAGCAGCAGCCCGTGCGCGAGCTCGCCGCGAAGCTGGGTCAGCTCGCCGAGCACGACGCCGGAGCCGGTCGACAGGCGACCCGACGAGAGGGGCAGCCGCCCGAGCACGACGTCGATCAGGGTCGACTTGCCGCTGCCGTTCGGCCCGGAGATCGCGACCCGGTCGCCCCAGCCGAGCGCCAGGTCGAGCGGGCCCAGCGTGAACGAGCCGCGCTCGGCGACGGCGTCCTCGAGGCGTAGGACGACGTCGCCGCTGCGGCTTCGCGCCGAGAGTGGGATCCGCAGCTCCCACGGCTCATAGGGCTTCTCGGCCTGCTCGAGTCGGTCGATTCGTCCGCCGTAACGCTTCTTGACGTCCTTCGTGCGCTTCTTCTTGCGTCCCTGGCCGTAGCCGCGCTCCTCCCAGCGCTGCATCCGCCGCATCTGCTCCTCGAGCCGCTCCTTCTCGGTCTCGTACTGCTCGTAGGCCTCGTGTTGGCGGCGCAGCGCGCTCGACCGCGCGCGCTCGTACTCGCTCCAGCCGCCGGAGAAATCCGTAGCCCCGTGCGTCCACTCGTCGAGCTCGACGATGCGCGACACCGTGCGATCGAGGAATTCACGGTCGTGGGAGATGAGCACCACGGCGCCCCGGAGCTTCGCGACCTCCCGCTCGAGCCAGTCGAGCCCTCCGAAGTCGAGGTCGTTCGTCGGCTCGTCCAACAGGAAGACGTCGAGCGGGCGGCGCAGGAACGTTGCCAACCGAGCTCTCGCCACCTCCCCGCCCGATGCACTGTGGAGCCCCTCCTCCTGCGGCAGATAGTCGACGGCGAGGCCGGGCGGTGTGCCCCTGACGGTGCCGCGGTCGGGCTCCTCCAGCCCGGCAAGGATCCGCAGCAGCGTCGACTTCCCGACGCCGTTACGCCCGACGAGCCCGACCCGGGCGTCCGGCGGCACGACCAGCGTGACGTCGCTGAGGACGAGCTGGGGACCGTGGTACTTCGTGATGTTCGCTGCGGCAAGCAAGGAGGACCTCCGTCGAGGCGGGACAGAAAGCGGTGTCTTGTCGCCTAGGCCCTCATAGACGGCGCGCGAGCGCCGGTCTGGATCCTAGCGCTCGGGCCCGGGTCCGTTGACCAGCCGGACGAGCGGGACTCCATCGATCCAGTCCACGAGGTTGACGGAGGCGAAGCGCTGATCGATGCGGAAAGACGCCTCGGGCGGGATGGACAGCCACGTCGCAAGCGCCGCGCGGATCGCGCCGGCATGGCTGACCGCGACGACGGCCTCGTCACCGTGCTGCGCCACGATCTCGTCGAGCACGCCGACAACACGGCGTCGCAGCTGCTCATACGACTCTCCACCCGGAAAGTGCACCGTCGCAGGCGCATTCAGCAGCGTGGCCTGCAGCTCCGGCGTGTACTCCTCGAACTGCAGGCCGTCGACCTCGCCGAGATCGATCTCGCGCAGCTCGTCGCGCATCAGCGGCGCGAGGCCGTGACGCGCGGCGACTGCCTCCGCGGTCGCGGCCGCGCGCTCGAGCGGGCTGGTGTACACCGCGGCGACGTCAAGCCCGGCCAGCCTTTCCGCGAGCTGCGCGACTTGGCCGCCGTCCCCGGCCGCAGCGTGCCGGCAGAGCAAGAGCCTCATGCGAGCGCAGCCGCGACGACGAGCACGGCCGTCTCGCAGAGCTCCGTCGCCGCGCCGAGACAATCTCCGGTCGCCCCGCCCAGCCACCGCCGGTACGAGAGACCGAGGGTCACGGCAACGGCTACTGCCGTAACGACGAGCCAGGCGCCGGTCGGCCACCAGGCGAGCAACGAGATCGATGCACCGAGCGCGGCCGCAACGGCGGCGGCAGGGCCCGACAGACGTCCGGTGAGGACGCTTCCGGGCCCACCCTCGACGCGTGGATACGGCAGGACCGCCGCGAGCGGCGGCGATGCAGCTC
>VAXO01000029.1 GCA_005888435.1 Actinomycetota bacterium | reverse complement strand
GATCGGCGTCCTAGTCGCCGCAACGATGAGAGCCTCAGGCATGGGGTGCGCCTGCCGCCATGTAGACGACCTCGCCGACGAGCGCGGGCTTCTCCTTTCCTTCGATCTCGACCTGCACGCCGACCGTCCACACGACGCTCGGCCCGCGGCGCTCCGCCCGCACGAGCTTGGCGTGCAGGCGCACGCGCGAGCCGGACGGAACCGGGCTCGTGAAGCGGATCTTCTCGGTGCCGTAGTTGACGCCCATGACTGCGTCGCTGACCGAGACGACCTCGCTCAGCAGCATCGGCAGCATCGCGAGGGTGAGGTAACCGTGCGCGACCGTCGTGCCGAACGGGCCGTTCGCGGCCGCCTCGGGGTCGACGTGAATCCATTGGTGGTCACCCGTCGCCTTGGCGAACAGGTCGATCTGCTCCTGGGTGATCGCGTGCCACTCGCTCGTGCCGAGGTCGCGATCGGCCGCTCCTTCGAGCTCGGCGAGAGTCAGTGTCGTCGTCACAACAGCTCGCGCAGCGCCCTGCGGTCGGCCTTGCCGACCGGCGTCAACGGGAGCGCCTCGACGACACGGATCTCACGGGGATACTTGTAACCCCCCAGGCGGTTCTTGGCGAATCCGAGCAGCTCGTCGTCGCCGAGCGCCGACGCCAGGGTGACGAAGGCGACCACCTCCTCGCCGTACACGGCGTCGGGCCGTCCGACCACGCAGGCAGCCGTCACGGCCGGATGCTCGAGCAACGCCTCCTCCACGTCGCGGGGGAAGACGTTGAAGCCGCCGCGGATGACCAGGTCCTTCTTGCGGTCGACGATCGTGAGGTAGCCGTCGTCGTCCAGGCGGCCCATGTCACCCGTGTAGAGCCAGCCGTCCCGAATCGTCTCCGCCGTCAGGTCCGGCGCCTTCCAGTAGCCGGCCATCAGCAGCTGCGAGCGCACGCAGACCTCGCCGTCGACGATGCGCACCTCGGTACCGGGCACCGGCGGCCCGACCGTCCCGTACCTCGAGCGCCCGGGAGGGTTCGTCGACACGAGAGCGGACGTCTCCGTCAGCCCGTAGCCCTCACGGATCTGCACGCCGGGCACCCGGCGCAGGAACTCGTCGATCGCCTGCAGGGCGAGCGGCGCAGCGCCCGACGCGACGTAGCGCAGTTCCGAGAGGTCGTATTCCTCGAGCGGCTGCGCAAGCAGCAGGTAGAGCATCGAGGGCACGACCGGGGCGATCTGCACGCGGTGCACCTGCGCGAGCCGCAACCACGCCACCGGGTCGAACCAGCGCATGAGGACGGATTGGGGCCGTCCGGGATGGTGCAGCGCGACGTTCAGGACCAGCAAGCCGTACGAGTGCGCGAGCGGCAGGCAGGAGAGCGAGCGGTCGACGCCCTCGACATGCCCAGCCTCGTGCCCCGCGCGCCCGGCTTCGTAGAGGTTCGCGTGCGTCAGCATCACGCCCTTCGCGCGGCCGGTCGTGCCGCCGGTGTAGACGAGCGCGGCGAGGTCGGATTCGCCGCGCGCGACGATCGGCTGCGCGGCGTCGAGCTCGAGCGTCGGCAACAGCTCCGAGGTCAACACGAGCGCCGGTTCCGCGTCTTGGACGAGCCGCTCGAGCTCCTCCGGCGTCAGAAGGAAGATCGCCGGCGTAACGACGGCGCCGACACGCCAGATCGCGTGATACGCGACGAGTACTTCCGGGGAGTTGTGCATCTGGACGACGACACGGTCGCCGGGACGCACCCCGTGCTCGACCAGCCCGGCCGCGACGCGCTCCGCACGCGCGAACAGCTCCCCCGACGAATGCCAAGCGCCCTCGAACCAGAGTGCGGGATAGTCGCCGCGGCGCTCGAACGTTTCCTCGGCAATACGCGCGAGGTTGCGCCGCGCGCCGGCCATCCTACGGGCGGCGGTCCGCCCAAGGGCGCGCCGCCTCGAGTTGGGCTCCCAGCCGCAACAGCGTCGCCTCCTCGAACGGTCGCCCCGCGAACTGGACCCCGATCGGCACGTCGCCCGACCAATGCAGCGGCAGCGACAGTGCAGGCTGTCCGGTCACGTTGAAGATCTGGGTGAACGGCACGAACAAGCGCTGCCGCCTGACGACCGCTCGCGGATCGTCCTCGCTGCCTTCGAAGGCCCAGCCGGTAGGGACCGGCGGCAGCGCGAGCGTCGGGGTCACGAGCACGTCGATCTCCTGCCACACCGGCAGAAACCGGCGGGCTTCCGCCCGCAGATACTGCAGCGATGCGGCCAGCTCCGGGCCGGGCGTCTTCGCGGCGTCGTCGGCGAGTGCCCGGTTGTGCGGCTCGAGCTGCTCCGCGTCGATCCCCGACGTCGCCGGACCGTGCCGCCAAACACGCACAAAGTGCCTGCTCAGCTCCTCGCCGTTCCAGGGTGGCGCCGCCTCCACCACGTCGTGGCCGAGATCGCTCAGGACGTCGGCGGTGCTCCGGACCGCCGCAACGCATTCTTCCGCGACGGGGACGTCGACGGGCGGATCGACAGCGACACCGATGCGCAGCCGCTCCGGCGATTGCAGCGTCTCGTCCGCAAACGGCCGCTCCAGTGCGGGGGCAACGTACTCGTCACCGAGCTCGTAGCCGCTCATCACGTCGAGCAGAGCGGCGACGTCGCGGACCGTGCGCCCGATCGGCCCGTGCGTGGCCAGGCCGAACATCCCCGCCGGCCACGGCGCAGACGAGACGCGGCCGCGCGACGGCTTCAGCCCGACCAGGCCGCAACACGACGCTGGAATCCGGATCGACCCGCCACCGTCACTGCCGTGCGCGATCGGCGCCAGGCCGGCCGCCACCGCGGCCGCGGCGCCGCCGCTCGACCCGCCCGGGGTCCGGGCGAGGTCCCAGGGGTTCCGGCAGACGCCGTTCAGCTCGGACTCCGTCACGCCGAGCGTGCCGAGCTCCGGCGTGTTCGTCTTCCCGAGGATGACGAACCCTGCCTCGCGGATCCGCCGCACGACCGCTGAGTCGAACAAAGGAACGTTATCGGCCAGCGCCTTCGCGGAGTACGTCGTTCGGAGTCCCGCCGTCTCGGTCAGGTCCTTGATCGCGATCGGGACGCCTGCGAACGGGCCGTCGAGCGGCCCAGCCGCAGCGGCGCCAGCGCCGTCGGCGTCCACCGTGACGTAGGCGTTGAGCGCCGGATCGAGCCGTTCGATCCGGTCGAGATACAGCTCGACCAGCTCGACAGAGGAGAACTCTCGCTGCCGGATCAGGCGGGCGAGCTCGCAGGCTTCGGCGAAGCAGACGTCCAAGGCGGCCACGCTACTCAACGCTCTCGCATCGACTGACCGCCGGCGCGATGCATCGACTCGAGCATCCCGGGCGGTGCGGCGCCCTCGGGCAGACGGTCTTGCAGCTCGTGCAACAGCTCATCGGGATCCCAGCGCTCGCGGCTCGCGAACAGCTCGCCCGCCTCCCACCCGCGCAGCATGTTGACGACACCGCCGTACACGAAGAAGACCTGGCCGGTGACGTTCTGCGCCTCGTCGGCGCAGAGCGCGACGACGATCGGAGAGTTGTTCGCCGGGTCGGCGGGGTCGAACCCCTCCTCGGGCGGCGGGATCTCGCCGAACGCGGCCTCCGTCATCCGGGTACGCGCGTTCGGCGCGATCGCGTTGACGGTGACGCCGTAGCGCTGCAGCTCCTGCGCCGCGATCAGCGTGAAACCCACGATCCCGGCCTTCGCTGCGCCGTAGTTCGCCTGGCCGACGTTGCCGAAGACGCCGGAGGGGCTCGACGTGTTGATCACGCGCGCACGCACCTCCTCGCCCGCCTTCGATCGCTCGCGCCAGTGCGCAGCCGCGTGGCGCGTCGGCGCGAAGTGCCCTTTCAGGTGCACCTGGACAACCGCGTCCCACTCGTGCTCCTCCATGTTCACGAGCATCCGGTCGCGGAGGATTCCGGCGTTGTTGACGAGGATGTCCAGGCGGCCGAACGCCTCGAGCGCTGCCTCGACCATCCGCTTCGCCCCCGCGAAATCGGCAACGTTCTCGCCGTTCGCGGCCGCTTCCCCACCCAGCCCCTCGATCTCCCGCACGACCCCGTGCGCGGGGCCCTCGTCCGCGCCCTCGCCCGCGAGTGAAGCGCCGAGATCGTTGACGAGGATCTTGGCGCCCGCGCGCGCCAATGCGATCGCGTGCTCGCGGCCGATGCCGCGCCCTCCGCCCGTGACGATCGCGACCTTCCCCTCCAGTTTCGGCATGCAGCTCCTCTCTAGACGAACGCGCTCTCGCCGGTGAGCGCGCGTCCGATGATCAGCTTCTGGATCTGGCTCGTCCCTTCGTACAGCGTCGTCACCCGCGCGTCGCGCAGGTACTTGCCGACGGGATACTCGTCGATGTAGCCGTAGCCGCCGTGCACCTGCACGGCCGCGTTCGCGGCCCGCACCGACGCCTCGCTCGCGTAGTACTTCGCGACCGAGGACTCGAGTGTGTGCCGCACGCCCGCGTCGGCGAGCGCTGCCGCCCGCCAAGTCAGCAGCCGCGCCGCCTCGCAGTCGACGGCGATCTCGGCGATCAGCTCCTGCACGAGCTGATGCGAGGCAATCGGCTTGCCGAACTGCTGCCGCTCCGCGGCATAGCGAAGGCACGCGTCGAGACAACCCTGGGCGATGCCGACGCAGCCGGCCGCGAGCGAGATGCGGCCGTTGTCGAGCGCCGACATCGCGACCTTGAAGCCGTCGCCCTCGGCGCCGACGCGATTCGTGTCGGGGACGCGGACGCCTTCGAGCGCGAGCTCCGCCGTGTCCTGCGCGCGGAGACCAAGCTTGCCCTTGATCCGCGTCGCGGCGAAGCCGGGCGAATCGGTCGGGACGAGGAAGCACGTCAACCCGCGTGCACCCTCGCCGCCCGTGCGTGCGAACACCAGCGCGACGCCCGCCCACGAGCCGAGCGTGATGAAGATCTTCGACCCCGAGAGGACCCAGTCGCCGCCGTCCCGCTCCGCGCGTGTGACGAGGCCGGCCGGGTCGGACCCGGAACCTGGCTCGGTCAGCGCGTAGCACCCGAGGGCCTCGCCGCCTGCGAGCTTCGGCAGCCACTCGGCCTGCTGCGCATCAGTGCCCCACTTCAGGATCGTCTTGCCGACGAGGCCGACGTTGACGGAGACGATTCCGCGCACGGACGAGTCTGCGCGCCCGAGCTCCTCCATCACGAGTGCGTACGAGATCGTGTCGAGCTCCCAGGCACCGAGATAGCCAATGTCTGCGAGCTTCGCGACAAGGCCGCGGTCGATGTCTTCGACGCGATCCCAGTCGCGCGCGTGAGGGAGCACCTCGCGCTCGCAGAACTCGCGAGCGGACCCGCGGATCAGCTCCTGCTCGTGCGTGAGAAAGAAGTTCATGAGAAGCGCGGGGCCGGCGTGGACGCCGGCCCCGACGATTCTGTCAGCGACCCTTGATCAGGGAGCCGAACTCGGTGAAGACCCCGTTCTCGTAGCGGACGAGCTTGATCTGCGAGATCGGGAAGTGATCGCTCTTGCCGGTCTTCACCTTGATGCCTTTGATCATGTACGGGTTGACCCAGTTCATCCGCAACGTTGCTTTGATCAGCGACTGTCGCGTCGGGTTCTTGCCCGCGAGATAGAGCAGCTTCACGACGTCGTACGCCTTCGCGAAGCCGTAGAAGTAGAACGTGTTGTTCGGATCCGCGCCTTGCGGCCCGTACTGCGCGAGCAACTTCTTGTATCTGACGACGATCGGATCGTTCTGGTACTTCGGCGCGTCGTTGTTCTTCAGGTAGCCCGAGCTGATCGCGCCGTTGACGTACTGTGGGCCGGCGTTCGTCGCCGCGGCCTTCATCACGGAATCGATCGCGGCAACCGAGTTGATCACGATCGTGTTCGGCTTCCAGTTCAACGCCTTCGCCGTCGCGAGCGCGCGTACCGTCGGCGTCGGAATGGAGAGCAGGACCCAGGTGTCTGCGCCGGAAGCCTTCTGGCGCGCGATCTGCGACGCGTAGCTCGTGTCCGTCGCCTCGTAGCTCTGCTCCGAGACGATCAGGCTCTTCTTCGCACCGAGCCCGATGTTCAGGCCGCGCAGGTAGTCCTTGCCGTAGTCATCGTTCTGGTAGAAGACCGCGATCTTGGCGTTCGGCGCGTTCCGCGTGATCCAGACGCCGTACGCGCGGCCTTCGGCGATGTAGTCCGGTTGCCAGCCGATCGTCCACGGGAACTGCTTGTACTGCAGGCCCCAGTAGCTCGCACCGGTGGCGACCAGGATCTGCGGGATCTTGCGCTGGTTCAGCATCGGGCGGATCGCCTGGTTGTGCTCCGTGCCGAGGGAGCCGACGTCCGCGAAGATCTTGTCCTCGAGGACGAGCTTGTTCGTCAGCTGAACCGTCTGCGCCGGGTTGTACCCATCGTCGTAGTACTTCCAGACGATCTTGCGTCCGTAGACGCCCGTCTTGCCGTCGGGCCCTTTCCGGTTGTTGACCCAGTTGAAGTACGCCTCCATGCCGCGCGGGATCGGCGCGTACAGGGAGGCCGGCCCGCTGAGCGGGAACGTCCCCCCGATCGTGATCGACGTCTTCGTAACGCCGGGTGTCGCGACCGAACCACTGCGACTGTCCACGCGTGCGAAGGCGCCGGGAATGCACACGGCGAGCGCAGTCAGCATCGCCGCTAGCGCAACCAGCGCTCTGTTCACGAAATCTCCCTCCTTCGGAAAGTGCCCCACTCCTGCCACTTTCGACTCCACCGCAGGTGCCATTGTTTGCTGACGCGGTGCCGGGGTCAAGAGCGGCGGGACGCCGCCGCGACGATTGGACGCGTGAGCCGCCGCAGCAGCCCGGCCGCCCCGCCCGGCATCAGGAACACGATCAGCATCAGCACGACCCCGAAGACGACCGGCGCCGCCTGCTTGGCGAAGTTGACGTCGAACACCGGCGGCTCCTGCGCGTAGATCGGCAGGAACTCGAGCACGAGCGCGCCGACGATGACTCCCGAGAGCGACGAAAGACCGCCGATCACCGCGCTCGCGAGCAGGAGGATCGACAGGGTGAGCGGGAAGGTGTCCGGGTTGATGTAGGAGTTCTGGATGGCGAAGAGCGCGCCGGCCACGCCCGCGTACGCCGACGAGATGCCGAAGGCAAGGGTCTTGTAGACCGCAGGGCTGACGCCCGACGACACCGCCGCGACCTCCCCGTCGCGGATCGAGCGCCAGGCGCGGCCGACGCGCCCGCGGACGAGCAGCCACGCGACGACGAACAGGATCCCCGCGGCCCCCCAAGCCTCGTAGTAGAGCCAGTGCGGCGGGGAGATGTCCCAGCCGAACGGCGCCTCTGGCAACGGTAGGGAGAGGCCGCCGCCACCTCCGGTCAGGTGCTCGAAGCGCTTCGCGATCGCGGGCATCGAGACGGCAACCGCGAAGGTCGCGAGCGCGAGCGAGACGCCGGCCAGGCGGAGCGCCGGCAATCCGAAGAGGTAGCCGATGACGCCGGTGACGAGGCCGGCGATCGGGATCGTCCAGATCGGCGTGATCCCGTGCTTCGGGATGATCTCAGCCGGCTCCTGGCCGACGAGCTTGAACCCTTCCTGCCCGAGGATGAGCACAGCCGCGGTGTAACCCCCGACCGCCATGAACGCCGCGTGGCCGAGCGAGATCTGCCCGTTGTACCCGGTGAGGATGTTGAGCCCGAGCAGGGCGATGAAGTAGATCGCGACGTAGGTGAACTGCCCGAGGCGGAACTCGCTCGTCATCCGCGGCAGGAAGACGATCAGCACAACGGCGCCCGCGAGCACGAGCGCGGTGAGCGCCGGCCCGACCCAGCGGCGCGTCAAACTCGCCTCACCACCCGACGGCCGAACAGCCCGGTGGGGCGGATGACGAGCACGAGCAGCAGCACGGCGAGGGCGGTCGGCAATCGCAGCTCGTTGCCGACGAAGTTGACGTAGGCGCCGAGCAGGTTGATCACGACGCCGAGCAGGAGCCCTCCCACGACGGCCCCGACCGGGCTGTCGATGCCGCCGAGCACGGCGGCTGCGAACGCGTAGATCAGGACGACGATCATCATGTCCGGGTCGAGGAAGATCGTGGGCGCCGCCATCATCCCGGCGATCGCGCCGAGCACCGCGGCAAAGCCCCAGCCGAGGGCGAGCATCCAGCCCACCCGGACGCCCATCAGGCGGCTGGCGTCGGGGTTGAACGCGACGGCGCGCATCGCCAGACCGAGCGTCGTGAACCGGAAGAAGAGCCAGAGCAGCACGACGACGCCGAGACAGACGCAGAAGGTGCCGATGTCGCGGACGGAGATTGCGACGCCGCCGACGATGACCGAGCTGTTCGGGAACGGGCTGTCGAACGCCTTCACCTCCGGGCCCCAGATCCACCCGGTCAACCCGTTCAGGGCGATCAACAGGCCGATGGTCATGATCACGATCACGATCTCCGGCCGATGCTCGATCGGCCGGATCAGCACGCGCTCGACCCCAACGCCGCCCGCGAAGGCAATCAGCAGCGTGAGCGCGAACGCCGGCCAGTACGGCAGCCCGCGGTCCATGAACATCCAGGCGATGAACGTCGTGAACGTCGCCATCTCGCCCTGCGCAAAGTTGACGACGTTCGTCGTCTGGTAGATGAGCACGAGCGCGAGCGCGAGGCTGGCGTAGATCGCTCCGGCCGCTAGCCCGCTCGTCACCTGCTGGGCGAAGTCACTCCAGGCGAAGGCGAGCGGCACTAGTACCCCAGGTACGACTTGCGGACGCCCTCGTGCTTGCGCAACTCGGCGCTGTCGCCCCCGATCGCGACCTGCCCTACCTCCAGGACGTACGCCCGAGATGCCGCCTCGAGCGCGACGTTCGCGTTCTGCTCGACGACGAGAACGGTGAGGCCGTCGTTGGCGTTCAGCTCCTTGACGATGCGGAAGATCTCCTGGACGACCGTCGGCGCGAGCCCGAGCGAGGGCTCGTCGAGCATGAGCAGACGCGGGCGCGAGACAAGCGCGCGCGCAAGCGCGAGCATCTGCTGCTCGCCGCCGCTCAGCGTGCCCGCCTGCTGGTCGCGCCGCCGCTCCATCCACGGGAAGTACTCGAAGACGCGCGGTGCCTCCCGGCGGATCGTGCGCCGCTCGCCGCGCACGTACGCGCCCATGCGCAGGTTCTCCCAGACGCTGAGCTCGGCGAACAGGCCGCGCCCTTCAGGGACATGCGCGATTCCGGAGCGGGCGGCCTTGTCGGGGCCGGCACCGGACAGCTGCTTGCCGGCGAACGCGATCTCGCCGCTCTGCCGCACAGTGCCGGAGACGGCCCGCAGCGTGGTTGTCTTGCCGGCGCCGTTCGCGCCGAGCAGAGCGACGATCTCACCCTCCTCGACGTGCAGGGAGACGCCGTGCAGCGCCTTGATCGGCCCGTAGCGCGCCTCGACGCCACGCAGCTCAAGCAGCGGCGGAATCGCTCGCTCCCAAGTACGCCTCGATGACCTCCGGGTCCCTGCGCACGTCCTCCGGCGGACCGTCCGCGATCGTGCGGCCGAAGTTGAGCACGTGCACGTGGTCGCACACGCTCATCACGAGGTTCATGTGGTGCTCGACGAGCAACACGGTCAGGTCGAAGTCGCGGCGGACCGTGCGGATCAGCTCGCCCAGCTCGCCGACCTCCTCGTGGTTCAGCCCTCCGGCCGGCTCGTCGAGGAGGAGCAGCCGCGGACGGGCCGCCAGCGCGCGCGCGAGCTCCACACGTTTCAGCGTCCCGAACGGCAGGCCTCCGGGGAACCGCTCGGCGAGGCCGCCGAGCCCGAGGTAGTCGAGCGTCTCGAGGGCCTGCTTCCGGCCGCGCCGCTCCGAGAACGGGCGCAGCCGCGCGTGCGCTCCGACGAGCAGGTTCTCCAGCACCGACATGTTCTGGAACAGCACGACGCTCTGGAACGTGCGCGCGATCCCCAAGCGCACGATCCGGTGCGGCGGCGTACGTGTGAGGTCCTTGCCGTCGAAGGCGATGCGCCCCTCGTTCGGCCTGTACAACCTCGTGATCAGGTTGAAGAGCGTCGTCTTGCCGGCCCCGTTCGGGCCAATCAGGCCGCCGATCGCTCCCTGCTCCAGCTCCAAGGACACGTCGGCGAGCGCGACGATGCCGCCGAACCGCCGGGTGACGTTCTCTACCGCCAGGAGCGCCATCGGATTCGCGGGATGATATGACCGTCCGAGCGCGCGACATGCGTTTCGACGGCACACAGGCTCAGAACGAGATCTACATCAGCGGCGAATCGCCGTGGCCCGTCGGCGCTGACGACTGGGAGGCGCGTGCCGGCGAGAAGCTCGCTGCGGGACCACTCGGCTACATCGCGGGCGCGGCGGGCGCGGAGTCGACGCTGCGCGCGAACCGCGAAGCGTTCGAGCGCCGCCGCCTGCGCCCTCGCATGCTCGGCGCGCACACCGAGCGCGAGCTCCACGTCGACGTGCTCGGCACAGAGTCGCCGTTCCCCTTCTTCCTCGCGCCGGTCGGCGTGCTCAGCATTGCGCACCCCGACGGTGAGCTGGCACCGGCGCGGGCAGCGGCGGCGGCACACGTGCCGTTCATCCTCTCCACCGCCGCGTCACACTCGATCGAGGAGATCGCCGAGGCGATGGGCGACGCGCCGCGCTGGTTCCAGCTCTACTGGGTCAGCAACCGCGACGTGGTCGCGAGCCTCGTGCGGCGCGCGGCGGCGGCCGGATACGGGGCCATCGTCGTCACGCTCGACACGCTCATCCTCGGCTGGCGCCCCCGCGACCTTCGAAACGCATACCTGCCGTTTCGCGACGGTGAGGGCATCGCGCAGTTCACGAGCGATCCGGTCTTCCGCGAGCTGCTGCCGGTTCCGCCTGAGCAGGACCCGCTCGTCGCGGCCGGGACGATGCTCTCGATGTTCCCGAACCTCGCGCTGCAGTGGGACGACCTCGCACACCTGCGCGAGCTCACGAAGCTGCCCATTCTGGTCAAGGGGGTGCTCACGGGCGAGGACGCCGTCCGCGCGCTCGCGGCCGGCGTGGACGGGATCGTCGTCTCGAACCACGGCGGCCGACAGGTCGACGGCGCGGTCGCTTCCCTGGACGCGCTCGAGGAGGTACGCGCGGCCGTCGGCCCCGAGGCGACCGTGCTGATGGACGGCGGGATTCGTGGTGGCGCCGACGTGATCAAGGCGCTCGCGCTCGGCGCGGACGCCGTGCTCGTCGGCCGCCCGTACGTCTACGCGCTCGCGGTCGGGGGGGCGGACGGCGTCTCGGCGCTGATCCAGCAGCTGGCGGCGGAGACCGATTTGACCCTTGCGCTAATGGGCGCGCGCTCGGTCAACGAGCTCGACTCGTCGTGGATCGCGGCGTCGTCCTGAGCGCACCGGGCGCTGTCGCGCTCGAGCAGATCGTCGTCGACCAGCCCAAGCCTGGAGAGCTCGCGGTGCGCATCGAGGCGAGCGGCGTCTGCCACACCGATCTCCATGTAGTCGAGGAGGACGGCTGGGGGCATGCGCTGCCGGTCCTGCTCGGCCACGAAGGCGCCGGAACGATCGAGGCGATCGGCCCGGACGTCGACGGGCTCAGCGTCGGCGACCGCGTCCTGCTCGGGTGGCACACGGCGTGCGGCGAGTGCGAGCAATGCGCGCGCGGGCTGCCGAGACAGTGCAAGCGGCCGCCGGCCGCATACGGACGCCTGCATCGCACGGACGGCAGCGTCCTGACGCCGGTCCTGCGTACGGGGACGTTTGCGACGCGCACCGTCGTCCCGGCGGTCGCCGCGGTGAAGGTCCCCGACGAGCTTCCGCTCGAGCAGGCGTGCCTGATCGGGTGCGCCGTCGCAACCGGCGTGATGTCGGTGCTCGAGACCGCACGTGTTCCGCCGGGTGCGAGCGTGGCCGTCATCGGGTGCGGCGCGGTCGGCCTGTCGGTCGTCCAGGGCGCGAGAATCGCCGGGGCAGCTGAGATTCGGGCGATCGACCTCGACGAGCGGAAGCAGGAGCAGGCGCTGCGGTTCGGCGCGACCGCCGTCGGCGAAGGGCCCGTCGACTTTGCGTTCGACGTCGTCGGGCGCCGCGCGACGTTCGAGCTCGCGCTGCGGCTCCTACGCGGCGGCGGCACCGCCGTCCTGATCGGCCTGTCTCCGGCGGGCGAGAAGGCCGAGCTCGACCTGCCGCGGCTCTTCGCGAAGCGTGTGACCGTGCGCACGTCGCACGGCGGCGACCACCTGCCGCATGAGGACTTCCCGCGGCTCGCGCAGTGGGCCCTCGACGGGAAGCTCGATCTCGCTTCGATGGTGACGCGCCGTCTGACCCTCGAAGACGCCCCGCGGGCACTCGACGAGCTGCGGTCATCGCCGGATCTGGTTCGCTCCGTGATCGTGCTGTAATTCCGTCGTGGACCTGCGCGACAGCCCGGACGAGGCCGCCTTCCGCGAACAGGTCCGCGCGTGGCTCGCCGACAACCTGCCGGCTGAGCCGGGCCCCGAGTGGAGCCGCAAGATCTATGACGCCGGCTTCGCCGGGCTGACCTGGCCGCAGGAGTACGGCGGGCGCGGCGCGCCGTACAGCCACCAGGCAATCGCGCTCGAGGAGTTCGCGAAGGCCGGCGCGCCGAACCACATGAACGTGATCGCGCTCGGGATGGCCGGACCGACGATCATGGTGCACGGCAGCGAGGAGCAGAAACGGCGCTACCTGCCGAAGATGCTGTCGGCGGAGGAGA
Source organism: Actinomycetota bacterium (assembly GCA_005888435.1). GTDB lineage: Bacteria > Actinomycetota > Thermoleophilia > Gaiellales > Gaiellaceae > 3-1-20CM-4-69-9. Next base: position 21,760 of record VAXO01000029.1, on the reverse strand, counting down.
TCTGGTGCCAGGGTTTCTCCGAGCCGGGCGCGGGGTCGGACCTCTCCGCCGTGCGGACGCGCGTCGAGCCGCGCGACGGCGGCTTCCTCGTCAACGGACAGAAGGTCTGGTCGTCGGTCGCGCACCTCGCCCACTTCTGCATCCTCGTCGGCCGCAGCGATCCGCAGTCGGAGCGCCACGCCGGCCTGACCTATGTGATCGTCGACATGCACGCGCCCGGTGTCGAGGTGCGGCCGCTGCGGCAGATCACAGGCGAAGCGGAGTTCAACGAGATCTTCTTCACGGAAGTCGAGGTTCCGGAGGAGAACCTCCTCGGCGAGATCGGCGGCGGTTGGCAGGTCGCGATGACGACGCTGCTGCACGAGCGCGGGACGCTCGGATTCGCGCTGACAGGCGTGCTGGACGCACAGGTGCAACGGCTGATCGCCCTGGCGAAGGAGCGCGGGGCCGACGACCCGATCATCCGCGATCGAGTTGCACAGGAGTGGGTCGAGCTGCAGGCTCTGAAGCTCACGAACTACCGCTCGCTGACGACGCTGATGCAGACCGGCATTCCGGGGCCCGAAGGCTCCGGCTCGAAGCTCTTCTGGTCGGAGCAGAACCAGCGGCTGACGAAGCTCGCGCTGGAGATCCTCGGCGGCGAGGACGACGGCTACTGGGGCTACCAGCAGCTGCGCAGCCGCGGCAACACGATCGAAGCGGGGACGAGCGAGATCCTGCGCAACATCATCTCCGAGCGCGTGCTCGGGCTTCCTAGGAGCCGCTAGTGCAGTTCGCGTTCACCGAGGACCAAGAGCTGCTGCGCCGCGAGGCGCGCGACGTGCTCGCGAACGGAGGCTGGGGCCGCGATGAGCTTGCGGAGCTGGGCTTTCTCGACCGCGCGGTGCTCTTCGAAGAGGCGGGCCGTGCGAACCGTGGCGAGGAGTTCTTCGACGACGACGCGCCAGAAAACGAACGTCTCGCGGCGCTCGCGCTCGAGGCGGCCGGCATCGCGCAGCGCGCACTGGAGTTCGCGGTCGAGCACGCGAAGACGCGCGAGCAGTTCGGGCGCACAATCGGCGTGTACCAGGCGGTGTCGCATCCGCTCGCGAACACCTACGTCGAAGGTGAGCTCGCGCGCTCGCTCGCGTACTGGGCAGCGTGGTGCGTGGCCGAGAACGACGAAGAAGCACCGGTCGCCGTCGCCGCCGCCAAGAGCTACGCCGGCGACGCGGCAGTCGCCGCCTGCGAGCGGGCGATCCAGGTGCTCGGCGGCATCGGATTCACCTGGGAGCACCCGCTGCACACGTATTACAAGCGGGCACTCTGGATTCAGGCGCACGGCGGCTACGGGCGCGAGCAGCGGGCGAAGATCGCCGCCTGGCTCCTCGACTGATGCGCACAGCGCTCGTCACGGGCGCGTCGTCGGGAATCGGCGCAGCGTGCGCCTCGCGGCTCATCTCCGCGGGCTGGCGCGTCTTCGCCGGCGTCCGACGCGCAGGCGACGCGCCTCGCGGCGCCGAGGAGATCCTGCTCGACGTCACCGACGAAAGTCAGATTCGCGCCGCGGCGAATGGGATCGAGCAGCTCGACGCTCTCGTCAACAACGCCGGCATCGCGATCGCGATGCCGCTCGAGTTCATCCCGCTCGACGAGCTACGCCGCCAGCTCGAGGTCAACGTCATCGGGCAGGTGGCCGTGACCCAGGCATTCCTCCCGCACCTGCGGCGCACGCGAGGGCGCATCGTCTTCGTCGGCTCGATCGCAGGAAAGAGCGCGCTGCCCTTCCTTGGCGCGTACGCGGCATCCAAGCATGCGCTCGAGGCGATCGCCGACGCGTTGCGGATCGAGCTGCGGCCGTTCGGCATCGCCGTCTCCCTCGTCGAGCCGGGCACGATCCGGACGCCGATCTGGGAGAAATCCGCAGCGGTCGCGGACTCCCTAGTGAGCGGCGCGCCTGCGGACCTGCGCGAGCTGTATGGAGAACGGATCGCCGCCTTCAGGCGCGTCGCGGCCAAGCGCGGGGCGAGCGGCGCCTCGGCGGAGGCCGTCGCGCGCGCCGTCGACAAGGCGCTCACGCAGGAGCGTCCGAGCACGCGAAAGCTGATCGGCCGCGACGCAAAGCTCCGTGCAGGCGTCGAACGGCTGCCCGACAGGATCCGCGACTCCGTGTACGAACGCGTCTTGTTGCGCTAAAAGGAGGATCGATGGACGGCTTGATGATGGACTACCAGCTGACCTTGCCGACCATTCTCCGGCGCGCCGAGCAGTACTTCGGCGGGAAGGAGGTCGTGACGCGCCTTCCCGACAAGTCGTTCCACCGCTACACGTACGCCGACATGACGCGGCGCGCAAAGCAGCTCGCTGCCGCGCTCCAGAAGCTCGGGCTCGAGCGAGGCGACCGTGTCGGCACCCTCTGCTGGAATCACTACCAGCACCTCGAGGCGTACTTCGGGATTCCGTGCGCAGGCTTCGTCCTGCACACGCTCAACCTGCGGCTTCACCCGAACGACATTGGCTACATCGCGCTCAACGCCGGCGACCGTGCGTTGATTGTCGACGCGAGCCTGATGCCGCTCGTCGAGCAGTTCCTGCCGCGCACAAAGGTCGAGCACGTGTTCGTTGTCGAGGAGTCGTACGAGGAGCTGCTCGCATCGGCGGATGAAGGCGAGTGGCGCGATCCCGGGCTCGAGGAGAACGAAGCTGCGGCAATGTGCTACACGAGCGGCACCACTGGGCTCCCCAAGGGCGTCGTGTACACGCACCGCTCGACGATGCTCCACACGCTCGGTGTCGCCGCCGCCAACCCGCTTGGGCTGGGTCTCTCCGAGCAAGACGTGATCCTGCCGGTGGTTCCGATGTTCCATGCGAACGCCTGGGGCTATCCGTACGTCGCGGCAATGCAAGGCGCCAAGCAGGTCTTCCCGGGCCCGCATCTCGACGCCGAGAGCCTTCTCGACGACTTCGTTCAGGAACGCGTCACCTGGACCGCCGGGGTGCCGACGATCTGGCTCGGGATCCTGCAGCTCCTCGACGCCGAGCCGAAGAGGTGGGACCTGTCCGCGATGAAGGGCATGCTCGTCGGCGGCTCCGCCGCGCCGCGCTCGATGATCGCCGGCTTCCAGGAGCGGCACGGCCTCCGCGTCTGCCACGGGTGGGGCATGACGGAGACGTCGCCGGTCGCGTCGATGGCGTCGCTGCCGGGCGAGCTCGCACAGGCGGATCGCGACACGCAGTACGACTACATCGCCATGCAAGGCGTCCCGCTGCCGCTCGTCGAGCTACGCGCGCGCGGCGCCGATGGGAACGAGATCCCGCATGACGGCGAGACGATGGCCGAGCTCGAGGTGCGCGGCCCGTGGGTAGCCGGTGCGTACTACGACACCCCCGGGACGTCCGGGCGGTGGACCGAGGACGGCTGGTTCCGGACCGGCGACATCGTCTCGTTCGACCCGCAGGGGCACATCCAGATCAAGGACCGGTCCAAGGACGTGATCAAGTCCGGCGGCGAATGGATTTCGTCGGTCGACCTCGAGAACGCGCTGATGGCCCATCCCGCCGTCGCCGAGGCGGCCGTGATTGCGGTTCCAGACGAGAAGTGGCAGGAGCGGCCGCTGGCCGTCGTGGTCGTAAAGCAGGGCGCGACCGCGACGCCCGAGCAGCTGCGCGAGTTCATCGCGCCCCACTTCGCGAAGTGGTGGCTCCCGGACCACGTCGTCTTCGTCAGTGAGATCCCGAAGACGGCCGTCGGCAAGTTCAAGAAGACGGCGCTTCGCGAGCAGTTCTCAGCGCAACCGGTTGCCTGAGCGGCGGCCCGGCTGGGGCGGCGCGGAGCTCACGGCTCCGCACGTCTGGATCACGCTCGGCTACCGCAGCGTGGAACACGGTGACGGCGAAGCCGTGATCGAGTGGGACGCGCCGGTCGAGTATTGCTTCCAGGGCTCGTCCGGGCCGATCGTCCACGGCGGCCTCGTGACGACGTTGCTCGACACGGCGATGGGCGGTGCGTGCCACTCGCTGCTCGACCGCGGCGAGACGTTTCTGACCGCGGACCTGCACGCGGAGTTCCTGCGCCCGACGCGGCCGGGCACGCTGCGCGCGACGGGCCGTGTCGTCCATCGCACGAAGCGAATGGTGTTCTGCGCAGCGGAACTGCACGACGGCGACGGCAACCACCTTGCGAGCGCCCGCTGCACGCAGGTTCTGCTGCCCGAGCGCTAGCCGACCTTCACAAGCGCCTTGCCACGGTTGGCGCCGTTCAGCATGCCTATGAAGCCACGCGGCGCATTCTCGAGGCCGTCGGTCACATCCTCCTGCCAACGCAGGTCGCCGTTTGCCACCCACCGAGCCAGCCTCGCGACGCCCTCGTCGAAGCGATGCCGGTAGTCGTTGATGAGGAAGCCCTCCATCCGTGCGCGGAAAACGATCAGCAGGCCAGGGTGGAACGACGGCTCCGGCCGCGGCTCGTTGTACTGCGAGACCTGGCCGCAGATGACGACGCGTGCGCCGATGTTCAGCCGGCGGTGCACCGCCTGCGAGATCCCGCCGCCGACGTTGTCGAAGTACATGTCGACGTGCTCTCCGCGCAGCGCCTCGAGGACGTCCTCGTTCTTGTAGTCGATCGCGACGTCGTAGCGATACAGCTCCGTCAGGTCGCGTGCCTTTTCAGGCCCGCCCGCGATGCCGACGATACGGCACCCTGCGAGCTTGGCAAGCTGCCCGGCGATCTGGCCAACCGCGCCCGCCGCGCCTGACACAACGACTGTGTCGCCCGCGCGCGGCCTGCCGACGTCGAACAGTCCGAAGTACGCGGTCAAACCCGTTGCCCCGAGGACGTGCAACGCCAGCGTCGGCGGCTCCAGGCCCGGCGGCAGGCGCCGCAGCGAACCGCCGCGCGCGAGCGCGTACTCCTGCCAACCGAGTTGCCCGACGACGAGCTCCCCCGGCGTAAAGCGAGCGTCGCTGCTCTCGACGACCTCCCCGACGCTCTGCGAGGTGATCACGTCACCGATCTCGAGCGGCTGCGCGTACGAACGCGCCTCGCTCATGCGCCCGCGCTGGTACGGGTCGATCGACGCGTACCGCACCCGGACCAGCACTTCGCCGCTGCCCGGCCCGGGAACGCCCACCTCGTCGAGCGCGAAGTCCGATTCCGTCGGAAAGCCCTGCGGTCGTGCGGCCAGCGTTACGCGGCGGTTCATCCGTTTAGCATCGCAGAGTGCGTCTCGGCTTCACGATGGGGTACGCGCCGCCCGGGACCAGCCCGCTCGAGCTGATCGGGCTCGCGCAGGAGGCCGAGCGTCTCGGCTACGACTCCGCGTGGGCCGCCGAGGCTTGGGGCACGGACGCAGTGACGGTGCTGTCGTGGCTCGCGGCGACGACGTCGACGATCAAGGTCGGCTCCGCGATCATGCAGATCCCAGGTCGGACGCCGGCGAACACGGCAATGACCGCGGCAACGCTCGACCTCCTCTCGGGCGGGCGCTTCCTGCTCGGCCTCGGCACGTCCGGCCCGCAGGTCGTCGAGGGCTGGCACGGCCAGCCGTGGGGAAAGCCGCTGACGAAGACGCGGGAGTACGTCGAGATCGTCCGCGCCGCGCTGCGACGTGAGACGGTCGAGTTCCACGGAGATCAGTACGAGATCCCCTACGCCGGCGCCGACGCGACGGGTCTCGGCAAGCCGTTGAAGCTGATGCTGCGGCCGTTGCGCGACTCGATCCCGATCTACCTCGCCGCGCTCAGCCCGAAGAACGTCCGGCTGGCGTTCGAGATCGCCGACGGCTGGATGCCGATCTTCTTCTCGCCCGAGCGCGCGCGAGACGCATTCGGGTACGAGCCGCGCGAGGGCTTCGAGATCGTGCCGACCGTGCACGTGATCGTCACCGACGACGTCGACGCGGCACGCGACGTGCTGCGCCCGCTGCTCGCGCTGTACATCGGCGGCATGGGTGCGCGCGGCGCGAACTTCTACAACGCACTCGTACGCCGGTACGGGTACGAGGCCGACGCCGACCGGATCCAGGCGCTGTATCTCGACGGCAAGCAGCGCGAGGCGATCGCGTCGGTCCCGGACGCGCTGATCGACGAGATCGCGCTCGTCGGCCCGCCGGAACGGATCCGCGATCGGCTCGACGCCTGGCGCGAGGCGGGTGTGACCACGATGCTCGTCGGCACCTCGGACGCCGGCGCCCTGCGCGCGATGGCCGAGCTCGCCTAGGCAGAATGGCCGAGATGGAGCGCGAGTACGACCCGATTCATCCGCGAGGCGGGACGGACTGGCGCGCCCTCCTGCGCAAGATCTGGGCGCCGATCGGCGCCGCGATCGTCCTGATTGCGAAGTTCAGCTTCGCAGCCATCAAGTTCTTCAGCATCTTCATCGCCGTCGCCGGCTATGCCTTGATCTGGGGCTGGCGGTTCGCGATTGGCTTCGTGCTGCTGATCCTCGTGCATGAGCTGGGGCACTTCTTCGAGGCGCGGCGGCAGGGCCTGCACTCGACCTGGCCGACCTTCATCCCGTTCCTCGGCGCATACGTGCTGATCAAGGACGCGCCGCTCAACCCGTGGCGGAACGCGCTCGTGTCGCTGGCCGGGCCCTTCTACGGCGGCATCGGCGCAGCGGTCTGCTGGGCCATCGGCGAAGCGACGAACTCGGACCTCCTGCGCGCGCTCGCGTACGCAGGGTTCCTGATCAACCTGATCAACTTGGTCCCGATCGGCATCCTCGACGGGGGCTCGGTCTGGCGCTCGATCCAGTTGGCGCGCCGCTCGGTCGAGGCGCCGCCAGGCCAGCAGTTGGCGATGGGGAGCACGTATCCGATCGCGATCCCCGGCGGCGGGCCGACCCGTGCCGTCCAGATCGGCGTGCTCTACGGGCTGCTCGCGACGCTGCTCGTCCTCGGGATGCTCGCCACGCACGTCACGCAGCACCGCCTGTGATGGAAGACCAACGCATCCTTTCGTCCGACGAGCGGGCGGCGGACCTCGAGCGGCACGTCGCCATGATCGCCCAGGAATTTCGCGAGGGCTTCGAGGCGGTCGACAAGATCGACCGTCCGGCAGTGACGATCTTCGGCTCGGCGCGCGTGCCCGCGGACGACCCCGCCTACGTGAACGCGCGCGCGGTCGCCGGCCGTTTCGCCGAGGCCGGCTGGGCGGTCGTCACCGGGGGCGGCCCCGGCGTGATGGAGGCTGCGAACCGCGGCGCGAAGGAAGCCGGCGGGCTCTCGATCGGCTTCAACATCGAGCTGCCCCACGAGCAGCGGGGCAACCCCTACGTCGATCTGTCGATGACCTTCCGTCACTTCTACGCCCGCAAGACGATGTTCGTGAAGGCCGCCGAGGGGTTCGTCGTCTTCCCCGGCGGCTTCGGCACCGCCGACGAGCTGTTCGAGTCGCTGACGCTGATCCAGACGGGCAAGGTCCTGCACTTTCCGGTCGTCCTGTTCGGCTCCGACTACTGGGGGGAGCTGCTCACCTGGATCCGCGGCGAGCTGCTCGCCGACGGCATGATCTCGCCCGAGGACCTCGAGCTGCTGCGCGTGACCGACGACGTCGCCGAGGCGGTCGCGTACGTGCTCGAGTGCTACGAGCGGCGCTGCGCAGCCATGCCCGCGGCGCCGGCGAAGGCGGACGCGCAATGATCGCGCGGTTCTGGCGCGCCTTTGCGGGCGAGGGCTACGAACAGGCGGTCATCGAGCCCGAGGCCCGCGCGCTGCTGTCGCGGCACGACGAGCGCTCGGAGCGCTTCGAGGTCGCGATCGCCTCCTAGTCCTTCCACGCTCGCGCTTCGCGCGAGACGAGGAAGGCGGCAACCTCGTCGTAGCGCCCGCCCTGGTTGGCGAACTCGACGTAGTTGCGCGCCGTCGCGATCCACTCCAGCGTGGACGGTCGCATGCTGTCGAGCGCCTGCTCGAGATCGCGCGTGGCCAGCGGCCGCTCCTCGCCGCGCTCGAGCGCGTCGTCGATGACGAGGTCGACCGCACGCTCGACGAGCGCGCGGAGGTCGGCACCGCTGAACAGCGGCGTTCGCCTCGCGATCTTCGTGACGTCCACGTCTTCCGACGGGCGACCCGCGAGGTGGAGCGTGAGGATGCGCTCGCGTGCGGGTGGATCCGGCGGCGGCACGAACACGATCCGGTCGAACCGTCCCGGACGCTTCATCGCCTCGTCGACGTCCCACGGTGCATTCGTCGCTGCGAGCACGAGGACGTTCTCGTTGTCTGCGCCGATCGCGTCCAGTTCCTGCAGTAACTGATCGACCAGCGGACGACCTACGTTCCCTGTGAACTTGCGCCGCGCGAAGGCGATCGCGTCCAGCTCGTCGACGAAGAGGACGCACGGCGCGAAGCGGCGTGCCTGCACGAAGGCGTCGTGGAGGTTGCTCTCGCTGACTCCGAAGTACGGGTCGAGGATCTCCTCGATCCTGACGTTCGAGAACGGCAGGCCGCACTCGCCGGCGGTCGCGCGCGCAAGCAGCGTCTTGCCGCAACCCGGCGGGCCGAAGAGGAGCACGCCACCGCCGGCTCCGCGCTTGTACTTCTCGTAGAGGTCCGTGCGCTGGAACGGCAGGATGATCGTCCGGTTGATCGCTTTCTTGACGTCGACGAGACCGCCGACGTCCGCGAAGGTGACGGCCGGCTTCGAGTCGAGCTCGAGCTCCGGCTGCAGCGGGGCGCCGTCCTCGCCGATGCCCTGTTTCACGACCTGGACGAGATGCTGGAGACCGAGCGCGTCGTTGATCTCCCGCTTCAACTCGGAGATACCGTTGACGGCACCGGTCGCACCCGCCGCCTCGACGAACGCCTGTGCGCGGTCGTGACGTCCGGCCGCGAGAGCGGCGCGGCCGCCCGCGACGAGGCCGTGCTCATCGAGCTGCCCCGCCGCGAGCAGGAGGTCGTACTCCGTCAAGGCCTCGCCGGCCTGTCCGTCGTTCAGGAGCTCCTCCGCGAGCATCAGCCGGAGGGCGTGATTGTCCGGCGCCGCGGTCAGGGCAGCGCGCAATCCTGCGATGCGATCGACGTTCAGCTCGGCGCCTTCCCGGTGCTCCGCCGGATGTGGATGTGAACGACCCACATGTAGATCCAGAAAGCGATCGCGGCAGCGTTCAGCAGAGCGAGGTGCGCCGAGCGAGTAACGAGGACGATCACGACCCAGCCGACGCGCACGTGACCGTGGGTCACGCGTTCGAGGAACAGGAGCGGCTGCGCATACCAGCGCTGTAGGGCACGGCTGCGCCTGCCGAGCCAGGCGAGCTGGGGATCCGACGGGTCCATGCGAGCCGCTTCGAGGAAGTGCTCGAGCCCGGCACGCACGTTGCCGCGATTCGCGCGCGCCGCCCCGGTGATGACATGGGCGTATTCGCTCTCGGGATCCCGTTCGAGCAGCTCGGCCGCGTAGACCTCCGCGCGGGCGTCGCCGGACATCGCCGCGATCTTCGCGCGGACGCGTAGGGCGGTCTCGGAGTCGGGATCCAGGCGGACCGCCTCGTCGGCGGCCGCGCGCGCCTTCCTGTACGAGGTCAGGCGGAACGGCCGCTGGGCGCAACGCGCCAGGATCAGCGCGCGGTGCGCCTGCAGCTCCGCACTGTCGGGATAGAGCAGCAGCGCCGAGTCGATGGTCGCGCGCGCGTCTTTCTTACGCCCCGAGGCGAGTTGCGCAAGGGCGAGGATGTCCAGCAGCGCGAAGTCGGCGGGGTCGTGCACCAGGCCTTTCTGCGCGGCCTCGACCGCCGCCCTCGCGTCGCCGGCGTCAAACAGCGCAGCGGCACGCAGCGCCCAGAACTCCTCGCTCTCGAGCTCAGCGCCCGTGACCTGCTCCAGGGCGGCGAGGGCACGGTCCGGCCGGCCTCGCGCGAGGTCGTGACGCGCCCTGACGAGCGGACCTGCGGCAGCGTCCATGTCCGCCTCATCGGCACGACGCCGAGGGAGCTAAACGGTCTACCTTGCGATTCGTGCAGACCGGCCTGGTAGCTGTGGCCGCGTCCAGAAATGCAAGGGTCTGACCCCTGCCTTTGCGGCCGTGTCGGGAGAGGCCGGGGTCTGACCCCTGCCTTTGCGGCCGTGTCGGTAGGGGCCGGGGTCTGACCCCTGCCTTTGCGGCCGTGTCGGGAGAGGCCGGGGTCTGACCCCTGCCTTTTTGGACCTAGCACCTGACGGTTAGCGCCCGCGGCTGCCACGGATCATCGCCCCGCAGACCGCGAGGTACCAGTAGAACGGAATGAAAAGGATCGCGACGATTGCGAGCGGGGCCACGATGCCCGTCGCCAGGAAGAGCCAGAGGAAGCCGAGCACAAGCACGAGGAGGGTCAGCATCACCGGGAGTGGGCCGAGTCGCCAGTAGAGCCGGAGCGGCAGAGCGCCGATGTGACCGAACGGCTTCGTCGTTCGCAGGAGCCGGGCGGCGTCCGGGCTCTGTGGGTCGAGCCTCGCCGCCTCGGCATAGTGCTCCCGGCCCTCGCTCACATGTCCGCGGTTGGTGAGGGCATTGCCGTAGAGCGCATGCGCGTACTCGTCGTCGGGCTGGAGCGAAAGCGCGCTCGCCGCGAGCGTGCGCGCGCGCCGCTCGCCGGAGAGCACAGCCACCTGCGCGCGAGCCTTGAGCGCGATCGGTGAGCTCGGGTCGAGGCGAAGCGCCGCGTTCGCCGCGGCGCGAGCCTTTCGATACGACGCATAGCCGATCGCGTTCGACGCATTGCGGGTCAGGATGACCGCCTTGTGCGCGTGCAGGACCGCCTCCTCCGGCTGGAGGTCAATCGCTGCCTCGATCGCGCGCAGCGCCTCCTTCTTCTTGCGACGCTCGGAATTCGCGAGAGCGAGCACGTCGAGGAGTTGGATGTCGTGGGGGGAGCGCTCCAGGCCTTGCTGCGCCGCCTGAACAGCCTCCTCGTAGCGGCCGAGCTGGTACAGCGCGAGCGCTCGAACGCGCCAGAAGTCCGCAGACTCGAGCTCCGCGCTACTCACGTTGTCCAGCGCGGCAAGAGCCACGTCCGGGCGACCTCGGAGGAGATCATGACGCGCCTTGACGAGCGGGCCTGCGGCGGCGTCCATGCCGTCCTCATCGGCAGCGGCGCGCTGCTTCTACACTCGCGGTAATGAGGCTGCGCGACCTCCCCTCCGTCGACGAGCTGGTCCGGACGAGCGGCGACCCCCTGGCCGTCGACGCGGCGCGCACCGTTCTCGGACGCGCGCGCGAACAGATACGAGCGGGGTCGGATCCGGGCGACCTCGGCGAGCAGCTGCAAGCGGAGCTCCGGGCCGCACGCGCACCGCGGCTCCGGCGCGTGCTCAACGCGACAGGCGTGATCGTGCACACGAACCTCGGGCGGGCGCCGCTCGCCACCGCGGCGCTCGAGCAGGTGGCGCACGCGGCGCGCGGGTACTCCAACCTCGAGTACGACCTGGAGGCCGGCACGCGCGGATCGCGGCAGACGCACGTCGTGGAACTGCTGCACCGGCTGACGGGCGCCGACGCCGGGCTCGTCGTCAACAACAACGCGGCGGCGGTGCTGCTCGCTCTGGCCGCGCTCGCGGAGGGGCGTGAGGTGCTCGTCTCGCGCGGGGAGCTGATCGAGATCGGCGACGGGTTCCGCATTCCCGACGTGCTCGCCCGCTCCGGTGCACGGCTGCGCGAGGTCGGCACGACGAACCGGACGCGCGCCGCGGACTACGAAGCGGCGGCGGGGCCCGACACGGCCGTCCTCCTGCGCGTGCACCAGTCGAACTTCCGCGTCGTCGGCTTCACCGAGCTGCCGTCCATGCGGGAGCTCTCGGAGGTGGCGCGGAAACACGGGCTCGTTCTCGTCGACGACCTCGGCTCGGGCGCGCTGGTCGCCGTCGGCGACGAGCCCACGGCCCGCGCGAGCCTGGCGGCGGGCGCCGACCTTGTCTGCTTCTCCGGCGACAAGCTGCTCGGCGGCCCGCAGGCGGGGATCGTCGTCGGCCGCGCCGACCTGGTCGAGCGCCTGCGCCGGCATCCGCTGCAGCGCGCCCTACGGGCCGACAAGCTGACGATTGCGGCGCTCGAGGGCACGCTCCGCCTCGCGCTCGAGACACCCGACGAGGTGCCGGTGCTGCGCATGCTGCGCGAGCCCGCCGAGACCGTCCGCGCGCGCGCAGAACGGCTCGCGGCGCTCGTCGGCGGCGACGTCGAGCAGACGGTCGCGCGCGCGGGCGGCGGCGCGCTCCCGCTGGCCGAGCTGCCGAGCTACGCGTGCGCCGTCGAGGAGGAGCTCGCCCAGGCGCTGCGCGTCGGCGACCCACCCGTCGTCGGGATCGTCCGCGACGGCCGGCTGCTGCTCGACTGCCGCACGCTGACCGAGGACGAGGTCGACGAGGTCGCGCAGGCGATCTTCACATGCCGCTGACGGTCGGCACCGCCGGCCACATCGACCACGGCAAGACGTGGCTCGTCCGCGCGCTCACTGGTAAGGACACCGACCGTCTGCCGGAAGAGCAGGCGCGCGGGATCTCGATCGACCTCGGCTACGCACCGCTCGACCTTCCCGACGGACGGCGGCTCTCGCTCGTCGACGTGCCCGGGCACGAGCGGTTCGTGCGCACGATGGTCGCCGGGGCGTCGGGGATCGACCTCTTCCTCCTCGTCATCGACGCGGGCGAGGGTGCGCGCCCGCAAACGCACGAGCATCTCGCGATCCTCCGGCTGCTCGGCGCCGAGCGCGGCGTCGTCGCCGTCACGAAAGCCGACGCCGTCGACGAGGACAGCCTGGAGCTCGCGCTCGCGGAGGCGCGCGAGCTCGTGCCCGGCGCGGCCGTGGTCGCCGTCAGCGCCAAGACCGGCCTGGGTCTCGACGACTTGCGCGAGGCCCTCGCGCTCGCCGCGAGGGAGACGCCGCGCGACGACGCGCCGACGCGTCTCTACGTCGACCGAGTCTTCACGCTGCGCGGGATCGGGACGGTCGCGACGGGCACCCTCTGGTCAGGCCGCATCGCAGCGGGGGACACGTTGCGCATCGAGCCGGGCGGTCGCGACGTCCGCGTGCGCAGCGTGCAGGTGCACGACGACGACGTCGCCCTCGCCGAATCGGGCCAGCGTGTGGCCGTCGCGCTCCCCGGCATCGAGCGCCGCGAGCTCGCGCGAGGCGACGCGCTCGTCCAGCCGGGGGCCTACACCCCGACATACCGAATCGACGTCGAGCTCGAGGAGCTCGGCCTCGCGATTCCGCAACGTGTGCTCGTGCACCACGGGACGTCGGCCACGCTCGCGCGCGTCGCGCGCGCCGGGAAGTTTGCGCAGCTCCGCCTCGCGGCGCCGATCGTCGCTGCTCGCGGCGACCGCGTCGTGCTGCGCGCCGGCACGACCGTCGGCGGCGGGCTTGTCCTCGACGCAGCGCCGCCGCGGCACCGCGACCCGAGGCGCTTCGCGGGTGACGTCGCGGAGCCGAGCGTCGAGGAACGGCTCGTCGAGCTGCGGCGCGAGCTCGACCGCCGGCTCGATGCCGCAGATCCTCTCGACCCCGGGATCGCCTTGCCGACGGAGCCGTGGGCTCGCGAGCTCTTGCCGCTGCTCGGCCTCGAGCAGCGCGGGTCGAAGCTCTACCGCCCGGGCGCCCGCGGCTCGCTCGGCGAACGCGAGCAGGAGGCGGCCGAGCTGGAAGGGCAGCTCGGCGGCGAGCCCGTCAAGGTCGCGGACGCGCAGCTTGCGCGTTTTCTCGAGGAGCATGGCCGGCTCGTTCGCGTCGGCGACGGCTACGCGATCTCACCCGACGCGTACGCCCACGCGCGCGAGATGGTCGTGAGCGAACTGGAGAGCTCCGGGCGCATCACGCTCGGGCGCTGCCGTGATCTGCTGGGCACGTCACGCAAGACGGCACAGCTGCTGCTCGAGCGCTTCGACGCCGACGGCGTCACCCGCCGCGTCGGCGACGAGCGCGTGCTCAGGCGAGCGGCGGCCCGGCGCTCGTAGGCGCCGACTCGGCGGGGCCGAGAGAAGAATCGCTCCGGCCTCGAGTAGGCAGCTCGAAGCGGAAGACGTCGGGCCGGTGGTAGTGGCCGGCCGGATCGAAGCGCTGCCGTGCTTCGTACAGGTACTGCGGGTCCAGCTCCGCGTAGAGCACGCCTTCCTCGTCCCACAACGGGCCGGCGAGATACTTCCCGTCCGGCCCGAGGATGGCCGAGCCACCCCGGCCGACGAGGTCGCCGCCCTCTGCCAGCGGCACGTCGTCCGGGTAGCTCGACGCACGCTGGAACACGCAGGAACTGAGCACGAACGCACGAGCCTCGCGCGCTATGTGGCGGATCGAGTCGTGCCAGTCCTCGCTGTCGTCCGCCGTCGGCGCGAGATAGACCTCGACGCCGCGCTCGTAGAGCGCGAAGCGCGCGAGCGGCATCAGGTTCTCCCAACAGATGAGCCCGCCGACCTTGCCCGCGTCGGTCTGGATCGTCTCGAGCCCCGTCCCGTCACCAAGACCCCACACGAGCCGCTCGTGGTTCGTCGGCATCAGCTTGCGGTGGTGCAGCGCGAGCTCGCCGGCAGGGGAGTAGATCAGCAGCGAGTTGTAGATCGTTCCGCGCTCGAGCTCGTTCGCGCCGACGGCGAGCCAGAGCCCGCGCGTGCGCGCGATGTCGGCGAGCCGGTCGGAGTCCGGTCCGGGAATGGTTAGCGACTCCCGAGCAAGCCGGCCGTACAGCGGGCGTGCGTCACCGTCCCAGCCCGCGAGGTGGCGAGCCCAGCGGCTCGACGGATACACGGGGATGAACGCCTCGGGGAAAAGCGCCAGGCGCGCGCCGTTGGCAGCCACCTCGGCTGCGATGCCGTCGATCTTCTCGATCGTCCCCGCACGGTCGAAGACGACCGACTCGGCTTGCACACAGGCGACCTTGACGGCCGCGTCCATCAGTCCTCGGCGACGACGGCGTCGCCGACGCTGATCTCCCCGTCGCCGAGGATGTCAGCGTTGAGCCCGCCCCGGTGCGCGAGCCCTTTGATGATTCCGGGCTGCGTCATCGCCTGCAGGGTGGTGCACGGCTCGCAGAGCTGGGTGCCTTGGCATTCGACGCTGCCGACACGGAACCGCTTGCCGACCAGCTCGTTGACGTCGATTCCGCGCGTGACCACGTTGCGCCGCGATTCACGCGGCTCGATCGAGATTCCGTGCTCCCGCTCCAGCGCCTCGACCGCCTCGGCGGCGATCAGCGTCAGCGCCGTTCCTGAGGGAGCGTCGCCCTCGAAGAAGTAGCGGTTGCCCTCGAGCCCGCGTCCGGCGCGCGCGCACACGCTGTCGACGGGCGCGGGGAGCTCCCCGTGCTCGGCGGCGATGTAGATGCCCTCCACGCGACCCGCCACAAGCGCAAGCCTATCCTCCCCACCCGCCGCCGCCCGGGGTCTCGATCGTGACCACGTCCCCTTCCGTGAGCTCGCGGGTGAGCTTCCCGGGTGCCGGCTCGCCGTTGACGAGGTTCCGGCCGCGCGCCCCGGGCGCGCCGCCCCGCTCCCCGGCCGGTGCGTGCGCGCGCCGCTCGCTGATGATCGAGAGCCGGCAGTCCTCGAGCACGCGCAGCTCCCGCATGACGCCGTCGCCGCCGCGGTGCTGGCCGTCGCCACCAGAGCCGAGGCGGAGCGCGTAGCGCTCGACCCGGAGCGGGTACTGCAGCTCGAGCGCCTCGACCGGCGTCGAGAGCGTGTTCGACATCGCCACGTGCACCCCGCTCGGCCCATCTGCGCCCGGACAGGCACCCTGTCCGCCGCCGATCGTCTCGTAGTACGTAAAGCGCTCGTTCCCGAGCGTGACGTTGTTCATCGTCCCCTGCCCCTGCGCCGGGACGTCTATCGCCTGCCCGAACGCGCGCATGACGACGTCGACGATCCGCGACGAGGTCTCGACGTTTCCGGCCGCGACGGCCGCGGGCGGCCGCGCGTTGACGAGGCAACCTGCCGGCGCGGTGACCGTGACGGGCGCGAACGCGCCCCCTGAGGCGGGCACGTCCGGGTCGACGAGCACGCGCACGACGTAGAAGCACGCGGAGCGCGCGACCGCGAGCGGGCAGTTGAGGTTGCCCGCGTGCTGCGGCGATGTTCCTTCGAAGTCGATCGCGACGCCGTCTCCCTCGATCGTCACCGCGGCGCGCAGCTCGAGGTCGCCGGCGATCGGCTCGAGCACGTCGCATGCTTCGTAGCGGCCGTCCGGCAGCTGCGCGATGCCCGCGCGCATTGCGCGCTCGGAGTAGGCATGCAGCTCGTCCATCGCCGCGGTGACGGCGTCCTTGCCGCGCTTCGCGCACAGCTCCGCGACGCGCTGCTCGGCGAGGCGGTGCGCCGCGAGCTGCGCGCGCAGGTCTCCGCGCCGCTCGTCGGGGTTGCGCATCTGCGCAACGAGGCGCGCGACGGCGTCGTCGTCGAGCAGCGTCGGCGGGATGACGACGCCCTCTTCGGAGAGCGTGCGCGAGTCCGCCGGCATCGAGCCCGGCTCGCGGCCGCCGACGTCGGCGTGGTGCGCGCGCGTCACCGCGAAGCCGGCCTCGGTGCGCGAGACGAGGGTGATGTCCGGGAGGTGTGTCCCACCCGTGTACGGATCGTTGAGGGCCCAGACCTGCCCGCGTTGCGGGTCGTGCGCCATGACCGCGGCGACCGCGTCCGGCATCGCGCCGAGGTGGACGGGGATGTGCTCGGCCTGCGCGACCATTCGCCCGCGCTCGTCGAAGAGGGCGGTCGAGCAGTCGCGGCGCTCCTTGATGTTGGCGGAGAACGCGGAGCGCACGAGCACGGCGCCCATCTCCTCTGCGATCGCACGCAGCAGGCTGCCGAGGATTTGGAGCTCGATCGTCACGCTCTCGTCAGTCGCAGCATGCGACCATCCCTAGCCCCCACCCACCCAGGGGGAACCCAGCACGTCGACCCAGGGAGCTCGACCACCGCCGGGCCGGCGAGCTGTGTCGGCTCCGCCTGCGGCAGCTCCAGCGACGGACCGCGCCGTACCTCGGCAGTGCGCACGGCGACGAGCTCGAGCGCACGGTCGCGCTCGGCGAAGCCGTATTGCTCCTCATGTGCGCGATGGAACGCCTCGGCGAGTGTGTCCTGGAGGGGAACGGTCAGCTCGAACGACTGCCCCGCGTAGCGCAGGTCGGCTTCGCCTTCGCGCGGCAGCTCCCCGGCCTGGGCAAGCGGGACGAGGTACGAGCGCACGGCGTCGCGGCGCTCGTCCGCCGCAACGAGCCCGAGCGCCGACAGGACGCCCGCGATCTCCGGGACGAGAACCGTGCGCATGCCGAGCTCCTCGGCCAGCTCGCAGGCGTGCAGTGGTCCGGCACCGCCGAACGCGACGAGGGCGAAGCCGGCGGGATCGTGGCCGCGCTCGACGGAAACAACGCGCAGCGCGTGCAGCATCTCGGCGTTGACGACGTCGACGACGGCCGCCGGATCGAACCCCGCGAGCGCGCGCTCCGCTGCGGCGACGTCGAGCTCGACGCCGCCGGCGAGGCGCTGCGGCAGGCGGCCGAGCAGCAGGTTCGCATCCGTGACCGTCGCCTGCGTGCCGCCGCGGCCGTAGCAGGCGGGGCCCGGGCTGGCGCCGGCGCTCTGTGGTCCGACGCGCAGCGCGCCACCCGCGTCGCGCCAGACGAGTGAGCCGCCGCCGGCGCCGACGGTATGCAGGTCGACCGTCGGCAGCCGGATCGGCAGCCCGCTGACTGCACGCTCGCTCGCGCGCTCCGCGCGGCCGCCCGCAATCAGGCAGACGTCGGTCGACGTCCCGCCCATGTCGAAGGCGATCGCGTCTTCGATGCCCGCCAGCGCAGCGATGCGGCTGGCTCCGACGACACCGGCCGCAGGACCGGAGACGAGGATCGTTGCGGGATGTGCGGCCGCCTCCGCGGGCGTCGCCACGCCGCCCGACGAGCGCATCACCAGCGGCTGAGGCAGGCCTGCCGCTGCGCACGCGCCGGTGAGCGCATCGAGGTACCGCGCGACGACCGGGCCGAGGTACGCATCTGCTGCCGTCGTCGACGCACGCTCGTACTCCCGGAACTCCGGCGCGACTTCGTGCGAGGCGACGACGCGCGCGTGCGGGAGCCGGCGCCGCAGCTCGTCCGCGACCGCGCGCTCGTGCCCGCTCTCCCTGTAGGCGTGAAGCAGGCAGACCGCGACCGCATCAGCCTCGACGTCCGGCAGAGACGCAAGGTCGAGCGGCTCCAGCTCGCCGTGCGGCCCCATCCGTCCGTGCACCCCGTGGCAGCGCTCGAGCGGCACGAGCGGCTCCGGCCAGTCCGCGCACGGCCGGTAGAGCTGCGCGCGCGTCTGGCGCCGCAGGTGCAGCAGGTGCTCGAAGCCGGCGTTCGTGACGAACGCCGTGCGAGCGCCCTTGCGCTCGAGCAGCGCGTTCGTCGCGACGGTCGTCCCGTGCGCGAAGCGCTGGACCTCGCGCGCCCCGGCCGCGCGTGCCGCGGTCAGCACGGACTCCTCCTGCCGCTGGGCGGTCAGGACCTTCCCGGTCGACACGCGGCCGTCCTCGAGGAGAACGGCGTCGGTGAACGTGCCGCCGACATCGACGCCGAGGATCGCCATTCAGGAAGACTGACACCGTGCCAGTCCGCGGGCTCCTGTTCGACTTCGACGGTCTCCTGATCGACACGGAGACGCCGTCGCGTCTTGCCTACGAGGAGCTCTACCGCGAGCACGGGCACGAACTACCGCTCGAGAGGTGGGCGACGCTCGTCGGCACGATCGGCGCGGAATTCGATCCAGACGCGCACCTGGAGGAGCTCGTGGGGCGGCCGCTCGACCAGGTCGCCCTCGCCGAGCGGCGCCGTGCCCGGGAGTTCGAGCTCTGCGACCTCGAAGATTTCCGGCCCGGGATCGAGGAATACCTCCATGCCGCCGAGCAGCGCGGACTGAAGACGGCGATCGTCTCGAGCAGCAACACGGACTGGATCGCCCGGCACCTCCAGCGCCTCGACCGCGCGAACGGCTGGGGCGTGATCGTTGCCGCCGACGGCGACGTGGCGCGCGCGAAGCCGCAGCCCGACCTTTACATCGAGGCGCTCGAGCGGCTCGGGCTCCAGCCGTCGGAGGCGATCGCATTCGAGGACTCCGTCAACGGCATCCGTGCGGCGAAAGGCGCCGGCGTCTTCGTCGTCGCCGTGCCGAACCCGATCACCGAGACGTTCCCGCTCGACGAGGCCGACCTCAGGCTCCGCTCGCTCCAGGACCTCCCCCTCGACGAGCTGATCGACCGCGTCGAGCGGAGTTTGCCTACTTCAGAGTCAGCGCGAACGTCTTCTTGACGGTCGCTCCCTCGACCGCGACCACAATCGAGCCGCGAATGGTCTTCTTGTGGACGTTCTTCGGCGCGCGGAAGAGGCAGGCCGCGAGCTCCGGAGACGTCGTCTCCACGAAACCTGCGCCGAGCAGCTTCACCCGCTTGCCCGCGACGGTCGCCTGGCACGACGTCGTGCCCCCGATCTCGTCGTTGACGAACGCGCCCGTGTCCGAGCGTGCCACCAGCATCGTCACTGTGAATGTCTTGCCGGCTTTGACGCTGCGAGGAGCGCGGAGGGAGGAAGCGGCGAGGGTGAGCGGCGCGGCAGCTGCGAGCTGGTAGCTCCAGGCACCCTGGTCGGGAGCCGAGTCGACGTGGCCGGCCGTGGCACTCTCGCCCTCCACGGTCAGCACGGCGAAGTTCAGGCCCGCTCCGTTGCCGATGTCGGACTTGCCAATCGAGGCAGTGACGCTTGTGGAGTCGTCCGACGCGCTCAACGTGGGCGCCGATACGAGGGCCAACTGCGTGCCGTTCCAGTGCAGGAGGCCGACGGACCCGTTCGACTCGTCACAGACGATGACGTAGTCGATTCCTGATGTCCCGGTCGCGGCATTCTGGTCGGTGTCCATGAGGATGAACACAAGAACGTTCGACGGCAGAGTCAGCTGCGCGACGTTGATGCGGAAGGTGTACTTGGTCAGGGCGGCATCGTTGGAGACGACGACAGTGCGCACGTCGGGAGCCGTCCCGCTGTCGTTCTGAGTGTCAGTGAAGGTCGCGGGGTTCGCAGTCGCCGCCCCGTGGGCGCTTCCCGCAAGTGGGTGATGGGCCGTCACGAGCGACGACCAGGCAGCAGCCCGGATCGGGGCGTGGCGCGCCTGGATCTGCGCCGGGATGGCGAGCATGGCGAGGGAACCTGCAAGCAAGAACCACTTGAGCCTCATGACCTCTCCTCTCCTCGACACCAGTCCTCGGACGCCTGCCGCGAGGCGCCCCTGAGTCTGCTCCTTCGCTCGGCGAGGGTCAATGGCGCAATCGAGGTTCGGGCGGAAACTCGAAGCGCAGGGGCGGGCGGCCGCTCGGAAGGCTCTCGGGCACCAATTGCCGCAGATAGCCGGGCTTGGCCCGGGGATCGAGCAACCCGTCACGAACGAAAGCAAGGAGATCTCGGAACTCCGAGCGGGTCAGCGACGGCGGCGAGGCGATCCGCGGATCGAGCTGCAAGAGCAGTGGCAGGGTCGGGCTGATCGGGCCGCTCAGGTCCGACGGTAGCCCTTGGGCCACCGGGTTGTACGCGAGCAGCGAGGCGAAGGGATCGAGGTGATGGCGGATCGCACCCGCGAGGCTCGTGAAAGCGCCGTCGTGCATGAAGGCGGCCTCGACTGCGACGTTGCGGAGCGACGGCGTTCGGAACGCGTAGCGATCCGCGGTCCGCCGCGACACTTCCTCCCGGCCGAAGTCTCGGTTCTCCGGTTCTCCGTCGAACTCGTTGTTCGTCACCTTGGGAACGAGTTGCGGCACACCGATCGCGTGCTCGCGGAAGTCGCTGAACATCTCGTTCGAGCTGCCCGCGACCGCATGGCAGCCGACGCAGCCCGCTTTGCCGAAGAAGAGCAGCGCACCGCGCTTCTCGCTTCGTGTCATCGCACCGGTTTCACCGCGCGCGTACCGGTCGATCGGCGCATTCGCAAAAGTGAGCGTGAACTCGAACTCGGCGATCGCCCGCGCGAACATGTCGTAGTTGATCGGGGCCCCCTGGCGCACTGGCTCGAAGACTTCGCCGAACAGGCGGCGGTACTGCTCGGTCTGATTGAGCCGGTGCATGACTTCGGCTCGGATGTCGTCGTTGTTGCCGCGAAATGCGAAGCCGGCGACCTCCGTGCGCTCCGTCGGCGGGATGAACGCCTGAGCGTCGAGAAGGTGCGGCTCTCCTGACAGCGATGTCCCTTCCGGAGCCGGAAACTCGAAGCCCGCGGTGTTGTCGAAGGGATTGACCGAGAGTGATGCGAAGCGCGAGTTCCACATCAGCTTGGGGAAGAACGCCGTGTTCAGAACCATCGGCGTGTGGCGCATGTTTCGCGGCCCGGTCCGGTCCGGGCCGACGATGCCGTTGTTGCCGATCCCGATCGCAATCGGCTGACTGTCCCCGAAGCCGTTGGTCGGCGAATGACAACCCGCGCAGGTGTTGTCGTCGTTGAGCCCCGTGATCGTGTCGAACCACAGAAACCGTCCGACATTGGCCAACCGGTGATCGAGCTGGCGCCCGAGCCGGGTCTCGAGGGTCGACTCGATGCGGCCTGTGAAGCCCGCCCTGTGCAGCTTGGCCGTCAGCCTGGCGTCGAGCGTCTTGGTGGGGGCGCCGAAGGCAGTCGCCGGTGCGGAAACGGCGATGGCCACCGTCGCTAAGAGGACCCCTGCTGCGAGCCCTCCGCGGCACCTGCACATCTCCCACACGAGTCTAGGACGATCGCCGGTCGTGTCAATGTGCACGTGGGAGATGGACGACCCATGGAAGTTCGCCTATCAAGGTGGTGAGCGACGGGCTTGACGTTGGTCGCTGCGCTGCCGCTCGTC
>VAXO01000120.1 GCA_005888435.1 Actinomycetota bacterium | reverse complement strand
CAGGCAGGCCGCTGACTGGTACAGCCGCACGAGCTCTTCCTTCGGCACGTAGCCGCGCACGTCCGCGCCGCGACGCGAGAGCTCGGCTGCGAGCTCGGCGTCCCTCTGCGGGCCGACCACGACGAGCCTGCGCCCGACCGCGTTCGCAGCGTCGATCGCGGCGAGCGGCTGTTTGCGCGGCTCGATCGCGCTGACGAAGAGCAGGAACGAGTCGTGTTCCCGAGCCGGCGTGAACTCCGGGTCGGGCGCCAGCGGCGTGACGGTGATCTTCTCCGGCGGCGTCCCGTACAGCTCGACGAGATCCCGCTTGGTGCGTTCCGAGATGGCGAACACGTGCCGGGCGCGCTTGACGGAGCTGCGCACGAACACCTTGAACGTGGCGAGATCCCACCAGCCGAAGACGCTCGGGTCGCGCTCCCATGAGAGGTCCTGCACCGTCAGCACGGCCGGCACCGGGCAGTGCAGCGGCAGCGAGTGGACGAAATGGGCGAGCGCCGGACGCAGCCGACGCAGCAGCCTCGGCACGCGGACCGCCATGCGCAGCTCCTGCGACCCTCCGCGCAGGACGACCGGCTCGATGCCGTCCGGGACGAGGGACGCGTCCCGGGCGATCGCGGCAATCCGGAGGCCCTCGGCAACGCCCGGCAACGCCCGCAGCAGCTCACGCACATATGTCTCGTCGCCCGTGCGGCGACGGCCGAGGACGTCCGCGTCGACGAGGATCACGCGAGCGCCTCCCGGTACACGTCGACGGTCGCATTCGCGACTCCGTCCCACCGGAAGGCGCGCGCCCGCTCGAGCCCGCGCGCGACGAGCGCGCCGCGCTGCGCTGCTGCCCGCTCGAGGCCGGCGGCGAGATCCGCCGGATCGCTCGGGTCGACGAGCACGGCCGCGCCGTCGGCGATCTCCTCCATCGCGGTCCCGCGCGAGGTGACGACCGGCGCGCCGCAGGCCATCGCCTCCAGGACCGGGATGCCGAATCCCTCGTACACCGACGCGTAGGCGACGCAGCGCGCGCCGCGGTAGAGCTGCGCGAGGTCGGAGTCGCTCACCTCGCCGAGCCAGCGGACGCCGTTCCCGCCGACCTGGACGCCGCCCCAGCCGCGCGCGCCGACCACACGCAGCTCGACGCCGTTGCGCCGAGCCGCCTCCACGACGCGCGGAAGGTTCTTACGCGGCTCGAGCGTCCCGACCGCAAGCACGTAGTCCCCCTCCGCCGCCGGGCCGTCCGGCGTGAACTCCTCGTCGACGCCGTTCGGGACGACGCGGATCTTCGCGTCGGGGACGTTCAGCACCTCGACCAGCTCGCGGCGGGTGAAGTCGGAGACGGCAATGATCCGGCGCGCGGCCGCGAGCACACGCGGAACGAGCCGCGGGCTGTACGTGCGCGTCCAGCGGTTGAACGCATCCGGGTGGCGAAAGACGGCGAGGTCGTGCACGGTCACGACGAGCGGGAGCGCCGAGCGGAACGGCCCGCGGTACGTCGGGCAGTGCAGAACGTCGCCGCCCCGGTTCCGGCCGAGGGCGAACGGGTACCAGAGCGCGTCGCGAGCAAGGGTCGAGAGCCTTTCTTCACTGCCGAACGACGTCGTCGCGACGTCGACGTCGTCGCGCCGACGCAACTCGCGCAACAGCGACGTGAGGTAGCGCGCGGTGCCGGCGCGAGTCTGGATCAGCGGCGAATCGTCGACCAGGACCTTCATGACAGCGCGTCAGCGTAACCGCGCAAGTGCGCGCGCCCCGTTTCGGTCCAGGTGAAGGCGCGTGCGTGCTCGAAGCCGCGACGGATGAGCTCGTCGGTGCGCTCGAGTGCCTCCTCGATTCCGGCGGCGATCGCCTGCGGGCTCTCGGGGTCGACCCGGATCGCCGCGTCGCCGCTGGCCTCATCCAGTGACGGGTGATTCGAGACGACGCAAGGTGTCCCCGACCTCATCGCCTCGAGGACCGGGATGCCGAAGCCCTCGAAGCGAGACGGATAGACGAACACGCTTGCGCCGCGGTAGAAGCGGGCGAGGTTGTCTTCGCTGAACTGGCCGTCATACACAGGGTTGATCAGCGGCCACTCCTCGCCGAGGAGCTCGGACGCGAGTCGGAGATTCTCCAGGTTCTTGCGCCAGTTGTCGGTCGCGGTGCTGAAGATGAACGGTGCGTCGAAGCCCGGCCCGTCGGGCGTGAAGGCCGGTGAGACTCCCGGGTAGGCGACCCGCACGCGCCCGCGCGGGATGCCGAGGCGCTCGACGACGTCGGAGGCGGTGAACTCCGAGTTGACGAAGACGAGGTCGCAGTTGCGTGCCTCGCGCGCGTTCGTCGTGTGCATCCGCACGGTGCGTGGGTGCAACCGGTCGGGGAAATGGAGCGGCCCGAGGTCGTGGATCATCGTCGCCCGGACGCCCTCCCGCTGCGGCGGACGCATCCAGTCCGTGAAGTGAAGGACGTCGAAGCGGCCGACGAAGCGCTCGGCGACCGGATGCCGGACCGCCCCCCACGCGCGCCGCGTGGCATGGGCGAACGGCACCGTGACGATGCGGCGCTCGACGTCGAGCCCGGCGAGCGCCTCGTCGAGCAGCTTCCGCCCGCGAATGCTGACCGGACCGAACGCAACGAGCTCGTGGCCACCGGCGTCCTCGACCATGCCTCTGAGGGCGCCGAGGATGTAGTTGCCGACCCCCGTTCGCGGATGCGAGAGGGGCGTGACGTCGTAAGCGATCCTCACGGAGCGCGATAGGAGAACTGCACGAAGCGCGCGCCGAGCCGCCGGGCGTCCGTGCTGCCGGGCTCGACCAGAGCGGGGACGGCGGTCCGAGAGACCGTGAGCGTTACGTGACAGACGCCGCCGCTCGGTTTCAGCGGCACCGTCAGGCGGCCGACGTCGCCCGGCTGGAACGTGACGCTCCGGCCCGCCGCGGTCACCGTCTGCGGCCGCGAGAACAGCTTCTCGTCGCTCGCAACCAACGCAGTCACGCTGCCGCCGCCGCAGCGGAGCCGCGTGTAGGTGACGTGCCGACCCGACCAGCCGTCCGGGTACGTCCCGTTGACGCGGGATGCAATCGCGACGAGCCCGTCCGGCGTGCGCCGCAGCACGATCCCGCGCACCTCGTCGATCCCGATCACCCTGCCTGCCAGCGGAACGTTCGTGTCGGTGAGGACATAGCGGCTGCGCACGGGCGCGTCGTTCGGCAGGACGAGGACGCCGTCGGCGCGCCGAGTCACGTGTGTCTCCGGCAGTCCGCCCATCGACGGCTGACGGAGGTCGTACACCGGCCCGACGCTGCGGTTGAAGAACTCGTTCTCCCACAGGGGCAGCGGCTGGAGCGTCGGGTCTCGGCCGGAGTAGACGAAGGCGACGCGGGCGTCACGGCCGACGGCCGCGTCGATCCAGTCGCGCCGCGAAGTCGTCATCCCCTGGAAGAGGGCGCCGACGGATGCCTTCGGGAAGCCATGGTCGAAGCGCTCGATTCGCTCGGTCGCGAATGCGAACCACACGAAGACGAGCGCCGGCAGGACGAGCGCGTAGCGCGGCGAGATTGTCAGGAACACGAGCGCGAGCGCGGCGGCAGCGACGACGACGACGATGCCGATGGTGTTCGGGCTGACGAGCGCCTCCTGCACCCACCAGAGCGGCAGGAGCGCCAGCGTGTCCGCCTCGGCCGACGTTCCGATCAGCTGGTGGTAGGGGAGGGCACCCGGCAGCACAGCCGCGATCACAGCGACTGCCGCCACAGCGGGCGCGGGCCGCGGCATGCCGCGCTCGATCCAGGCGAGCAACGCGATCAGGAAGAGCGGCGCGACGTAGAACATGTTGCGCTCCTCGACTCGCGGGGAGAGCGCCGACGCAAACGCGGCGACCTCGAGCAGCAGCCAGGCGCTCAGCGGCAGCGTGGCGGCGAGGAAGACTCGCAGCGGCCGGTCGAGCGAGCGGCCCAGCACCGTCAGCAGGAGGACAGCGGCGAACGGGACGATGCCGAGGTAGAGGTCGAGCTCCGAGACGTGGTACAGGAGCCACTTGAGCACCTGCCCCGGGTGGTAGTCCGCGTGGCCGGTGACGCTGTAGCTCCCGAGCACACCGAGCGGCGACTTCCCGCGCGCAAGCTGGACGACGAGCGCGGCGAGAACGGCGACGGCCAGCACCGCGTAGAGCGCACGAAACTCGTTCACGACGCGCACGAGCCGGCGGCGGTCAAGCGAGGCGAGCAGCAGCGGCGCAGTCGCGACCGCAGGGACCAGGACGATCGCCTGCGAGCGCGTCAGGAACGCGAGCAGGCAGACGGCGAGCAGGAGGAGCTGGCGCGTCAGGGTCGGACGTTCCAACGTGAGCACGAGCGCCAGCGCGGCGCAGACGAAGATCGGATAGAAGACCGTCTCCGTCATCAGCGTGCCCGTGTACATCATCGACGGCACGGCAATCGCCAGCGCGGCGGCGAGCAGCGACCAGAGGGGCGAGAGCAGACGGCGTGCGAGGAAGTACGTAGGAATCGCCGTAAGCGACATGAGCACCGAGCCGATCGTCTTCGCGGCCGCGTATGCATCCGGCACCGACGAGAACGCGCGCCACGCCGGCGCGATCAGGAGCGGGTAGACGGCGCCGTAGGCACCGTGGTGCACATCGCGGACGAGGAAGTGGCCGGTCGCCGCGAAGCTCTTCGCGAGCTCAGAGTAGATGAGCTCGTCGACCATGATCCACGGAGCGACGACGCGGCGCGACAGCCCATAGCGGAAGACGGCAGAGAAGACGACGAGCGCCGCGAGCCACACCCACGGTGGGACCCGGGCAAGGCGGCTGCGGGCGATCCGGGGCGCAGGCTCGGGCCGTCCGTTGCGTGCGAGGCCGACCTCGTCGAGACGCTCGGCGAGCTCGGCGCTGAACGACGTCCCAGGCTCGATGCCGATGTCCGCCGCGGCACGCGCAACCTCACTGACGACGGCGTCGGCGACGATCGTGCCGCCGGCCGCTTCCTCGAGTGCGGCAACGTACTGCTCGGCCACCGGCCCGACGTCGTGCTCCCGGTGGACGTACTCGAGCGCAGCCTCGCTCATCGCGAGCTGCGTCGGCTCGCTGGAGGCGAGGAGCTCGAGCGCAGCGGCGAGGGCGGGAACCTCGTCTTCGTCGACCGGGACCTTCAGCGCAATGGAGTCGGGTAGCTCCGCGAACCAGCCGAGCTCGCTGACGACGAGCGGCCGGCCGAGCGACAGCGCCCGGATCACGCTGCCGGACGTCTCGCCCATCGTCGGCGCGCGGAGCGAGATGCATGCGTCGCATGCGGCCATCAGCGACCACAGCCGCTGCTCGTCGACGTAGTCGATTCGCTCCACGCCGTCGCCGACGAGGCGCCTCGCATCGAAGCGCGGCGAGGCACTGCCGACGAGCAGCAGCTTGGCGTGCGGATGGCGGCGGCGCACTGCGGCGAACGCGTCGAGCAGCTGTGGGATTCGCTTGCTTGCGTTGATGTGGCCGAAGCAGCCGAAGAGCGGACGCCCTTCCACATTCGCGGGGACGACGTCGGGCATGGGCCAGGCGGGGTGCGGGATCCGCCAGATCGGGCCGGCGTACGCGGCGTCGCGCGCCTGCTCCTCGACGTAGTGCGAATGCGCGATCAGTCCCGTCGCGGAGCCGAGGACCTCACCCGCCAGCGGGAACTCCTCGGGCCGCGTCTCCCAGGGCGGCGGCACGCGTCCGTCGAGCACGCCGTGGGCAAGCAGGCGCCCCGGCACACCGGAGTCGCGCTCCATCGCGGCGAGGTAGCCGGGCCCGTCCTTGCGGCCGATGGTCAGACCGGCGACCAGGTGGTGGAGGACGAAGTCGTGCAGGACGACGACTCCGGGGCGGCGGCGCAGCGCCTCGACGATCCAGCCGTGCGACTCGGGATCGTTGCCCACGTGATACAGCGCGAGGTCGGCGGCGACCGGCCGGGTGCGCCCGCGGCGCACGACGTCAATGTCGATCAGCCTTTCGAGCGCCGGGAGCAGCAGGGCCGAGTAGTCGGCGATGCCGGACCGCTCCGGCGGGAGCGGCGAGTAGTAAGCGACTCTCACGAAAGGAGACGGGCGATCGTCTCGTCCCACGACACGCGGCGAGCGATCTCCTTCCCCGCGCGCCCCCATGCCTTCGCGTCGTCGACATGGGCGCGGAGCCACGAGCACGCCTCTGCGAGCGCGGCGGCTCGCGGTTCGCAGACGAGGCCGGTGCGGCGGTCAGCGACCACCTCGAGCGGCCCGCCGGAATCGGTCGTCGTGACGACGGGCTTCTCGGAGAGGAATGCCTCGTACGGGACCATCCCGAAGTCTTCGTCCACCGGCGCGTAGTAGACGGCGAGACAGCGTGCGTAGAGACCGGCGAGCTCGTCTTCGTCGACCCGCCCGGTGAAGCGCGCACGGCCGTCGAGGCCGCGTTGCTGGGCGACCGATTCGAGCCGGTCACGGTCGGGGCCGTCGCCGACGATCACGCAGCGCAGCGACGCGTCCGCGGCGAGCGCCTCGAGCAGCAGATCGTGCCGCTTGGCGCGGTCGAGCCGGCCGACGGAGAGGACGAAGTCGTCGTAGCTCTCTGTGCGATACGGGAGCTCCTGTGGCGGGTGCGGCATGACCTCTGCGTCGAGCCCGGTCGAGCGCTTGATGCGCTCGGCGACGTTGCGCGACGTCGCGAAGAGCTTCCGCGCCTCGGCGAGCGCGACCTTGTCCAGGCGCTGCACGGCGCGGCGCGTCGCACGGTCCTCCGCGCTCTCGCCGAACTGGCCGAGCTCGGTCCGGTCGAGCTCGTAGGCCTGGCGGAACTGGTGCAGCAGCCAGACGACCTTGCGGGGATGGCGGACGGCATACGAGGGGAACTTCGTCGCGATCACGAGGTCGATCGACCGTCCGTCGGCCTCGCTCAGGTCGAGCAGCCGCCACAGGAAGGCCTGGGAGAGCACCCGCTCGCCGGGGTACCACTTGTACGGCACGGTGACGAGGTCGGCTTCGTGTCCACGCTCGCGCAACTCTGCGACCAGGTCGTCGGCGAAGATCTCGGCGCCGCCGCGCGCGAACGGCACCTGCGGAGCGCAGACGGCGATCCTCACCGTATGTCCTCTAGATGTACACGTACGTGTTCCCGGGTCCCACCGCGCCCGCCCACCGACACGTTATGGCGAAAGACGTGACGTGTCTGTGACGCGAATGAAAACGTTCTGTGATTACGCATCGGCGGCGGTGCGCGCGATGAGGGCGTAGTCGAGCGGCGCGAAGAGCAGCTCGTTGAGCCGGCGGACATTGGCGGCGATCACGGGATCGTCGGGCTCGGTCAGGCGTTCCGCAGGCTCGTTCAGGTAGCGCACCTCGGTGTCGGCGAAGCCGGACTGCCGTGCGAGCAGCTGCAGCGTCTCCGGGACGAGCGGCTGCGCATGCGTGAGGTCGGCGAAGTAGTGGCGCAGCGCGAGCGGTGACAGCGGGTTGATCGTCTCCGCGACGAGGACGCCTCCGGGCCGAAGCTTCCGAGCCGCGAGCCCGAGCGAGCGAACCAGCACGCCGGGCGGCAGATGCTCGACCACCTGGCCCATGAAGATCCCGCCCAGCGACCCTTCGTCCACGCGCTCGAGGTACTCGACGAGATCCGCCTGCTCGACGTCGAGGCCGTCGCCGCGCGCGTAGGCGACCATGTCCGCGTCGGCGTCGATCCCGCGAGCCGCAACGCCCGCCTCGCGCAGGAGCTGGAGGAGCTCGCCGCGCCCGCAGCCGATGTCGAGCACCGGCGCGGCCTCCCGGAAGTCCTCGACATAGCGCCTCTGGCGATCGCGGATCGCCTCGACGCTCCCGCGCATTCGGCTTTCGAACGCGAAGTAGTCCGGCAGCGCTGCGGCGGCGGGCTGCGCCGCCACCGTCGCCGGCGGGGCGGAGGCGGCACCGCCTCCCCCGCGCCGCTCCACGCGAGTCAGCCGCTCCTCCAGCTCACGGAGCAGCTGGCGAGCGCGCTCGTTCGACGCGGCCGCGGTGTCGGCGCGCTCCGACAGAGCGTCGACGAGCTTGAGCACCGCGCTGTTGTAGACGCGCTGGTCGCCCGCGAGCGGCTCGACGTACCAGCGCATGAGCTTGCGCAGGATTCGCTTGGCGAGGCCCTTCGGTCCGCCGCCCGCCTCGCGCTCGGCCGTGACCGGCCAGAAGCGCTCTGCGAGCGCCCGTGTTGCCGCAAACTCGGACTCCGCGCCGCCGCCGCTGCCCGCCCCGCGGCGCAGCTCCTCGCGAAGGCGCTCGAAGAGATCGGCGACGTCGAGATCGTCCGGCGCGGAAATGCCTGCAGGCGCCGGGTTTTTCGCTTCCGGCCCGGACATTCAGAGGATTCTACGGGCCGCGTCTGTCAGTGGAGCGCGCGCACGTAGTGCCACGCCTGCGCGAGGCCGAGCTCGCGCATCGCCATGAGCAGGAGCGCATAGAGCGCCAGGCCCGCGGCGGCCGCCGGCACCGCGCTGAGCACGAGCGACGCGCCGCCGAACGCGAGCGCGGTGGCGGCGCCGACGAGCAGCGACAGCCGGGCGAGACCGAGCACCGACAGCGCGAGCATCCGCAACGACAGCGACGCCATCAAAGCGAGGACGAGGAGCCCTGCGGACACGCCGAGGGCAACCGTCACGCCCGTCAATCCCCAGAGCGACCGCCCGACGATCGAGATCGGTATGTCGACCAGCAGCGCCGCGACCGCGATGGGCACCAACCATCGCGTCCGGTGCATCACGAACATCAGGGGATAGGTGATCGAGAAGGACGCGCTCGCGATCATCCACGGGGCCAGGAAGACCACGAGGCGTCCGAGGTCGTCGCCGACGTTGCCCGCATACGCGTCGCCGAGAAACGCCGTCACGACGCGACCGCCGACGAGCGCGACCAGCCCGGCCGCCGCGCCAACGAACGCGAGCGACACCCACGCCGAGTTGACGACGTGCGCAGCGGCGCTTTCCACGTCCAGCCCGCGCCGCGTCAACGGCGCGGTCGCGATCAGCGCCAGCGAGAACGCCGTCGCGCTGGTGAACATCCCGGCGAGGAGGTAGGCGTACGAGAGCGACGTGACGTTTCCCTCGCCCGTGCCGGCCGCGAAGCGCAAGGCGATCAGGTACAGCCCCTGGGCGGCGAGCGGCGTTGCCGCGCCGTACAGCAGCAGCCACAAGCGGTGGCGCAGGTGCAACGGCACGCCCCGGTGACGGCGGACGCGGCTGCCGCGCATGAGCAACACCACCCCCGGGATTGCGACCGCGACCGCGCCGTTCAGCGTCAGCCCCCATGCGAGAGACACGATCCCGTGCGCGTCCGCGGCCACCACGAAGAACGCGAGGCCGGCGACGCCGCCGAGCGCGAAGCCGAGCGCCGCGGCGGCATAGCTGTTCCTTGCTGCGAGGGCGCTGGCCGCGAGCGCCGCCAGCAGCTGCAGGAAAGCGGCAGGGATCAGCCACGGCAGCGCATCCGCGGCCACGGTGGCCGAGACGGGCGGCAGCCTGCCCGTCACGAGCTCGCCGAAGAAGCCCGCGAAAGCGACGGTCACGAGCGTCGCCGGGACGGCGACCACGAGGAAGGCCACGCAGTAGGCCCGGAACTCGGCCCCGAGCCTGCCCTCCTCCTCGGCACGCGTGAGATCGGGGACGACGACCATCCGGAAGGCCTGGGCCCCGAGCACCAGCACGAGGTAGACCCCGTAGGCGGCCATGAACCCGTCCGTCCGCAGGTTCCGCCCGAACTTGTGCGCCAGGAACGCCCCGGCGAGGGCGGCCGCGAGGCTCAGCGCGACATATGAAAGTCCTGTTAGGGCACCGCTTCGCAGCGCACTCCGGCCGCGAGCGGGGCTAACCTTGGCCTGCTCCTCGGCGAGCACCGCTGCATGAAAGCAGACCGACCCGACTCCACCTGGACGGACGACGCGCTCGCAGACCTGCGGCGCGAGTTCGGCGAATACTTTTCGGGGCGCACGTGCCTGGTCACGGGAGCCGACGGCTTCATGGGCTCGCACCTGACCGAGGCGCTCGTCCACCTGGACGCGAACGTCGAGGCGTTTGTCCGCGCGACCTCGAGCGGCGCGCTGAACAACATCGGCCGGCTGCGCGAGCGCGTGCACGTGCACTTCGCCGATCTCACCGACAAGACGTCCATCGACTACCTCGTCAAGGACCTGGTCGACGCGCCCGACAAGCCGTACGTCTTCCACCTCGGCGCACAGGCGCACGTCGGCGAGTCCTGGCACCGGCCGTACGAGACGGTGATGGCGAACACGGTCGGGACGCTGAACCTGCTCCAGTCGATCGTCGACAACGGCCTCGAGCTCGAGAAGTTCGACACCGCCGGCACGTCGGAGGAATACGGGAACGTGCGCGAAGCGGTCGCGCACCACCACGACTTCGACGAGGAGGGCGGGCTGATCCTGCACGAGCGCTCGCCGATCAACCCCAAGTCTGTCTATGCGACGTCGAAGGTTGCCGCCGACTTCCTGACGATGAACTATCACGACGCGTTCGGCCTGCCCGGCGTCGTCACGCGCATGTTCAACAACTACGGGCCGCGGCAAAACCCGCGCTACGTCACGGGAACAATCATCACGCAGGCGTTGTCGCGCGAGACGATCGAGCTCGGCCAGCTCGACCCGATGCGCGACTTCTGCTTCTGCACCGACGGCGTGCGCGGCCACCTGATGGTCGCCGCACGCGGGATTCCCGGCGACCTCTACGTCTACGGGCAGGGCAAGAACATCTCCATGGCCGACTGGGCCGACATGATCCTGCGCATCGGCCACGAGAACGGCTACTGGGACAACTCGCGCGAGATCGTCTCCACGGCCGACCGCTACCGTCCCGGCGCAAGCGAGGTGGTGGCGCTCCGCGTCGGTTACGAGAAGCTGAACCGCGAAACCGGCTGGGAGCCGCGCGTCTCGTGGGAGGAAGGCGTCGCCAAGACGATCGCGTGGTACGCGGAGAACCGCGAGCGCTGGCTAGGCCGCGTCGACTGGCTGACGAAGACCCGCGCGCCCGCATGAAGGCGCTCGTCACAGGCGGGGGCGGCTTCCTCGGCTCGCACCTCGTCGAGCGGCTCCGCGACGACGGGCACGACGTCTTCGTCGCACGCCGTGCCGATTACGACCTGACGCGTGCCGACGACACCGCTCGGGTGTTCGCGGACGCAGAGCCCGAGCTGGTCTTCCACCTCGCGGCAGAGGTCGGCGGCATCGGCGCCAACCGCGCGAACCCGGGGCGCTACTGGTACGCGAACCTGATGATGGGCGCGCACGTGCTGGAGCAGGCGCGGCTGACGGGAACACGCAAACTCGTCATGACAGGAACGGTCTGCGCGTACCCGAAGTTCGCCCCGATCCCGTTCAGCGAGGACAACCTTTGGAACGGCTATCCGGAAGAGACGAACGCGCCGTACGGCGTGGCGAAGAAGTCGATCCTCGTCGGCGCGCAGGCGTACCGCGAGCAGTACGGCACCGATGCGATCTTCCTGCTTCCCGCGAACCTCTACGGGCCGCGGGACAACTTCCACGAGACGAACGCCCACGTGATCGCCGACCTGATCCGCAAGATGGCCGCCGGCGACGACGAGGTCGTGCTCTGGGGAGACGGCTCACCGACACGTGAGTTCCTCTACGTCGAAGACTGCGTCGAGGGCCTCGTGCTGGCCGCCGAGCGCTACGACGGGCCAGAGCCCGTCAACCTCGGCGCCGGCAAGGAGATCTCGATTCGCGACCTCGCCGAGCTGGTCGCGGACGTCGTGGGCTTCCGCGGCACGATTACGTGGGACACCTCGATGCCGAACGGACAGCCGCGCCGCAGCATCGACGCGACGCGCGCGCGCGAGCTGTTCGGATTCGAGGCGCGCACGCCGCTTCGTGAGGGGCTCGCGCGAACGGTCGCCTGGTACCGCGAGCACGCCGGCACGCCCGCTCCCGCGTGACCTCCCAGACCGCCGCAGCGCCCGCGCGGCTCGACACCGCCCTCGTTCGGGCACGCCGCGCCTGGCGCGCCGCGTCCGAGGTGCGCCCGGCCTACGTGCTCGGGGCGCTCGTGGGCATCCAGTGGCTCGCGGTGCTCGCGCTGGCGCTGACCGTGCGGCACAACGGCTGGCTCTACTACGCGGGCGGCGACCAGATCTGGCACTACACCGGCGCCTACCTGCTGGCGCACGGCCACCTGCCGCCCTCCTACGTGGGCTATGGGTGGTCGATCCTGCTGCTGCCGGTCGCCGCATTCGCCGGGCCGAACCTCGTCGCGGGGCTGCCGGCGATGGTGATGTTCAACACGCTCGTGCTCCTCCCCCTCTCGCTGCTCTGCATGTACGGGATCGGCGCACGTATCGCGGGCCGCCTCTTCGGCTACCTCGCAGCACTCCTCTGGGTCCTCGTCCCGTATTTCGGGATCGTCTTCGTCGAGGTCGGCTACCACCAGA
Organism: Actinomycetota bacterium; assembly: GCA_005888435.1. GTDB lineage: Bacteria > Actinomycetota > Thermoleophilia > Gaiellales > Gaiellaceae > 3-1-20CM-4-69-9. The sequence continues at coordinate 6,283 of VAXO01000120.1, read as the reverse complement.
AGTACACGGAGCTGACGCTGCCGCAGACGCTCGGCCTGACGTCCGTGCCCGACTTCCCGGCGATGGTCGCGCTGATCGTGTCCGCGTACCTGTGCCTGCGCGCGCTCGACTCAGAACGCTGGGAGCTCGGCGCGCTCGCGGGTCTCGCAGCCGGCTATTCGATTGCGATCAAGCCCTCGAACGCGCTCTTCCTCGTCGCGCCGGGATTGCTGCTCGTCGTTGAGCGCTGGCGCTCGCTGCTCGCCTTCGCGGCGGGACTGGCGCCGTCGCTGCTCGCGCTCCTGGTCTGGAAATACCGCGGCCTCGGCGAGTTCGCAGCCGCCCCGGCCCAGCCCGTGCGGCTCGCTTCCGGGCCCGGCGACCTGCTCCGCCGCATCCACGGGCCGAAGCTGAACAGCTGGGAACACCTGCATCAAGTCCTGCTCGGCTTCCGCGAGCATTTCTGGATCTCCCGCGTGATCGAATGGCTGCCCGTCGGCGGGCTCGTCGGGTTGCTCGCGCGCTCGCGACGCGGCCTGCTGCTCGTCGGCACCTGGTTCGTCGTCTATCTGCTCGTGAAAGGGACGTACATCCCGGCGTCGATCGACGACGCGAGCTTCTTCAGAATCATGCTGCCCGCCTTCCCGGCATACATCCTGCTGACGGCGTCCGTCGCGCTGCTCGTCCCTGGCGTGCGCGCGCGCCCCGCACCGGTCCGGCCGGAGCGTCCGGGACGGCGTCTGACCGTCGTGGTCGTCGCGGCCTTCGTTGTCTTCGCCGTCTTGCCGCTCGGCGTCCTCGCGGCGATCCCGCGCCTCCACGACCAGGGGAGGCTCGCCGTCCGCGCACCGGACACGCTGATCCCCGTCGCAGCGACCGTGCACGCGTCCGTGCAGAACGGAGCGGTGGAGCTCACGTGGCGGGGCCTGAAACCGCGGGCCGCGCGGGTCTTCTACCGCGTCCTGCGGGCGAACGCTCCGAACGGCGACGTCGGCTGCGCGGGCCGCCTCAACGGCTCGTCCGACAACTGCGTGCTCTCGACGCAGGCGATCGCGACAACGCGCGTGCCCGCGTTCACCGATCGGCCCGGCCCGGGCACCTGGACATATCGGATCGGTGTCGCGGCCAACTGGCTCAACGACACGACGCTCGGCGACATCTACGTGGTGACACGTCCGAGCACGGTGATGCTGCCCTAACCCTCCCGGACCCGCTGCTCGAGCAGCGCGAGTCGCTGCGCGAGGATCGTGTTCTGGTCGGAGAGGCGCGAGATCACGGTCGAGTAGTGCAGCAGCACGACGAGGATGAAGAGCGCGCCGATCGCGCCGAGGATCGCGGGCGGATACGTCTCCACGCCGAACCAGCCGGCGATCGTGTTCAACCCGCCGCGCCAGAGCGACAAGGCGAGCAGCACGACGCCGGTCAGCAGCCAGAGCAAGGCGTAGCGCTCGCGCAGCCGTCGCGAGCGGATCAACTCGAACACGACGACGAGCAGCAGGAACGAGGCGACCGCCGCGGCGATCGAAACGGGGAGTGGAGTCATCGGTGTTCCTCCTCGAATGGGACGGCATAACGACGAAAGAGCCCGACGAAGATCGCCAGCAGGACCTTCGTCATGTAGTAGACGGACCGAACCGCGGTGATCGACGACGCGCCGCCGCCGCGCTCGCGCATCTCGACCGGGACCTCCTGCAGGCGCAGCTTGTGCTTGACGAGCATCACGGTCGCCTCGACCTCCGGATAGTCGTGCGGATAGTCCGCGGCGAACAGCGCGATCCCCCTGCGGTTGACGGCGCGAAACCCCGAAGTCGTGTCGGTCACCTTCTGCCGCACGACGGCGGAGACGACCCCCGCGAAGATCTTGATTCCCACGCGGCGGGCGAAGGTCGAGCGATAAGCGCCGTCGCCGGTGAAGCGCGAGCCCACGCAGAGGTCCGCCTCGCCCGAGAGCACCGGCGCGAGGATCTTCGACAGCTGCTGCGGATCGTGCTGGCCGTCGCCGTCGATCTGCACGGCGATGTCGTAGCCGTGCTCGAAGGCGAAGCGAAAGCCGGTCTGCATCGCGCCGCCGATGCCGAGGTTGAACGGCAGCCGCAGCACATGCGCGCCGCGGTCGGCGGCGACGCCCGCCGTGCGGTCGGTCGAGCCGTCGTCGACGACGACGATGTCGAAGCCTGGATCGAAGGCTCGGATCTCGCCGATCACACGGCCCACCGTCTCCTCCTCGTTGAGCGCCGGGACGATCGCGATGCGCTCGAGCTCGCCGAGCTGCTCAGCCACGGGCGCCCACCGGCGCACGCAGGCCGACGAGCTCGAGAATCTGGCGCGCGCGGTGCGCGTAGGTGTGCTCGTCGAGAACGCGCTCGCGCGCGCGGCGTCCCATCCCCTCCGCGGCACCGGGATCGGCGAGAAGCTCGCGATACGTCGCGAGCGCTTCCTCGGCCGAGGAGACGACGCGCAGCTCGGAGCCGACCTCGAACCAACGCTCGATTCCTTCGTGCGGGTTCGAGACGATCGCCGCGCCGGACGCGGCGAGCTCGAACGGCCGGCAAGTCGACGACGCGTACACGGTCGCGTGCGAGCGGCGCGTCACGTTCAGGTTGATGCGCGCGCGTGAGATGGCCTGGGAGAAGACGTTGAAGGGCACGTCACCGATCAGGCGCGCATTCCCGACGTCGCCGCGGAAATCCTTCCCGCCGAGCGCGAAGTCGATCTCTCCGTCCGCGCGGCTCGGCTCGCCGATCAGGGCCTGCATCCACTCGCGACGGAACTTGTCGCCGTAGCCGTAGAAGAAGACGTCGTACTCCTTCTCGACCGGCGCCGGCTGGAAGAGCTCCGGGTCGGCTGCCCAGAAGACCGGCTCCGCGCGGCGCGCACCGAGCTCGCGCAGGCGCTCGAGGCCGCCTTCGGAGTTCGAGATGACGAGGTCGTACTCGGAGGGATCGGCCCCGTGGTAGTAGTTGAAGCCCGTGTCCATGCCGCCGAACTCAGGCAGGCTCATCGGCACGTCGCCGTCGTAGAAGACAACCGGAACGTCGTAGCGCTCACGGAGATGCGTCGGGATGCCGCGCAGATGCGCCATCGGCACCGTGAACACGATCACCGCCGCGATGTCGCGCTCGCGCTCGATGACACGTTCGAGATGGCGCTGCCAGCGCGGCGTCACGTAGCTCCAGATCGTCTTCCGCGTGAGCCTGTCGCCGAGCGTGTCCTCCGGCTGCTCCTCGGCGCGGCGCAGCAGCGTGTCGCCCTTGAGCCTGGCCGCGACGCCGCGCGCGCCGGCGAACAGCTCCGCCTCGCGGTACAGCGGGTTCGGCGCCGTCCGCCACCAAGGCGATTCGACCGCGCGTCCGCGGTAGGGGGTGACGATGAGGTCGACGCCGACCTCGTAGAGGCCCTTCCAGATCTGCCACCACGCAGGAGTGCAGCCGTAGCGGAAGTCGAGGTCGGTCGCGGAGGCGACCGCGAGGATCTTGGGCGCCGCTGGCATCGGCTCAGTATGGCTAGCTGGTCAGACCCTGGAGCTTGCGCGCGAACCCGCTGATGCCGTCGGAGCTGTTGATCCGGATGCGGTCGAGGGTGTAGATGTCGGCCGGCCGCGCGAGCCCGTAGTTCGTCGTCGTCGCGCCGAGGTAGCCGGCGCGACGGACCGCCGCGATCACGCGCGCGTCGTAGCGGCCCGACGGGTAGCAGAAGAAGTCGACGGGAACGTGGAACATCTGCCGAAGCTCTACGCGAGAGCCGTCGACCTCATGCCACAGCTGTGCGTCGCCGACTTGCGTCAGGTCAGGGTGCGTGATCGTGTGGGAGTCGAGCTCCCAGCCGGCGGCGAGCATCTGGCGCACGCGCCACGGCGGCAGCGTGTATTTCGACTTCAACGCGTTCACCTTGAGGTTCAGCACGCCGGGCCAGTGCAGCTTGCGGAGCACCGGCAGCGCGTGTGTGTGCTGTCCGAGCGTTCCGTCGTCGAAGCTCAGCACGATCGGCTGCGCAGGGAGCGGCGTGCCGCGGAGCCAGTAGTCGTACACCTGATGCAAGGTCACGGCGTGAAAGCCGTGTGCGGCGAGCCAACGGATCTGCCCGGCGAAGTCCGACGGGCGCACGAACAGTTCGGGCAACGCAGCGCCGGCAGGCGCTCGAGCGATGACGTGGTACATGAGGATCGGCACGGGGCGGTTGTGTCGCGCAACGGCTGCATTGCCGCCGGCGGTTGTAAGGAGAAAGGAAAAAACGGCGAGAATCGCCGCCGCGTGCGCTAGCTTCAACAGGGGTCGTATGCGTCGCACAGCTCTCTTCGTGGTCCTCGTTGCGTTGCTGCTCCCATCGCAGGCGGCGGCGGCCGTCACGCAGCTTATGCCGGGCGTCAGCTATCAGCGCGTTCTGCGGTGGACCCCGGCGGGCCCGGTCGTGATGTACGTCGTGACGGCGCCGAAGCCGCAAGGGCTTTACAAGCTCACGCCGCTGCTCTCGAACGGGACGATCATCGGCCGGCAGACGGTCTCGTCCATCGAGCGAGACGCGTCGCCGCAGATGACGACGGTCGGCGTCAACGGCGACTTCTTCCATTGGACGGGGGGCTGGCCCAGCGGACTGCTCATGCAGAGCGGCGTCGTCGAGCACCAGTCCGCGCTCGGCCGTGCGGCCGTCGGCATCGACTCGAGCGCGATGCTGCACACGGAGAAGGTGCCGTGGTTCGGGCGCTGGCACGGGCCGGACAATGTCTGGTACCCGCTCGCCCAGCTGAACGAGCCGCCGCGCGCCAACGCCGCGGCGCTCTTCACGCCCGTGTGGGGCGGCGACACTCCGGCTGCCAAGAACGGGGTCACCCTCGTGCTCGAGCCGTTTCCGCCGGCGACACCGCGCCAGGACCTCGCCGGCACGATCGTGTCGGTGACGAGCGGCGCGAGCACAGACGTGCCGGCGGAGGGCGCCGTCATCGTCGCCCGCGGGACCGCGGCGCGTGCGTTCGCGGCGCTTCCCGTCGGGACACAGCTCACGGTGCGCATCCCGCTGCCGGGCGACTGGGCGTCGGTGACGGATGCCGTCAGCGCCGGCCCGACGCTCGTGCGCGACGGCAAGCCGATCTTCAATGCGGGCGAGGCGTTGACCCCCGTGCAGCTGCGTGGGCGCGATCCGCGCACGGCGATCGGCCAGCGCGCGGACGGCACGATCGTCATGGTCGCCGTCGACGGACGCCGGCCCGGGTGGAGCATCGGGATCACGAACTGGGACCTCGCGCAGACGCTCGTGCGCTACAGGTGCATGTCGGGATTCGCGCTGGACTCAGGCGGCTCGACGACCGTCGCGTTCGACGGGAAGGTGCTCAACCGCCCGTCCGACGCAGCCGGCGAGCGGCCGGTCGGCGAGGCGCTCGTGATCGCCTACACCGGGGTGTACGCCCCGCCGGTCGCGCCGACGCTGTCGCCGAACGCCGACGGCGTCGCCGACCTCGAGCCGTTGACGTACAAGCTCGTGCGCCCGTCGACCGTGAGCGCGAAGCTCGTCGGCCCTGACGGCAGCACGCGCGAGCTGGACTCCGCGGCAAAGGCCCCCGGTCGCTACAAGCTCAGCTGGGACGGTGCCGGCGCGCCCGAGGGCCGCTACCACTGGAACGTCACCGCGACGGACGATCAGGGACAGGTCTCCACCGCCGACCGAGCTTTCACGCTCGATAACACGCTCGGCTTTCTCCGCGTCGGCGCGCAAGCGCGCACGATCGCCTTCACGCTCACGCGCGACGCGACGATCCGCGTGACGATCGAGACGCGCTCGGGCGGGATCCTGCGCACGGTCGCGAAAGGCCGCCGAGCTGCGGGGACGGCGACGGTGCACTGGAACGGCCGGGACGGTCGACGCAAGAAAGTCCGGCGCGGAACCTACGTCGTGCGCGTGGCCGCGACGAGCGAGCTGGGGCTCAGCCAGCTGTCAGTACGCACTGCGACGCGCTAATACGGAGGCACAAGGAGCGCGCGGGCTCCGCCCGCGCGCGTTCCCGCGAAGCGGCGTACAAATCCGTTCTGACCCGAAGGGTCAGAACGGAATGTCAATACGCTCCCCGTCGTGCGAGCACGGCGGGGAGCGTCTTAGCGAGGATCGAGATGTCGAGCCAGATCGACCAGTTCTCGATGTAGTAGAAGTCGAGCCGAACGAGGTCGTCGAAGCTGAGGTCGATGCGGCCGGAGACCTGCCACAGCCCGGTCATGCCCGGCAGCACGAGATAGCGCTTGCGGTGCCATTCCTGCAGCTGCTCGTAATCGCGGATGGGGAGCGGGCGCGGCCCGACGAGGGACATCTCGCCCCACAG
>VAXO01000135.1 GCA_005888435.1 Actinomycetota bacterium | reverse complement strand
GGCGCGCCGGGCGTGCGGACACGATCGAGCTGATCCGCCGCGAGGGACCGGACGGACTATGGCGCTTCATGGAGCCGAAGCTGTTCGCGAGCCCGGAGAACGCGGATCCGTCGCTGCTGTATCGCGACGCCGACGGGTTGATCGGCGCGCTCGAGGCGATCCGCGACCGGGAGGACTCGACACCGCTCGCGCGCGACTTTCGCGGGCCGCTGCAGTTCGTGGTCGGCGAGCACGAGAACTTCGTGACGCCGGGTGAGCTCTCCGAGTTCGACATTCGCGTCGTCCCCGACGCCGGCCATCTCGTGAACCTCGAACGTCCCGGCGAGTTCAACGCGATCCTGAGAGAGTTCCTCTCCCGTGTCTGACCTGCCTGCAGTCGTCGACGTCGAGTGGCTTCAGCGCGAGCTCGGGGCCGACGACCTCGTGATCGGTGACGTGCGCGGGCCGAACGCACATGCGCGCGGTCACATCCCCGGCTCGCGACCGCTCGTGCTCGGGTCGCCGCCGCCGATGAGCGACCGGGCCGTGCTCGAGCCGCTCGCGTCGGAGGTCGGCCTGCGGCTGCGGCGGCACGGCGTAACGGGCCTGGAGCGGCTCGTTCTCTACGACCGCGGCGACGGCGTCGGTGCGATGCCGGCGGCGCAGATGGCCGAGCTCGCGGGGCACCCGCGCGTCGCGGTGCTGCTCGGCGGGCTTGCCGCGTGGCCCGGCGCTCCCGAGGTCGGCCAGGTGCAGCTGCAGCCGGTCAAGACGACGTTCGAGCCTAGCCTCGACGCAATCCCGACGCGCGAGGAGCTTGCGGGCAGGCTCGAAGATCCGAGGCTGACCTTGCTCGACGTGCGCACGACGGAGGAGTACACGGGCAAGCGGGGGTATCCGTGCGATCCGCGCCAGGGCCACATCCCGGGCGCGCGCAACGTGCACGTGGAGGAGCTCTTCGCCGGTTCCGGTGCGCCGCTCCCAGGCGATCACATTCGCGCGCGGATCGGCGACGCGGAGGAGATCGTGGCGTACTGCCACTCGGGCTCGCGCTCCGCGATCGCGACCCTCGCACTGCGCGCGGCCGGCTACCGCGCGCGCAATTACGCCGGTTCCTGGCACGAGTGGTCTCGGCACGACGACTTACCGCTCGCGCGGTAAGGGGTCTGACCCCGGAGGGGTCTGACCCCAGCCTTTCGACACCGATACGCGTGCCGCTAGGCCGGCGTCGCTACGCGCTCGGCGACCTCGACGAACGCGTTGCAGAGGCTCTTCCCTAGCTCGTTCCAGCCCTCGATGCGCTTGCGCGTCTCGTCGAGCAAGCCCGGCGGGACGGGCTCGTCTTCGTCTATCCAGCTCTCGATCTGTTCGAGCGTGACCTCCGGATGGAACTGCACGCCCCACGCGCTATCGCCCAGCCGGAACGCCTGCGTGCACAGGTCGTTTCGCGCGAGCTCGACCGCGCCGGCCGGCAGCGCGTGCGCGTAGTAGTGCCACTGGAACGCGTCGAACCGCGCCGGCAGGTCGCCGAGCACCGGATCGTCGGCAGCGTCGTCCGTCAGCTGGACGGGATACCAGCCGATCTCCGGCTCGTTCGCCGGCCCGACGGGCGCGTGCGCGGCCTTCGCGAGCAGCTGCGCGCCGAGGCAGATCCCGAGCACCGGCTTGTGCAGGTCGAGCAGCCGGTGCAAGAAGAGGTCCTCCTCGCGCAGCCAGGGATGGTGCCCCTCCTGGTCGGCGTGCATCGCGCCCCCGAAGACGAGCACCGCTCCGTACGCGTCGAGCGGGCGCGGCAGCGACGTGCCCCAGGCCAGGCTCCATTCCTCGAGCCGATGGCCCCGCGCAGCGACGGCGTCACCGAATACCCCCGCTCGCACCTTGTCTCCGTGGATGACCGCGAGGACGTCCATCAGCTCTTCGCGCCGGCGCTCACGGGGACGTTCGCTGCCTGGAGCAGCCGCTGTAGCTCCTTCGCGTTCGCGGCCGCCTGCGCCATGCGGCCGCCCCGACCGTCGGGGCTCGTCGCGTTGTTGTTGAAGAACGCGTACGCCTGCTCGGCCTGTTCGGCCAGCTCGCGCAAGGGCCCGACCCACTCCTGCAGCTCCTCCTCGGAGTACAGGTAGTCGAACCGCTCCGCCGCGCTGCCGCCGCGCTTGTTCCACGTCTCCGCGTTGCGCCCGTGGAAGCGCACGTACGCCGTCGCGCTCGTGAGCGCGAGGACCGTGGGCACTAAGTTCTTCGCGCCTTCGATGCGCGGCGCGTCGACGATGACGTGGGCGGCTCCGAGCTCCTCGAGGAAGCGCAGCGTCTCAGCGCGGTGCTCGTCGTCCAGCCAGCTCACGTGACGGAACTCGACCAGCATCTCGTCGTCGCCGAGCTGCTCTCGGGCCCACTGCAGATAATCGAGCGAGCGATCCTTGTAGACGACGTAGGACGGGAACTGGAAGAGGATCCCGCCGAGCTTGCCCTCCGCGCGCAGCGGCTCCAGCGCGTCGAGGAAGCGCCGGAACACCTCGGCACGGAACTCGCGCGACGGCCGCTCGACCCGGCCCTTGTCGTCGGTCGGCGCGTCGTCACGCAGATCCGGGGGCAGCGCCTCGAGCTTCACGGGGTGGCGCGTCATCAGCCCGAAGGCCTTCACGTGCATGACGAAGTCGTCCGGTGTGCGCTCGGCCCAGCGGCGCACCATGTCCTCCGCGGGCAGCCGGTAGTACGTCGAGTCGACCTCGACCGTGTCGAAGTGCTGCGCGTAGTGCGCCAGCCGCTCACCCGCGGGAAGGCCCTTCGGATACCAGTGCTTGGAGAGTGCTTCGTCGGCCCAGGAGCAGGTGCCGATCCGGATCTCCGCCAT
>VAXO01000132.1 GCA_005888435.1 Actinomycetota bacterium | reverse complement strand
GGTGGGGATCACGCTGATGCCCGGCCTTGACGATGCGCCCAGCAAGAGGGAACGCACGACACTGGCGCATGCAGAGCAGGTCTACGACTACGCCTTGGCGAATGGCGTACAGACACTCTCAATCTGGTCGATCCAGCGCGACCGCGGCTGGGCGTTCAGCCAGGTGCTCGCGGGCGCCTGAACTTTGCTGAGCTAAACACACAGTCGACGGGGGGAACCTTGCGCGGGTTCGAGTCCGGTCGCTCGTGCTCAGCCGCCGCAAATCCGGCCGCTTCGCGCGCATGCGCGTGGCAGCAGCCCTAAACGAAACGGACGATGCGGGTCGAAAGCCGCCATGCCGAACATCGTCAGGCGGGGAGCGCCGCCTCGAGGATCCTGAGCCAGTTTCCGCCCAGGATTCCCTCGAGTTCCTCTCCGTCGTAGCCTCGTTCGCGGAGAGCGCTGACCAGGAACGGAAAGTGCTCAGGCGCCGTGAAGCGGTCAAGTGCGACTCGCGTCCGGGCTGCTGACCGCGCCCCAGCGGTCGGGACGACCTGGTCGACGAAATCGGCTCCGATGCCCACGTGCTCGATGCCCATCACGGCGACTGCGTGATCGAAGTGGTCGAGCCAGCGCCAGACCGTCGGCGCGTCGGGTGCGACGACAAACGAGAGCGCCATCATCCCAAGCACACCCTCGCGTTCTCCGAGCAGTTCGAGTTGCCAGTCGGCGAGGTTTCGCGGGTGGTCACAGAGCTCGCGGCAGTTTGCGTGCGTCACGGAGAACGACACGTCTTCCTCCGCAACGTCGCGCCAGGTCTGGGCAGATGCGTGCGCAAGGTCGAGCATGACGCCGAGCTCGTCGAACCGACGGACGAGCGCGCGGCCGCGGTCGGTCAACCCTTGGGTCGGTGTGTCGATCCCTCCGGCGAAGTCATTCGGGTGGTTCCAGGTCAGGCTCACCGAGCGAACACCGCGCTCGTACCACTCGTCGAATGCATCCGGATCACCTTCGAGCGGCTCGGCGCCCTCCATCGCCAGCACGAGGCGCAGACGAGCGTCGTCGAGGTCGGCGCGCGTCTGGCAGTGGTAGACACGCTCGGCATTGGCCTCGACGACATGGTTGAACTCCGCCACTTGATCAAGCGTTCGCTCACGTGCGTCGCTTTGACGCGCGCCTTCGCCGTACACCGGACAGATCTGAACGCCGACGCCACCAGCTAAGAGGCTCTGTAGCCAGTAGCGCTGGAAGGCACCCCCTTCTCCACGGCGCAGGACCAGCTCGAAGTCCTCGCCGACGAAGTGCAACACATCCGTATGAGCATCAACGATCACACGTCAACCCCCGTCGAAGATGAGCTTTTACACCCGGAAGCATCCTGACCCGACGGGCATATTCGCGTCGGCTTGACGGCGGAAACCTTTCGCGGTTCGATTCCCGCCGCCTCCACTTCTCCAGGCCGCTGATGGGTAGCGCCCGAGAACCGAGCGCTACCCAGCCTTTGCCAGCGACGTATTCTCGTGCGGCCGTTCGCGCTAGAGGCCGAACCAGCGGCTACGCCGGCTCGAGCCGAAGTGGGCCTTCTCGATGACGAGCGCGGCAGATGGTTCGCGCAACGTCCCCGTCTTCGCCGGCCCCGAGAGGAAGTCGATGTCGACGCGGCCGACGCGGCCGCCGCCGAACTCGATCCAACACGACGCGCGCCCGTCGTACGGCGCCGGCTGTTCGCCGCCCTGAATCGTGGCGAGGAGCGACGCTGCGACGACCCGCGCTGCGCCCTCAGAGAACGTCCCGGCTTTCGGGACGCCGACGGTCGCCACGTCTCCGAATGCGTAGACGCCGGGCCACGCGGTCTCGAGGGTCTGCGAGCTCACGGGGATGTAGCCGTCGGTTGTCATCCCGCTCGCGATTACGACGTCCGGCGCGCGATGCACCGGCACGCCGAGGAATAGCTCGAACGGGCGCTCGCTGCCATCGTCGAGCACAGCGATCCCCTCGCGCAGCGACGTCACGGCGTGGCCGGGCGTGTACCGGATCTCGCGCTCCGCGAATGCGGCGAGCAGCGCGGCCGAGGTGTCGGGTGACGGCGGCACCGGTGCGGGGAGCGGCATCACGATCTCGATCTCACAGTCGCCGCGGACGCCGCGCGCACTCAGCGTGTCGTGCAAGAGCAGCGCGGTTTCGCTCGGCGCCGGCGGACACTTGTACGGCGCCCTGCAGACACCGATGACGATACGCCCACCCGAGAAGGATCCCACCGCCGTGGTAAGCCGCTCCGCACCGGCGACCGAATAGAACTCGTCGCCGTACTCCGCGAGGCCGGGCGTCGCAGCGAGGTCGTAGTCGGCCCCGAGCGCGATCACAAGCACGTCGCCCTGGTGCTCGCCCGCGTCGGTCGTGAGACGACGCGCCTGCGGATCGATCGACGTCACCGTCTCCTGGACGAACCGAACGGCGGGCTTGTCGATCGCCGCATACGGCAGCCGCACTGCGTCGAGGGTCGTGCGGCCGAACATCACATCGAGCTTCGAGTACCCGAAGACGAACGAGTCAGCCTTGTCGATCAGGACGACATCGACCTCGTCAGGCGCGGCCCCGGAGAGGAGCGTCGCAAGCTCCAACCCGCCAAATCCGGCACCGGCGATGACCACGCGCACCGCGCAAGTCTACGCTTGCGCAGTGCCTTGCTCGGCAACGCTCACGAGCCGCCGCGAAGAGACCGGCAGACCCGTTTTGACGGGTAGAAAGAGCGACGAACGCCGAAGTGGTCAAAGTGCGGACCGGGACACCCCCTGGCGTTGTAGAAAGTCTTGCGCGGGTCAATCCCCGCCGCCTCCACGGCTCGAGCGGCGTATGCGGCCCATCGTCGCTGCGCGGTCCTGCGGACGAAGTCGGCTCGTTCCGCTTCGACGGAGACAGCGGAGCGGAGCGAGAGGCGCGACTCGCCCGCGTGAGCAATTCAGGGCCCAGGCAAACGCGTCATGATTCCCTCGTGAGCCCGAAACCGGTCATCTGGAAGCCCCGCTACGCGAGCCGCAGGATGCGCGAGAACGCGTGGGCGAAGGCCGACCTGCAACGCGAGCGAACAGCGCGTGCAGCTCCTCGTCGCGGCTCGCTCTTAGCGCGGCTCTTCCGTCGCTGATCGACACCAAGGTTCCGGCGAATGCGCGATCTCGTGCCGCCTTCTAGACCTACAGCGTCTTCGATCGGAACCTTGCGCGGGTTCGAATCCCAAACGGGCATGCCGGCAACGGTAGCCTCGGCCGGGTGTTCGACCATGTCGGCATCGCCGTCTCGGACCTCGCGGCCTCCGAGCGCTTTTACCGCACCGTCCTGAGCGTCCTGGGCGTCGAGCCTAGCCATGCGGACGCCGAGCTGGTCGAGTGGGAGGACTGGGACATCGGGCCGACGGACCCCGAGCACCCGGTGACTCGCGGTCTCCACGTCGGCTTCCGCGCCCGCGACCGCGCGCAGGTCGACGCGTTCTGGAAGGCGGGCGTCGACGCGGGGTACCGCGACGACGGCGCGCCGGGGCCGCGCACGCAGTACGGTCCGACGTACTACGGCGGGTTCCTGCTCGACCCCGACGGCAACAGTGTCGAAGCGGTCCACAGCGACCGCGAGGAGGCCGTGCCCGACGGCCGCGTCGACCACCTGTGGATCCGCGTCTACGACCTGCAGGCCTC
>VAXO01000028.1 GCA_005888435.1 Actinomycetota bacterium | reverse complement strand
GTCGTCAGCCTGTTCGGCATCGTCAACACGCTCGTGCTCACGGTGTTCGAGCGCACACGCGAGATCGGCATGCTGCGCGCGATCGGCATGACTCGCCGTCAGGTGCGGCGCATGATCCGGCACGAGAGCGTGATCACGGCGCTGATCGGCGCCGCGATCGGCATCGCGCTCGGGATCATCCTTGCCGGACTGCTGATCGCCCGCGTCGACTTCATCGTCCTGTCGCTTCCGGTCGGTCAGCTGATCGTCTTCGCGATCGCGGCGATCCTCGTGGGGATCATCGCGGCGATCTTCCCGGCGCGCCGCGCATCGAGGCTCAACGTACTGCAGGCTTTGCAGTACGAGTAAGGCGGGGTACGGCCGCTTCGGGGGGAACGCGCGCGGGCTCAGCCCGCGCACTCTTTGCTGCTTGGCGCCTGTCCCTTCCGTGCGGCGCGAGCATGCTTCGCGTGCTCGCGTCGCATCAGTTCGCCTGCGCGTAAGCCGGCTACGCCTGGCTTACGCTTCGGCTTTGGTCGCGCGTTAGTGCGGCCGGGATTGCCGCGATGGCTTCGTCGATGTCGTCGTCGGTGATGTCGAGGTGTGTGACGGCGCGGACGACGGTGGGATGCACGGTGGTCGAGACGAGCACGCCGTTCTGCTTCATGCGGTCGATCGCGTCCCCTCGGTCGGGTCCGACGTCGATCTGAACGAAGTTCGTCTCCACCTGCTCGAGGTCGACGTTGACGCCGGCGTCGAGCAGACCTTCACCCAGGCGGCGGGCGCGGGCATGGTCGTCGGCGATGCGGTCGACGTTGTGCTCGAGCGCGTACAGCGCAGCCGCCGCGACGATTCCCGCCTGCCGCATCGCGCCGCCGAAGAAGTGCTTCCCCCGGCGCGCCGCCTGCATCAGCTCATGCGACCCGGCAATCAGCGCGCCGAGCGGGCAGCCCAGGCCCTTCGAGAAGCAGATCGTGACCGCGTCGAACGCTCCGGCAATGCGCGCGGTCGGCACGCCGCAGGCGACGGCGGCGTTGACGAGCCGCGCGCCGTCGAGGTGAACGGCCAGGTCATGCTCCCGGCAAGTCGCGACAATCGCGTCGATCTCCCCCAGCGGCCAGGCACGGCCGCCCGCACTGTTGTGCGTGTTCTCGACGGTGACGATCCGCGTCGGCGCGACGTGCACGCTCGTGCGATCACGGATCTCGGAGACGACCTGGTCGGGCGAGAAGCGTCCCTTCGTTCCCTCCAGACCGATCGTGAGCAGGCCGGAGTGGGCCGCAGGACCGCCGAGCTCGGAGAGCATGATGTGCGCGTGGCGCTCCACGAGGAGCGCATCGCCCGGCCGGCCGAGGATCTGCAGAGCGATCTGATTCGCCATCGTCGCCGTGGGCAGGAAGACGGCCTCCTCGTGGCCCAGGAACTCGGCGCCGCGGCGCTCGAGCTCGTTGACCGTCGGGTCCTCACGTTTCTGCTCGTCGCCGACGGTTGCGCTCGCGATCGCCTCGCGCATCGCGGGCGTCGGCTGCGTGAGTGTGTCCGAGCGGAGATCGATCACGCGCTCATTTTGCCGCTTTCAACTCGTCCACCCGTCGGGTGATCATCCAGACGGCGCCGAAGGCCGATATTTCGGGCGATGAGCGGCGGCACTGAGAAGCGCTACATCGGCGGCGGATTGCGCCTCGCTTCTGGCGCGGCGGCGCCGCGTCTCGACCATGGCTATTTCGAGGACGAGGTCCGCCCCATGCTCGGCACGATCCTGCTGAGGAAGGGCTGGATCTCAAACGACAAGCTCGACGCCGCACTGGAGGCCGCCCGGATTAGCGGCATGCGCCTCGGCGAGACGCTGTTGGCGCGTGGGTGGTTGTTCGAGCCCGAGCTGGCCAGCGCCCTCGCCGAGCAGTTCCGCCTGCGCTACGTCGACCTCGTGCGCCATCCACTCGATCCGAAAGCGGCGCGGCTGCTGCCGCTCGAGGTGGCGCGCCGGATGTTCGCCGTACCCGTCCGCTTCATGGACTCGGGCGCGGTCGAGGTCGCCGTCGGCGATCCCTACGACGCGGATGCCGACGCGCTGCAGCAGATCCTCGGCCGCCGGGTGGAGCTCGTCGTCGGCGAGCGCTCGGTGATCCAGGACGCCTGGCGCTACATGCGCTGAACGACGCCCTGCCACGGCGCGAGCCGTAGTCCGTCGCCAAGCTCGGCCGCGTCGTCCGAGAGGTTCACCGCGACGGTCGTGTGGTCGCCGCGTCGGAATGCCCAGACGCCGTCGGGTGACGGCAACGACTCGTAGGCACCGTCGACGAGGTCGGGGCTCGCCCGCCGCTGCGCGATCAGCGAGCGCGCGAAGTTGAGCAAGGAGCCTTGGTCGTCGCGCTGCGCCGCGACGGGCGCGACGTCCGCGGAGAGCGGCAGCCAGGGATCGCGCCAGCCACCGTTCCACGGCAGCGGCGTGCGCGCGCCGTCCCGGCCGGCCATGTCGTGGTGCTGCTCGCGCGGGACGTCGCCCTGGGGCATGCCGAGCTCGTCGCCGTAGTACAGGACCGGCGTGCCGCGGAGCGTCGTGAGCAGGAAGAGCGCCGCGCGCGCCCTGCGCTCGTCGCCTTTGGCCATCCGCGTCGGGAAGCGGACGATGTCGTGGTTCGAGAGCATCCACACCGGCCACGCGCGCTCGGGGAGCGCGGCCTCGCTCGCCTCGACGATCGCGCGCAGCTTCTGGGCGTCGAGATCGCAGAACGTGAACGGGAAGTTGAAAGCGAGGTGGAGCTCGTCGTCGCCGCTGCCGTAGAACCGTGCGAGACGTTCGAGCTCCATCACCCACGTCTCGCCGAGCAGCACGCGGTCGGGCTGGTACTCGTCGACGACGCGACGCCAGCGGCGTAGGACGTCGTGCACGTCTTCGCGATTCGCGTTGTACGTCGAGACGGCCGGATCGGGATTGTCGCGGAGCTCCCCGTCCTTGACGATGCCGTGAGCGACGTCGATGCGGAAACCGGCGATGCCGCGTTGGAGCCAGAAACGCAGGATGTGGTCGAACGCTGCGCGCACGTCGTCGTTCCACCAGTTCAGATCGGGCTGCTCCGGCAGGAAGTTGTGCATGTAGTACTGGCCGGTGCGCTCGTCGAGCGTCCACGCCGGCCCGCCGCCGAAGGCGCTGCGCCAGTTGTTCGGGGGTGAGCCGTCGGGCTTGGGATCGGCCCAGACGTACCAGTCCCGGCGCGGCGAGTCGCGTGCCGCCCGCGATTCCTCGAACCATGGATGCCGGTCGGATGTGTGGTTCGGGACGATGTCGACGATTACCCGGATGTCGCGACGGCCCGCCGCCGCGACGAGTTCATCCAGAGCGGGCAGCCCACCGAAGGCCGGCTGGACGTCGGTGTAGTCCGCCACGTCGTAGCCCCAGTCTTTGTCCGGCGAAATCGTGACCGGACTGAGCCAGAGCGCGTCGACGCCCAGCCACTCGAGGTAGTCGAGGCGGTCGACGATGCCGCGGAGGTCGCCGACGCCGTCACCGTCCGAGTCGGCGAAAGAGCGGACGTAGACCTGGTAGAGGACCGCCCTTTGCCACCAGGGCCGGGCGACGGAAGCCATGGGCAACGCTACCGTGTCGCGCGTGGATCTCGCACTGCTTCGTGATCGGTTCGAGACGGCCGGCGAGCCACCGTACCGCGCCGGCCAGGTCTGGCAGTGGGCGGCGCGCGGTGTCGGGTCGTACGCCGCGATGACCAACGTGCCCGCGGCGCTGCGCGAGCTGCTCGCCGCCGAGGTGCCGTTCTCCACCCTGCCGCTCGAGCGTGAGGAGCACGCGCGAGACGGGACCGTGAAGACGCTCTTTCGGACCCACGAGGGGCATCCGGTCGAGGCGGTGCTGATGCGCTATCGGGACGGGCGCCGTTCGCTCTGCCTCTCGTCGCAGTCGGGCTGTCCGTTGACGTGCACGTTTTGCGCAACCGGCCAGATGGCGTTCGGGCGCAATCTCACCGCCTCGGAGATCCTCGATCAGGCGCTTCACTTTCGCCGGATCGAGGCGGTCGACCACGCGGTGTTCATGGGGATGGGCGAGCCGATGCTCAATCTCGACGCCGTGATCGAGGCTGCGCGGCTGCTGCCGGACGTCGGCATCACGAACCGGCGCACGACGATCTCGACGGTGGGCTGGTTGCCCGGCCTGCGCCGCTTCGTCGACGGGGTGAGCGACCCGATCCGGCTCGCGCTGTCGTTGCACGCGCCGACGGACGAGCTGCGCAGCGAGCTGATGCCCGTGAACGTCCGCCACCCGCTGGCGGACGTGCTTGCCGAGTGCGTGCGCTACTCCGAGCTGCGCCGGCGGAAAGTGTTCGTCGAGTACGTGATGCTCGGCGGCGTGAACGACCGCGTCGAACAGGCGCGTGCGCTGGCTGCGCTGCTGGACCCGAAGGTGTTCAAGGTGAATCTGATCCCGTACAACCCGACTGGGATGTACGCGGGATCGACGCGAAAGGCGATCGGCGCATTCAAGGACGTGCTCGACAACGCGCGCCTGCCGGCAACCGTGCGGCTGACGCGTGGACGCGACATCGCCGCCGCGTGCGGGCAGCTCGCAGCCGACCGGCGGCAACGTGCACGCACGCACGCGACGGTCTAGAGACGCCGAGCTTCAGGTACACGCGCGTACCCGGGGCCCACCACGCCCGCCCACCGACAGCCTACGGCGGGCTGTATGACGTGTCTGTGGCGAAAGAGCGCTTCGTCGGCTCACGCGTGGGAGAGCGCGCGTGCACGTCGAGCGGCCGCGTTCTTGAGCTACGGCTGGTGGGCCTGCTCCTCCTCCTCCTCCTCCTCTTCCAGGTTGAGCGCTGCCGAGTTGATGCAATACCTGAGCCCGGTGGGGCGCGGCCCGTCAGGGAACACGTGTCCCAGATGGCCGCCGCAGTTCGAGCACATGACCTCGGTGCGGCGCATGCCGAAGGTCGTGTCCGTCTCCTCGTCGATCGCGCCCTCGGTCGCGGGCGCGTTGAACGCCGGCCAGCCGCAGCCCGAGTCGTATTTCGTCTCCGACCTGAAGAGCTCAGCCCCGCAGCCGGCGCAGCGATATGTGCCGTCCTCGAAGACGTGGTCGTATTCGCCCGAGAACGCCCGCTCCGTTCCCTTCTCACGCAGGACGTGGTACTGCTCGGGCGACAGCTCCGCCCGCCACTCAGCCTCAGTCTTCTTGACCTTCGTCATTCACACTCCCTCGATTGGGTTTCCCTATAAGTGTGGCAACGGCCGCAACCATTACGCGAGTGAGGGATAGAGGCGGACGGGCCCCGGGCCGATGCGGCACCTGAAGGAGGAGCCGAAATGAAAGAAGCCGTTGTCCTCATGCGGTTTCTGCGGCACGACCCGGTGGGTCAGCGCTTCGGCGTGGGCGTCCTTGTCCTCACCTGGCTGGCAGTGGCCTGGACGAGCCTCGCGTTCGCCGTTTCCGTCCTGCTCGTGCTCGGAGTCTCCGAGGTCGTTCGACGCCGTCGCGAAGAGACCGCGTACGTCGCCGACGATCTCGAAGACCTCTACTAGCTAGCTGTCGTGCCTACAGAGGTTGTGAACGGCTGAGGTTCTATCCGGCCCTCCTTTGAGGCTGTGGGTCTTCCGGGACTCACGCTCAAAGGAGGGCGCGGATGTATCTGCACGCTAACGCCAAGCTCGGACTTGCTGGGAGGCTCGCGCTGGTGCGCTCTGTCGATGACGGCTTGTCGTTGAAGGCGGCCGCGGCCAGATTTCGCGTATCGCCGGCGACGGCGCACCGTTGGTGGCACCGTTGGCTTGATGGTGGCCGTGAGGGGAGCGCGCTGCTGGATCGCTCGAGTCGGCCGCACCGCTCGCCTCGGCTGCTCGCGGCCGAGCTGCAGGAGCGGATTTGCGACTGCCGCCGCAAGACCGGTTGGGGTCCCCGGCTGGTCGCCGGCGCGACCGGTTGTGCCCACTCAACAGTCTGGAAGGTGCTCAAGCGTGCGGGGCTTTCACGCCGCCACTCGACGGTCAAGGAGCCAGCAAACAGCTACGAGTGGCCGTGCCCTGGCGATCTGCTGCACATGGACACCAGCCGCTACGCGCGCTTCCTGCGTCCTGCCATCGTGTCACTGGCGACCGCTCACAGCGCTCACGCAGCTGGATGCGGCCGGAAACGCGTGTCGGATACGACTTCGCGCACGCGATCGTCGACGACCACTCGCGGCTCGCCTACGTCGAGCTCCACGACGACGAGAAAGCCGAAACGGTCACCGGCTTCGTCGGGCGGGCGCTCGCCTTCTTCGAAAGCCACGAGATCATCTGCAAGCGGCTGATGACCGACAACGGCTTCAGCTACGTCAGGAACCGCTCGCTGCACGAGCTGCTCACCCGCCGCGGCATCCGTCACCTCACCACTCAGCCGTACCGGCCACGCACCAACGGCAAGGTCGAGCGTTTCCACCAAACGATGGCACGCGAATGGGCCTACGGCCTCGCCTACCGCTCACATCGCCACCGCAACGCCGCCCTGCCACACTGGCTCCACAACTACAACCACCGGCGACCACACAGCTCCATCGGCAACCGGCCACCGATCAGCCGCATTCACAACGTCCGTGGGTAGGACAGCTAGACCCGCTCCCGGAGGGCTGCTCGACGCTGCAGCCCGAGCAAGACGACGACGCTGAGCAGGAGCGAATCGCCGCCGACCGCAAACAGGTCGGCGAGGTTGAACGCGAGGCCCTGCGTTGCGCCCGTGATCACGAACGGATCCGGTACGCCCTGCGTCCACGCGAGCAACGAGACGAGATTTCCGAGTGCGCCGCCGCACGCGATCCCCGCGCCGAGCGCGGCGACGTTCGACGGCAAGCGCGGCACCAGAATCACGAGCGCTGCGATCAACGCGCCCATGACAAGTGTCACGTACGGTGTGCGCGGATGGTGAAACTCCGAATACGCGAGGCTCTTGTGCACGAGATCGATCGACGCGAAGACGAGCGCAGTGCAGATCAGGATCGCGCGGCGGGCTTGCACGCGGAAAGCATTACACGCTCAAGTCCGTCCGATGCGGAACCGACTATTTGCCCCGTGGGACAACGCCAGTACCCCGCGTGCGTTCCCCGCGCAGGGAAACCGCGGTTCCGTCCGTTGGCGGACGTCGTCGCATTACCGCGCCGAAGCCCGCTCGCGGCTGAGCTGCAGCGTGCTTTGACTGCGGCAGCGGGCCTGCACGGAATGCTCTCCGACCTCGAGCCCGTTCCGGTGCGGACGACGGCGACGATCAGCGAAGCCGGCGCCTATCGGTTTCGCAAGAAGGACCCGATCGATGTGCGCGTTTCCCGTCTCGGCGGACGTGTGGCGCTCGGTTTTCTGCACGAGCTCGGACATCTGCTCGATCACCAGGTCTTCTACGACCGCAAGACGCGCACGTGGGCGTCGGCAGTGCACATCGCGTTCACGGCCTGGCGGACCGCTGCTGCGCAAATGGAAAGCCGGCCGCTGCCTGGTGGGCGACACCGACAGCGGTATTTCAATGCGACGCACGAGGTGTGGGCCCGTTGCTATGCGCAGACGGTGCTTTTGCATTCGGCTGATCCCATGCTGGAGGGCCAGCTGACGAAGCTGCAAGCCGACGACGATCCGCACGTGTGGCCGGCGGAGCAGTTCGCGGCGGTCGCGGTCGAGGTCGAGCGCGTCTTCGAACGGCTGGGCCTGACGCAGCTGACCCTTCCGCTCGCGGCCTGAGTTGACCGTTTAGGCGCCTAGGCTCCCTTTTGCGCTTCGAGCTGGCGCGGCTCGCCGGCAGGCTCGCCGCTGGTGTCTGGGTGGTCCTCGAAGCCGTACTTGACGATGGCGCGCTTCGCGGCGCGCACCTCGTCGAGGCGCTGCACCGGGCGGCCGTGCGGCGCCGCCCTGACGGCGTCGGGGTCGTCCGCGGCCTCGCGCGCGATCGCGAGCATCGCGTCAGCGAACGCGTCGAGTGTCTCCTTCGCTTCCGTCTCGGTCGGCTCGATCATCAGCGCCTCGGGCACGACGAGCGGGAAGTAGATCGTCGGCGGGTGGAAGCCGTAGTCCATCAGCCGCTTCGCCACGTCGGTCGCCGAGATCCCATGCTCACGCTTGAGCGAGCGAGCACTGAGGACGAACTCGTGCATGCAGAGCCGGTCGTACGGGAGGTCGTACGCCTCTTTGAGCCGTGCCAACAGGTAGTTCGCGTTGAGGACTGCTGCCTCGGACATCTCGCGCAGACGCGGCCCATACGAGCGGATGTACGCATACGAGCGCACGAAGACGCCAAACGGACCTGTGTAGCCCCGCACCTTCCCGATCGACTTCGGCCGGTCGAAGTCGAGGCGGAAGCGATCGCCGTCCTTCACGACCGCCGGCACGGGCAGAAACGGCTCCAGCCTTTCGCGCACGACAATCGGGCCGCCGCCCGGCCCGCCGCCGCCGTGCGGCTGCGAGAACGTCTTGTGCAGGTTGATGTGGACGATGTCGAAGCCCATGTCGCCGGGCCGCGAGATGCCGCAGACGGCGTTCAGGTTGGCGCCGTCGTAGTAGAGGAGCGCGCCGACGTCGTGAAAGATCGACGCGATCTCCTCGATGTGCTCGTCGAAGAGTCCGAGGGTCGACGGGTTCGTCAGCATCAGACCCGCCGTGTGCTCGTCGACGAGCTCGCGCAGGTGCGCGACGTCGACGTTGCCGCGGGCGTCGGTCCGGACCTTCGCCAGCTTGTAGCCGGCCATCGTCACGCTCGCGGGATTCGTGCCGTGCGCCGTGTCGGCCGTGACGATCGTGTCGCGGCGCTCGCCCTCGCCGCGGTCGGCGAAGTACGCGCGCATCAGCATCAGTCCGGTGAGCTCGCCCTGCGAGCCCGCGGCAGGCTGGAGGGAGCACGCGTGCAGGCCGGAGACCTCGATCAGCGCCTCCTGTAGTCGCCACATCAGGTCGAGCGCGCCCTGGCTGCCGTCCTCGTCCTGATATGGATGCAGGTCGCGAAAGCCCGGGAGCATCACGAGGCGCTCGTTGACGCGCGGGTTGTACTTCATCGTGCAGGAGCCAAGCGGGTAGAAGCCCGTGTCGATGCCGAAGTTGCGCGTCGACAGCTCCGTGAAGTGACGCAGGATCTCGGGCTCCGCGAGCTCCGGGAGCCGCGGCGGCGCCGCGCGCCGCAGCTCGGGCGGAACGTCGGCAGCCGGAACGTCCGGCTTCGGCAGCTCGCCGCCGCGGCGACCAGGTTGGGACTTCTCGAAGATCAGCTTCATGCCTGGGCGATCACCTCGACGAGCCGGTCGATGTCAGCGGGCGCGCGCCGCTCGGTGACCGCCACGAGCAGCGCGTCGTCCAATCCCGCGTAGTCGCGTCCGAGGGCATAGCCCGGGTGCACGCCGTGTGCGCGCGCCGCGCCGACGACCTCCTTC
Source organism: Actinomycetota bacterium (assembly GCA_005888435.1). Taxonomy (GTDB): domain Bacteria; phylum Actinomycetota; class Thermoleophilia; order Gaiellales; family Gaiellaceae; genus 3-1-20CM-4-69-9. Next base: position 59,546 of record VAXO01000028.1, on the reverse strand, counting down.
GCGCTCCGTCCGACCCGCACGGCAAACTCTTTGAATGTTGTCCGTTCGGGAAACACAAGCTCGAAGCCGGCGGCGACGAGACGCCGCTTCGCGTACTCGCCGAGGGCCATGCAGGTCTCCCCCAGCTCGCGCAGCCCGTCAGGCCCGAGCCAGCTCAGGTGGACGAGCCCCGCCAGCGCGAGGAGCGTCTGGTTCGTCGTGATGTTCGACGTCGCCTTCTCCCGTCGGATGTGCTGCTCGCGGGTCTGGAGGGTCAGGACATAGCCACGCTCACCCGCGGCGTCTACCGTCTCCCCGACGATCCGGCCGGGCATGCGGCGAATGAACTCGTTCCGCGCCGCGAGGAAGCCGTAGTGCGGCCCGGCGAAGGACTGGTAGTTGCCCGCGCTCTGCCCCTCGCCGATCGCCATTCCGCAGCCGTAGGCGCCGGGCGCCTCGAGCACCCCGAGTGACACGAGGTCGACGTGGGCGACAGGGATCGCGTCCGCGTCGGCTGCGGCAGCGGCGAGGTCCGGTGCCGGCTCCAGGCAGCCGAAGAAGTTCGGGTGCTGGAAGATGACGCAGGCTGCGTCCGCGGCTGCCTGACGCAGCTGATCGGGGCTCGTGGTCCCGTCGCGATGCGGCACCTCGACGACCTCGAGGCCGAAGCCGGGCGCGTAGGTCTTGATGACCTGCCGGACCTGCGGGTTCGTGGCCTCGGTGACGGCGACCTTCGAGCGGCCAGTGGCGTGCTTGGCGACGAAGCACGCATCGGCCGCGACGGTCGTGCCGTCGTAGCCCGACGCGTTGGAGACGTCCATCCCGGTCAGCTCGCAGATCGCCGTCTGGTACTCGAAGATCGCCTGCAGCACGCCCTGGCTCATCTCCGGCTGGTATGGGGTGTACGCGGTCAGCAGCTCCCCGCGCTGCAGCACCGCGTCGACGATCGCCGGCACGTAGTGGTCGTAGATGCCGGCGCCGAGGAACGACAGCTCGCGCGAGGTGTCGGCGTTCCGTGCCGCGAGCTCCTCCAGGTGGCGCGAGAGCTCCTGCTCGCCGAGCGCCGGGTCGAGCGCGAGCTCCCTGTCGAAGCGAACGCCCGCGGGGATGTCGCGGAACAGCTCCTCGACGGAGGAGACGCCGATCGCCGCGAGCATCTCCTCACGGTCGCGTTCCGTCAGTGAGAGGTAGCTCAAGCTAGGACTCTGCGACGACCTGCTTGTACGCGTCGACCTCGAGCAGGGTGTCGGCCTCGGCCGGGTCGCTCAGCCGGATTCGGACGAGCCAGCCTTCGCCGTAGGGGTCGGCGTTCACCGTCTCCGGCTCGTCGACGACCTTCGTGTTGACCTCGAGCACCTCGCCCGACAGCGGCGCGATCACGTCAGAAACGGCCTTCACGGACTCGACCTCGCCGTACGCGCTGTCGCGCTTGATCGTGTCGCCTTCCTTCGGCGGCTCGTAGTGCACGAGCTCGCCGAGCGCGTCCTGTGCGAACCACGTGATGCCGAGGAGTGCTTCCTCTCCTTCGATGCGCGCCCAGTCGTGCTCCTTGTGGTACTTGAGCTCGTCGGGATAGGTCTCGGTGGCGGCCAACTAGGAATTCTCCTCTCGCTTGTAGATCGGGCGCTTGACGACGCGCGCGCGGCGCTTACGCCCGCGGACGTCGATCGAGATCTCGGCGTCCGGGACGGCTGTGGCAGCCGGGAGGTACGCCAGGCCGATGCCGCGATCGAGCATTGGGGAGTGCGTCCCCGACGTCACCACGCCGCCGCCGTCGACATCCATCCCCTGGCGCGGGACGGCCTTCTCCTCCATCACGAACGGCACGAGCTTGCGCTCCGGCCCGCGAGCCTTGGTCTCGCGGAGCGCGTTCGCGCCGGTGAACTCCTTGTCGAGCGCGCAGGCCCAGCCGAGACCCGCCGAGATCGCGTCGGTGTCCGGCGTGATGTCGTTTCCGTGTAGCGGGTAGCAGACCTCGAGCCGCAGAGTGTCGCGCGCCCCGAGGCCGCACGGCACGGCGCCGCGCCGGACGACGCGGTCCCAAAGCTCCGCCCCGTCCTCGGCCATCGCCAGGAGCTCGCAGCCGTCTTCACCCGTGTAGCCGGTGCGGTTCACCATGCACTGGACGCCGTCGATCTCCCCCTCGGCGAACGTAAACGCCTGCGCCTCTGGCAACCCCAGTCGTTCGATCGCGCGCGGGCCTTGCACGGCGAGCAGGGCGTACTGGTCGGAGACATCGCGGACGTCCGAGCCGGGGAGCTCGCGCTCCTTCAGCCACTGGAAGTCGGCCTCCCGGTTCGAGGCGTTCACGATCAGCAGGTAGCGAAAGTCGTCGAGCTTGTAGGCGATCAGGTCGTCGATGATCCCGCCGCGCTCGTTCGTGAGCAGCGTGTACTGCGCCTGTCCGGGGCCGATCCGCGCCAGGTCATTCGACAGCGTCGCCTGTAGCAGCTCCGTCGCACGCGGGCCTTCGACCTCCAGCTCGCCCATGTGCGAGACGTCGAAGACGCCCGCGTCGCCGCGCACGGCACGCACCTCCGGGATGACGCCTTCGTACTGGACGGGCATCTCCCAGCCGGCAAACGGCACCAGCCGCGCGTCGAGAGCGACGTGGCGATCGTGAATCGGCGTGCGTTGCAGCGTCTGTGCCATCGGCGCGATGCTAACGAGCCTCAGAAAGGTGTCGCTCCGGCTGTGCCTCCGTTAGGAGCCGCAGCCGGAGCGACGGACCGGGTCGTGGGGCCAACCGGGGAGGATGAACCCCAAGAGGGCATCCCCTCTCTACCGCGCCGGGCGGATCCGAAACCTACGAGTCGTCGCGGAGGAAGGACGGGACGTCGAGGACGTCCTGCGAGACGTCGAAGCCCTCGGACGCGGCGGGGGTCGGGGCCGGCCGATCGGCGGCCGGAGCCTCCCGCCTTCGACGGCGCCGGCTCTGCCCGCCAAAGCCCGTGGCGATGACGGTGACCTGGACGTCGCCGCCGAACGAGTCGTCGATCACAGCGCCGAAGATGACGTTCGCGTTCTGGTCGGCCGCACCGGTGACGACCTCGGCCGCCTCGTTCACCTCGAAGAGCCCGATCTCGGAGCCGCCGGTGATGTTCAGGAGGATGCCGGTCGCGCCCTCGATCGAGGCCTCGAGCAGCGGCGACGAAACCGCCGAGCGGGCCGCCTCCGCCGCACGGTTCTCCCCGGACGCGCGGCCGATGCCCATCAGTGCCGAGCCCGCGTCACGCATGATCGTGCGGACATCGGCGAAGTCGAGGTTGACGAGGCCGGGCTCGGTGATCAGGTCGGTGATGCCCTGGACGCCCTGGCGGAGGATGTCATCCGCCATCCGGAAGGCCTCGACGACAGACGTCTGGCGCTCGACGACCTGGAGCAGGCGGTCGTTCTCGATCACGATCAGGGTGTCGACACGGTCGCGCAGCTGGTCGATCCCGCGCTCTGCCTGGTCGGCGCGCTTGCGGCCCTCGAAGCCGAACGGACGCGTGACGACTCCGACGGTGAGCGCTCCGATCTCCTGGCCGATCTCGGCGACGATCGGCGCACCGCCCGTGCCGGTGCCCCCGCCCTCGCCCGCTGTGATGAAGACCATGTCCGCACCCTTCAGCGCTTCCTTCAGCTCGTCGCGGCTCTCCTGTGCCGCCGCGAGACCGATCTCCGGATCCGCGCCGGCGCCGAGACCGCGGGTCACCTCTGCGCCGACCTGGATCTTGATGTCGGCGTCCGCCATCAGCAGCGCCTGCGCGTCGGTGTTCACGGCGATGAACTCGACGCCCGAGAGGCCGGCGTCGACCATGCGGTTGACCGCGTTCGTCCCGCCGCCGCCGACGCCGACGACCTTGAGGATCGCGAGGTAGTTGCCTGTCTGGCTCATGCGTTTCGGGGTTGCCCGGCCTCAAGCTCTGGTGGAGCGTTGGGGCAGCCGAGCTCTGCCTCCGCCCGAGGGTACGTGCCCGGTACCGCGCTGTCAACGCGCACAACCCTCAACCTCAACCTCCGGGTTGAGGGTTGCGGCCCGCCACCGGGCGCTCGGGGACTGCGATGTCGAGATACGTCGGACCGCCGGCCGAAGGGCGCGCGAGCGTCGGGACGATGGCGTGCGCGATCGCGATCTTGACGCGAAGGTCGACCGGCGCGCCGAGGTGGATCTCGAGCCCGCCGCGGAGCCCGAGCGTGATCTGGCCGTCGAGCGCGCGCACGAAGGTGACGCGGCCCGGAAAGCCGCTGCCGACGAACGTGGCCAGCGAGCGGGCGGCGAGACCGCCGTCCTCCCCGCCGAGGAACGAGCCGAGCTCGATGTCCGTCGTCGACGGCAGCCAGATGCGCGGGAGCGCCCGGTATGTCCCGCGCCCGACCGGCGCGATCACGCGGCCCCGAGCCGAGACCAGGAACGAATCGCTGCCCCGTCGAACCACCGCAACCGGGAGCTCGGGCACGACGCGGATGGTCAGCGTGTGCGGAAACGAGCGGTCGACGGTCGCCGAGCGAACGGCCGGCAGGGCATCGACGCGCTGCTCGATCCTCGAGGCGTCGAGGCCGACCAGGCTGCGGCCCTCGTAGCGGCGCAGCTCGTGCTGCACGATCGCCGTGACCGGCCCGGACGCACCCCCGACCCGAATCGCGTCGACCGCGAACATCGATGTCTCCCGCGCGAGGCCGTAGAGCCCTACCGCGACCAGCACGAGGGCCAGGCCAACGAGCAGGGAGCGGCCGGACGGCGCCAGGCGAAGCACATCCACGCGACGCCGGCGCGGCAGCGGGAGAACCTTGTCGGCCACGCTGGCGATTTCGCCGCGAACCTGGCCGGTTCCTACCCAGGGGCTGGCTCTTACTTCGAGAGCGGCGCCAGCTCGAGGGCCCCGAGGAAGACGACCTCGTGCTCGAGGTCGGCGCCGTACTGCTCCCAGGCGCGGCGCCTGGCCTCCGCCATTAGCCCCAGCGCGTCCTCGGACCGTGCACCGTCGGCGTTCTCGATGAAGTTCGCGTGGCGCGGTGAGATCTGAGCGCCGCCGATGCGATGGCCCCTGAGCCCGCACGACTCGAGCATCCGACCGGCGGTCAGCTCGTGGTCAGGATTCTTGAACACGCTGCCGTACGTGCGCTTGTTCGTCGGCTGAGCCGCCTTGCGCCGCGCCTGCAGATCGGCGACGAGCGCCTTGATCTCGTCGGCCGGGCGCGGCGTCAGCCGGAACTCGACCTCCGCCACCATCTGTCCCGGTCGCAAGCCGGAGCGCCGGTACTCGAGCCCGAGCTCCTCCCGTCCGTGCCAGCGGGCGCCTTCGACGTCGACGACGAGGGCACGCTCGAGGATGCCCGCCCAGTCGCCGCCGTAGGCGCCGGCGTTCATGCGCACGCCGCCCCCGGCGGTCCCGGGGATCGCGCACGCGAACTCGAACCCTCCGAGCCCGGCCGCGCGCGCCCGATGCAGCGCGACTGCGTTCGGCGTGCCGCCGCCGGCGACCAGCAGGTCGCCGCGCACTTCGGCGCGTGCCAGCTCGCCGGCCAGCTTCAGCACGAGCCCGTCGAAGCCGTCGTCCGCGACGAGGAGGTTCGAGCCGAGCCCGACAACGGCGACCGGCAGGTCGTTTTCCTGCGCATGGCAGAGAGCGTCGTGGAGCTCGCCGACGGTCTCGGGACGCGCGAACGCCCCCGCCGGGCCACCAGTCCCGATCGTCGTGAAGCGCGACAGCAGGATGTTCGATTCGAGCTTCACCCGAGCAGCTCCAACAGGAGCGGCGCAGCGTCGTCGACGTCGCCCGCGCCGAGAGTCAGGATGCGGTCACCCTCGCGCGCACGTTGGGCGAGGAAGCGCGCGCCGTCTTCGCACTGCGGCGTCCATGCGACGGGCATGCCGGGCCGTCGCTCCGCGAGCGCGTCGACGATTAGCTTGCCCGTCACCCCCGCGAGCGGCTGCTCGCGCGCGGGATAGACATCGGCGACGGCGACGGCGTCCGCGTCGGCGAGCGCGTCGGCGATCTCGGTCGCGAGGTGGCGTGTGCGCGAGTAGAGATGCGGCTGGAAGAGGACGAGCAACTTGCCGCCGTTGCGCGCGGCCTCGAGCGTCGCAGTGATCTCGGCGGGATGGTGCGCGTAATCGTCGAACACGGCGACTCCACCGGCCTCGCCGCGGCGCTCCAGGCGCCGGCCCGCGCCTCTGAACTCGGCGAGGATGTCCGCGAGCTCGTCTCGGCCGACTCCAGCCCGTTCCAGCGCTGCGAGGGCGCATGCGGCGTTTCGGCGGTTGTGCTCGCCGGCGAGCGCGAGCGGCCCGTCGTACGGCGGCAGCTCGTCGCCGCGCACGACTTCCGGAACAGCCACGAGCCACTCGTCGAACAGCGCTTCTACCTCTGCGCGAGACGCAAACGTCGAATGATGGTCGAGGTCGATGTTCGTGACGACCGCGACCTTCGGCCGCAGCGACGCGATCGTCCGGTCGGACTCGTCACCCTCGACGACGAGCCAACCGCTGCCGGTTCCCGCGTTGCCTCCGAGCTGCGGCACCTCGGCGCCGATGAGCCACGCCGGGTCACGGCCGAGGCGCGCGAGGCAGAAGGCGATCATCCCCGCGGTCGTCGTCTTTCCGTGCGCGCCCGCGACGACGATCGCGTCGCGCAGAGAGACGAGCTCGGCGAGCAGCTCCGCGCGGCTCTTGCCGGCGATCCGGTCCGCGAACGCGCTCGAGACGTAGACCTCCCAGCCCGCGGGCGGTGTCGGCGGCTCCTCGGAGATCTCGACGTCGATCCCGTCCAGGTGCTCCAGATAAGGGGTGCGCACGCGGTCCCAACCGCGAACCTGCGCGCCCCACGCGCGCGCCAGCAGCGCATACGCGCTCATGCCGGCGCCGCCGATACCGGCGAGCCAGAGGCGGCGGCCGTCAAGAGGCGAGGGCAAGCAGCTCCTCCGCGATCTCTTCGGCGGCGTTCGGACGAGCGATGCGGAGCATCGCCTGCGCCAGCTCGCCGAGTCGGCGAGGGTCGTCGAGCAGCGAGCGCACCACGTCGGGCGCACGTCCTGCCTCGCTCTCCGGCACGACCACCGCCGCTCCGGCCCGCTCGAAGTAACGGGCGTTCTTCGCCTGGTGATCCCCGGTTGCGAACGAGCCTGGAATGAGCACCGCCGGCTTGCCGGCCGCGGCGAGCTCCCACACGGAGCCGCCGGCACGCGCGAGCACGAGGTCGCTCGCTCCGAGCGCGGCGCCGAACTCCTCCGTGAACGCGTACAGGCGGTAGTCGGGCCGAGTCACGCGCGGCGCGAGGCGATCGTAATCGCGCGTCCCGCTCAGATGCAGGACGGAAGGTCCGGCCGCACCGAATGCCTCGAGCGCAAGGTCGTTCAGCAGCGCTGCGCCGAGCGAGCCGCCGAAGACGAGCAGCACGGGCCCATCCTCCGGCAGCCCGAAGATCCGCCGCGCCTCGGTCTGGGGCAGCCCGCGCGACCGCGCAGGGATAGGCCTGCCGGTGACGCGGTACTTCGGCCCGTCACGGCCGCCGATCGGGAACGACAGGAAGACGCGTTGGGCGAACGGTGCGGCCAGCCGGTTCGCGAGGCCGAGGTATGCGTCGGCCTCCATCAGCGCCGCGGGAATGTGCTGACGCGATGCTGCATAGACCATCGGCCCCCCGACGTAGCCCCCGCCGCCGAGCACGACGTCCGGTTGCCGCGCGCGGAGGATGCGCGCGCACGCTCGCGGGGCGCGTCCGGCGAGGAGCAGTGCACGCGCGAGCGCGAGCGACGGGCGGCGCGGTAACCCGGAGATGTGAAACGTGTCGAGCTCGTAGCCCGCTTCAGGAACGAGCTGAGCCTCGATGCGATCCGGCGACCCGGCGAACGTCACGTGCGCGCCGCGCTGTTGCAGCGCCTCCGCGAGCGCGAGCGACGGGCGGCGCGGCAACCCGGAGATGTGAAACGTGTCGAGCTCGTAGCCCGCTTCAGGAACGAGCTGAGCCTCGATGCGATCCGGCGACCCGGCGAACGTCACGTGCGCGCCGCGCTGTTGCAGCGCCTCCGCCACGGCGAGCGACGGCGCGACGTGTCCCGCCGTTCCCCCGGCCGCGATCAGGCACTGCAGCTGTCGCCCGCGCTCCACCTCCGGCGATGTTAAGGAGGACACCCACTGCCAGCAGCGTGACCACCAGGCTGGAGCCGCCGTAGGAGATCAGCGGCAGAGGGATTCCCGTCAGCGGCGCAAGCCCGAGCACGGCGGCCAGGTTGATGACGGCTTGCCCGCAGACGAGGGCGACGACGCCGACGGCGAGCCGTTTCCCGAACGGGTCCTTGCAGGTGAGGGCGACGCGGAGACCGGCCCAGGCGAAGACGACGAAGGCGGCCAGCACGGCGGCGACGCCCACGAGCCCCAGCTCTTCGCCGATGACGCCGAGGATCATGTCCGTGTGCGCTTCGGGCAGGTAGTTCACCTTGGCGACCCCGTGACCGAGGCCGACGCCGAACGGCCCGCCGGAGCCGAGCGAGATCAGCGCCTGCACCGTCTGGAAACCCGCGCCCTGGGGGTCCTTCCACGGATCGAGGAAGCTGAAGATGCGCGCGCGGCGGTACGGCTCGAACCAGATCGCGAGCAGTCCAAGCCCAACAGCGATTCCGCTCGCGGATGCGAGCGTCACACCGGGCGTCCCCGAGGCGACGAGCACCGCGACCAGCACGATCACGAGCGCGATCGCGGTGCCGAGGTCGGGCTCGGCGAGGATCAGCACGCAGAAGAGGCCGAGCAGGAGGCCGATCGGCCGCCACAGCTCGCGCAGCGTGCGCGGCGCCGGCCGGCGCGAGAGGTAGGCGGCCGCCCACACCGCCAGGGCGAGCTTCGCCAGCTCCGACGGCTGGAACGTCGCGGGCCCGATCTCGATCCACCGGCGCGCGCCGTTGATGCGCGCGCCGACCGCGAGCACTGCGAGGCAGCCGGCGAGCGCCGTCAGTACGAGCGCGGGCGCGAGCAGTCGCAGGCGGCGGTAGTCGAAACGCGAGGCGGCCATCATCAGGAAGACGCCGAACAGCGCATAGCCGCCCTGCTTCTTCAGGTAGGACATCGGGTCGGTCTGCGCGAGCGCGGCGGGCGCCGACGTCGCGCTGTACACCATCACGAGCCCGAACGCGACCAGGCCGAGCGTGACGAGCACGAGCACGTGCGACTCGAACTGTCCCTTCTTCACCAGAGGTCTCCGACGAGCCGGCGGAACGTCTCGCCGCGTTGCTCGTAGTCGCGGAACTGGTCGTAGCTCGCGCAGGCGGGCGAGAGCAGCACTACGTCGCCCGGCTCGGCCTCGCCGGCGGCCGCGCCGACCGCGGTCGCGAGATCGCCGGAGCGTCGGTAGAGGCGTCCTGCGCGCCCGAGCGCGGCGGCGAGCTGCTCGGTCGCCTCGCCGATGAGGTCGATCGAGCGGACACTGGACGGGAGCGACTCCGCCAGCTCCTCGAACGACTCGCCCTTGAGCGAGCCGCCGAGGATGAGCCGCAAGGACTGGCCCGCGTATGCCTCGATGCCGTGACGCGCAGCAGTGGTGTTCGTCGCCTTCGAGTCGTTGACGAAGCGCACGCCGTCGATCTCCGCGATCAACTCCAGCCGGTGCTCGACGCCGCGGAACGTGCGCAGGGCCTCCGCGATCGCATCGTCGTCGATGCCGGCAGCGCGTGCGGCGGCGGTCGCCGCCGCCGCGTTCTCGCGGTTGTGCGCACCTGGGATCAGCGGCTCCGCAGGCAGTTCGTCGGACGCGTCGAACTCGACGCGCCGCGCCCCGCCCGGAGTTGCTCCGAAGCCGCGGGGAACGACGGCGACGTCGGCTTCGGTCTGGTTCTCGAACAGGCGCAGCTTCGCGGCGCGGTACGCGTCGAATGTCCCGTGCCGGTCGAGGTGGTCGGGCTCGAGGTTGAGCAGGACGCCGATGCGGGGGCGGAAGCGGTGCACGTCCTCGAGCTGGAAGCTCGAGAGCTCGCAGACGATCCAGGTGTCGTCGTCGATCGCGCCGTCGAGTGCGGTGACTGGACGTCCCACGTTTCCGGCGACCGAGACCGGGCGCTTTGCGGCGCGGAAGACGGCGCCGAGCAGCTCGCTCGTCGTCGTCTTGCCGTTCGTCCCGGTCACGCCGATGAACGGGTTGTGCACCAGGCGGAAGCCGAGCTCGATCTCACTCCAGATCGGGATGCCGCGCGCACGTGCGGCCGACGGCAGCGGCGACTCTCCCGGCACGCCGGGGCTCTTGACGAGCAAGTCGACTCCCTCGAGCAACCGATCATCCTCCGTCCCCAGGTGGACTTCGACCCCCGCCTCGACAAGCCTGCCGGTGTCGAGAACGTCCGCCCCGTCGACGGCGACCGTCGGCACGCTCCGCCGGGCGAGGGCGAGCGCCGCCGCCTGGCCGGACCGGGCCAGGCCGAGGACGAGTGCGCGACGCGGCAGCTTCACGTTCGCAGGACCCGCGCGAGCTCGAGCTGCGCGTCCGGGCTCGCAGGCGGGCCGACGATCTCGTCCACGCTCCCGTCCGGCAGCGGCAGGACCTCGGGCCAGCCGAGGAAGTAGAAGACGTTCGGTGCGCGCGTCCGCGCGCGCAGCTCCTCGAGCACGTCCACCGACTCGTCGACGACGAGCACGTCGCCGTCAGGTGCAACCCGTTCCGCGAGCGCGGCGGGATCGCACGAGCCGATCGCGAGAACGGTGGTCAGCGGCGGAAGAAGGTGAAGTCGCGGTAGAAGAGCGCGAAGCCGACGGCGCACAGGATCGCCGTGACGATCCAGAAGCGCACCATGATCTTCGTCTCGGACCACGCCTTCATCTCGAAGTGGTAGTGGATCGGCGCCATCAGGAAGACGCGACGTTGGAAGTACTTGAACGAGATCACCTGCACGATCACCGAGAGCGCCTCGATCAGGAAGATGCCGCCGATCAGCAACAGCAACGAGATCGTCTTCGTGAAGATCGCCATCGCCGCCAGGGCGCCGCCGATCGCGAACGAGCCGGTGTCGCCCATGATCACCTCGGCGGGGAACGCGTTGTACCAGAGGAATCCGATCACAGCCCCGATCAGCGCGGCGCCGACGATCGCGAGGTCCAGCCGACTGTCGAAACGGTGATTCGGGTTGCCCGAGCGGATGTAGGTCACGACCGAGATCGCGGTGAACGTGAGCAGCGCGATGATTCCCGTACCGGCGGCGAGCCCGTCGAGACCGTCTGTGAGGTTGACGCCGTTCACCGTGCCGGCGATGACCAGGAAGAGCAACACGTACCAGCCGTAGGACAGCTCGACGTTCCAGTGCACGACCGGGATGAAGACGCTCGTCGGCAGGTGCTGGTGATCGGCAGCGAAGCCGACGCCGACGGTGATCAGCGCGAGCAAGAGCAGCTTCCAGCGTCCGCGGAGGCCGAGCGAACGCCGGTGCGTGAGCTTGATGAAATCGTCGAGGAAGCCGATCGCGCCGCACGCAAGCGTCACGAAGAGCACCGTGAGCGCGGGGACCTTGTACTTCGAGACCACCAGGAACGCGACCGTCGCCACGACGAGGATCAGCAGCCCGCCCATCGTCGGCGTGCCCTGCTTGACCTGGTGGCCTTCAGGCAGCTCTTCCCGAATGTGTTGCCCGAACTCGTTCCTGCGCAGGAACTTGATGAACTTGGGACCGATGACGATCGAGACGATCATCGCGATCACCCCCGCGGCGAGGACTCGGATCACGCGGTCGTGAGCTCTGTCAGGGCCGCAGCGACCACTTCGAGTCCGACGGCCCGCGAGGCTTTCACGAGCACCGCGTCGCCGGGGCGAACGACGTCGGCGAGCTCGCGCACCGCCTCGTGCACGTTGGGAACCCAGCGGCCGGGTACGCCGCCGTCGAGGTAACCGCGCGCGAGCTCGCCGACGGCGAGGAGCTCGTCGACGCCCACCGTCGCCGCAGCGTCGCCGACCTCGCGGTGGTAGGCCGGCGCCGTGCGGCCGAGCTCCGCCATGTCGCCCAGGATCGCAACGCGGCGGCGGTCACCGGCGCGCTCGGCGAGGTAGGCGAGCGCGGCGCGCATCGACACGGGGTTCGCGTTGTACGCGTCGTTGATCAGGAGGCCGCCCCCGGGCAGCTCGTCCTCCTCCCCGCGCCAGCGGGAGAAGTCGACGTCGACCCGAACGGGGCGCGGCAGGCCGAGGGCATCGAGAGTGGCGAGCGCCGTCGCCGCGTTCTGCGCCTGGTGGCGTGCGGTGAAGTTGAAGCTGACGCCGCCGACCTCGGTGCGACCGTCGGCGCTCCTGGCCTCCGGCTCGGCGACGCGCACGACGTCGATGTCGTCGCGGGCGTAGGGAAAGTCCCTCGGGATGACGGCGGTGCCGCTGGGCGGCAGCGCGTCGATCAGCTCGCCCTTCGCGCGGCGGACGCCGTCGAGCGAGTCGACAAGTTCGAGGTGCACCGGGCCGATGTTCGTGATCACGCCGATTTCCGGCCGCGCGATCTCGCACAGGGCAGCGATCTGGCCGAAGCCGCGCATTGCGAGCTCGAGGATGCAGATCTGCGTATCGGGCTCGAGCCGGCACAGCGTCAACGGCACGCCGATCTCGTTGTTGTAGCTCGCTTCGGCCGCGATCGCCCGTGCGGACGGCATGCAGAGAGCGGCCAATATGTCCTTCGTCGACGTCTTTCCCATCGAGCCGGTGATGCCGATGACTCGCGCGCTGCTGCGGTCGCGAACGGCGCGGCCGATCCGGGCGAGCGCCGCGAAGGCGTCGCCGGGAACGAGCGTTGCGGCGGCGCCGCGCTCGAGCGCTTCGCCGAGAAAATTCTCCCCGCGCCCGATCGCGACGAAGAGGTCCCCCGCACCGACTCGTCGGGAGTCGACCTGCATGCCCGTGAACTCGTCGGCGCGGCGCTCGAGCCGGCCGAGCTCTGCCAGCATCGCCGTCTCGAGCGGGATCATGCAGGCGCCTTCAGCCGACGCAGCGCGTCGCGCGCCACGTCGCGGTCGTCGAACGGCAGCTTTCGCCCCGCGATCTCCTGCCCTTGCTCGTGTCCTTTGCCGGCGATGACGACGACGTCGCCCGGTTGCGCCTGCTCGAGCGCACGCTCGATCGCGCGCCGACGGTCGAGCTCCACGTCGAGGTCGAGCCCGTCGACGACGTCGGCGGCGATGGCGGCGGGATCCTCGCTGCGCGGGTTGTCGGAGGTGACGAGGGCGACGTCCGCGAGCTCGGTGACGATCTGGCCCATCAGCGGGCGCTTGTCGCGGTCGCGGTCGCCGCCGGCGCCGAAGACGCAGATGAGCCGCCCGCGTGCCAGCTCACGGGCCGACTCGAGCGCGGCTTCCAGGGCGCCCGGCGTGTGCGCGTAGTCGACCAGGACGGTGAAGGGCTGCCCCTCGTCGACTGAGTCGAATCGCCCCGGCACGCGTTCGACGGCCTCGATCCCGCGCTTGATCGCGTCCTCGCGGATTCCGAGGGCGCGAGCGGCAGCCGCCGCCGCCAGCGCGTTCTCGCGATTGAAGCGCCCGGGCAGCTTGAGCTGGATGTCACCAAGCTCGTCGTCCGGGCGGAAGGTGGTCGCGTCGGGGATCTCCGCAGCGAGACGTTCGCCGTACTCGTCGTCGACGTTCACGACGGCACGCGAGGCCTGCGCGAAGAGGCGGCGCTTCGCCTCGAAGTAGTCGTCCATCGTCCCGTGGAAATCCAGGTGGTCCTGCGTCAGGTTCGTGAACACAAGCACGGCGAAGCGCGTGCCCTCGAGCCTGCCCTTCACCGACGCCATCGAGGTCGCTTCCATCACGCAGGCGCGATTGCCGGCGTCGAGCATTTCGCGGAACAGGCGCTGCAGGTCGATCGACTCGGGCGTGTTGAGCCCGACCATGCGCACGTCGTCGCCCACGCGGCGCTCGACGTTCGTGAGCAAGCCGGGACGCTCGCCGGTCGCATCGAGGATCGACCAGAGCAGGTATGCGGTCGTGGTCTTGCCGTTGGTCCCGGTCACGGCGACCACGGGAAGCAGCGCCGTCGGGTCGCCGAAGAGCTCGACTGCCGCGCGTGGCATCGCGGCGCGGACGTTCGGCACGACGAGCTGCGGCACGTCGATCTCGAGCGGCCGTTCGACGACAAGCGCGACCGCTCCCTCGCGGACCGCCTCCGCGGCGAATTCGTGGCCGTCGGCCGTCGCGCCGGGGATGCAGAAGAAGAGAGAGCCGCGCGGCACCTCCCGTGCGTCGTACGCCAGCTCGCGGATCTCGACGGCAGCGCCTCCAACGACGTCGGTCGGAGCCAGCGCAGCGATGAGCCGCTCCAGCTGCATATCGCCGACCAAGTCTAGTGGCGGGTCCCGTGGGCGTTCCGGGTACACGGGGGAAACCGGGTCCCACCGCACCCACCCACCGACAGCCTATGGCGAGAGGTGTGACGTGTCTGAGGCGTGGCCGTGGCGGATGTGTGACGAAGAGGACGGAGGGTTGACGTCAGCCTGTCGGCGCGTCTGGCGGCACTTCGAGGTACTGCAGGTCGAACCTCGCGATCTGCTGGAACGCCGGCGCGGCGACCACGCCGCCCCAGATCGCTCCCTGCGGCTCGTCGACCGTGACGAGGACGACGAGGCGCGGGCGCGAGGCCGGCACGATCCCGACGAACGACGCGACGTAGCGGCCGGTCGCGTAGCCGCCGTGCGAGTCCGGCTTCTGCGCGGTCCCGGTCTTCCCCGCCACCTGATAGCCGGGCATCGCGGCGTACGTGCCGGTGCCCTCCGCGACCACGTCCTTCAGCATCAGCATCAGGTCCGACGCCACCCCGGTGGAGACGAGCCGGCGCCGATAGAGGGAGGGACGGCCGCCGCCGGCGACGTGATCGACGATGTGCGGCCGCGACCAGACGCCCCGGTTCGCGATCGCTGCATATGCGGCCGCCATCTGCACCGGCGTGACCGCGATTCCCTGCCCGATCGGGACGTTGCCGATCGTCGAGCCCGACCACTTGTCGGGCGGCAAGACGATTCCCGGGCTCTCGCCGGGAAAGTCGATGCCGGTGACGCGGCCGAAGCCGAAGCGGTTGATCCACGACGACAGCCGTGTCCTGCCGAGCATCTCGGCAAGCTCGATCGCGCCGATGTTCGACGAGTGCGCGAGGATCTGCGCAACCGAGTAGTTGACGGTGCCGCGCTCCTCCGCGTCGTGGACGACGCGGTCGGCGACCTTCAGCGAGTACGGCAGCGTGAAGCGGGTCGACGGCGACACGAGCCGTTCGGACAACGCGGCGCCGACGGTGACGAGCTTGAAGGTTGAGCCCGGTTCGTACGTGTCCGTCACCGTCCGGTTGCGCTGCAGGTCGCTGGGAGCCGTCGGGTAACGGTTCGCGTCGTACCCGGGCTGCACCGCCATCGCGAGCACCGCGCCCGTGCGCGGGTCGAGCACGATCGCGCTGGCGCTCTTCGCCTGCCACTTGTGCACGGTTTCGCGGAGTACTTCCTCGGCGTTTGCCTGAATCGTGTGGTCGAGCGTCAGGAAAACATCGCGGCCGGGGGTCTCGGGACGTTGCTGCTCCGCGTCGATCACGCGTCCGCTCGGGTCCTTGATGATCGTCTCGTCTCCCGCGCGCCCGGCGAGTTGCTTGTCGAACTGCAGCTCGAGCCCTGAAAGACCGCCGCCGTCGATCCCGACGTAGCCGAGTATCTGCGCTCCGACCGAGCCCTGCGGGTACATCCGGCGCTCCTCGGGATAGAAGCCAAAGCCGGAGAGCTTCAAGCGCTGGAGCACGGCGGCCTGCGCCGGGTCGGCCTGCCGCTCGACGTACACGAAGCCGCGCGTGCGATCGGCGAGCTCGGGATAGACGCGGTTCGCGTCGAGGCCGAGCGTGCGCTCGACGGCGACCGCCGCCGCGCGCGGGTTCACGATCTGCTTCGGGTTCGCGTACACCGTCGTCGCGCGCTCGCCGAGCCCGAGCTCGACGCCGGCGCGGTCGTAGATCGTGCCGCGGCTCGCCGGCAGCGTGACCGACTCGCGATGCTGCGTCTGCCCGAGCCGCGCGAGGGACTCCGCCCGCACGCCCTGCAACCACGTGGCGCGGAGGAAAAGCCCGCCGAATGCGAGCGTCAGCACCGCGAGCAGGAGCCGGATCCGCCGGTTGACGAGGCGGTTCACCGCATCGGCCTCGCTAGTGCGGCAGCGTCACGTAGGAGGCCTGATCCGGCGTCGCCTGCACGAGCCCGAGGCGCTTCGCCGCTAGTCCCTGGATGCGGGGGGCGGACGCCTGGCTGGACAGCTGCGACGAGAGCGCGGCGTTTTGAGCGCGCAAGTCGGCTCGCTCGCGCCCGAGCCTGTCGAGCTTCATGTTCAGCCGCAGGACGGCGACGTTCATCGCAACGACGCCCGCGAGCAGCGCCGCGACCACGCCGATCCAGACGACACCGCCCCTCACATGGCGTTGCCGCTTGACGGCGCGCGGCGCGGGACGCGGCTTCGGCTGCGGCCGTTCGGCCTCTGCGGCCCAGGTCGCCACTCAGACCTTCACTCCCACGCGCAACCGCCCGGACGATGCGCGTGGATTCGCAGCCGTCTCACGCGCGCTCGGGCGGATCGCCTTGCGGGAGAGCGAGCGGAACTGGGGCTCCTTCCCGCAGACGCACACGGGAAAGTCAGGCGGGCATTCGCAGCCGCGCTCGAGGCCGCGCATGAAACGCTTCACGATCCGGTCCTCGAGCGAGTGGAAGCTGATCACTGCGAGCCGGCCGCCGGGCCGGAGCATCGCGAACGCCGCCGGCAAGGCAGACTCGAGCGACCCGAGCTCGTCGTTCACCGCGATGCGCAGCGCCTGGAAGACGCGCTTCGCCGGATGCCCGTCGCCGAAGCGTGCGGGCGCCGGAATCGCGGCCTTGATCGTCTCGACGAGTTCGCTGGTGCGCTCGAATCGCTCCTGCTTGCGCCGGCGCACGATTGCGCGCGCGATCTGCTTCGCGTAGCGCTCCTCGCCGTAGCGCTTGAAGATTGTCGCCAGGTCGCGCTCCGCCGCCTCGTTCACGATGCCGGCGGCGGTGACGTCCGCCGAAGGGTCCATGCGCATGTCGAGCGGTGCGTCGACGGCATACGAGAAGCCGCGCTCGGGCCGGTCGATCTGCATCGACGAGACGCCGAGGTCGAGCAGGATCGCATCGGCCTCGACGCCGTTCTGAGCGAGCTGCTCGAGCACGACCGCGAAGTCGCCGCGCAGGAACCTCGTCTGGGCGCGGGTGCGCTTCGCGAGGCGGTCGAAGAACGCGCGCGCGCCGGGATCGCGGTCGATCGCGATCAGCTTGCCGCGCTCGCCGAGATCCGCCGCGAGCAGCGCGGCGTGGCCGCCGGCGCCGAAGGTGGCGTCGACGACCGTCTCTCCCGGCTGCACCGCGAGGAGCTCCCGGACCTCTTCCGGAAGAACGGGGACGTGGTCAGTCGCGCTTGTCTGCAAGACGTTCGGCAACATCTTCCGCACTCCCTTCGACTTCGGCCAGTTCTTTGCGCCAGGCGGCGCGGTCCCAGATCTCGAGGTGGTCGTGGACGCCGGCGACGACGACTTCCCTGCCCAGCTTCCCGTGCTCGAGCAGCTGGGCGGGGATCATCACGCGGCCCTGTTTGTCGAGGTCGGCCTCGGACGCCCCGGCGAAGAAGAAGCGGTGGATCCGGCGCCCTTCCTTGCTGAGCGGATCCATCGTGGCGAGTCGAGACTCGACGAGTCGATCCCAATCCGGACGACGGTAGGCGTACAGACAGCCGTCGAAGCCACGCGTGACGACCAAACCGTCCTGGAAGGCTTCTCGGAACTTGGCCGGAAGAGTGAGACGGTTCTTGTCATCGATCGTATGGTCGTGTGTGCCTAGAAGCATCCTGGGGCCGGACTTGGATTTCCACTCCGCCCCACTTTAAACCACAGCTCCCCACATGTCCACCCCGGAAGGGGGATTTTCGCGCCTCGCCCACCGCGGCTCGAGTGAGCGAAAAGTGACACGAGCGGGTCAGACGAGGGCCCCCTGCGCCGCCCTAGCGTGGAGTCCGAAAGGAGGGGAACATATGAAGAACTTCCTCACAGCTGTCTCGATAGTCCTACTGCTGTCGCTGGGCGTGTTCGCCAGCCTCGCCATTGCCGGCAACGGCAACGGGAATGGCAACGGCCAGACCCAGACGGACGCCAACGGGAATGGCAACGGCAACGGCGGCAAGGACCGCGGTGGCGTGAACACCTGCCAGCCCGGCTACCACGCCGAGGGCGATTCCTGCGTCCACAACGGCGACGGCGCTGGCAATTGTGGCCAGAACCAGTCCGGTGACCCCGGCAACGGTGGCGACAAGGGTTACGGCAACAGCAGCGGTTGCGGTGAAAGCACTCCACCGCCGACGACGTCGACCACCACGAGCACCACGACGCCGACCACGACCGAGACCACGACGACCACCCCGACCACTACGGGCGGCGGTGGCGGCGGTAGCACCTTGACGACGACCACCCCGACCATTACGGGCGGCGGTGGCGGCGGCACCACCTCGAAGCCGGAGTCGACGACGACGCCGACTGAAACGACGGCGCCGACGACCACGACCGGCACCACGACGACAGCCCCGCCCAAGAGCGGCGTCAAGGCTGCGTCGAGCACCCGGAAGGCGAACCCGCCGAAGGTCGCGCCCGCTTCAAAGCAGCGCGGGGCGCTCCTGGCGACGGCCACCGCACCGCGGCCGGCTCCGTTCACGAAGTAACGATGCGCAAGGTCAGCTCCATCATCGCCGTCGCGTTGGTGGGGCTGGTCGTCGCTCTCCCCGCGACGGCAGGTCGCTCGTCGGCGCAGGAGACGATCTCCATCCCGAAGATCGGCGTCACCGCCAAGATCGGGACGCTCCTCTCACGCGGGGCGATCTACTGGAAGCGCGTCGGCCGGCCGGGGCAAGGCACGACGATCGCGATCGCCGCCCACGACATCACGCCAGTGCCGGGATTTCGCGGCCACGGTCCCTTCCACGACATCGACCGGCTCGCGAGGGGGGACAAGGTCACGGTGACCCATGCCGGCAAGCGATACGCCTACCGGGTCACCGGACAACGGGTGATCCCGGGCACCAACAGGCACATCGCGGATCTCACCCGTTACGAGCGCCTGCTGCTCACGACCTGCTGGCCGCGCGGGTCGAGCAAGTACCGTCTCGTGGTCTACGCGCGGCCCGCGAAGCTGTAGCTCAGGCCTCGTCGAGCAGCGCCGAATACGGGCCGCGGCCCGTCATGACCGTGGCGCCGCAGCGGGCGGCAAGGGCGACCGCCTCGTCGACGGAGTCGCCACGGCCGAGGCCATAGGTCAGGCCGGCGGCGAAGCAGTCCCCGCAGCCGTAGGCATCGACGACGGTGCCAGGCAGGGGCGCAGGCCGAAAAGGCCCACCCGGCTGGATCCAGCCGCCGAGGCCGCCCGAAGTCGTGACGACGACGTGTGGGGGTGGCTCGAGCTCGCCCGGGCGGTAGAGCTCGCCCTCGTCCTCCCCGCTCCCGACGAGCGCGTCGAGCTGAACGCCTGCATCGCGCAGAGTCGCCAGCTCGCGCGCCGTCGCCACGAGGGTGCGAGCTAGGCGCGCATGATGCAGAGCTTCGGCGTCGCCGCTGACGAAGAAGACGGCATCGAGGCCGGCGAGCTCACGCCACGGCAGGCGGCTGTCGCCTCCCCGCGGGCGAAGCTTTTCGCCGAGCACCGTGATCGTCCGCTCGCCCGTCTCGTCGACGTACGTGAACGCGCGCCGCGTCGGGTCGGCCTCGGGGATCGCGCGAATCTCGATCCCGAGGCCTGTCAGCTCTGCGCGAGAGCGCCGACCGAGGTCGTCGGCGCCGAGGGCGGTGAAAAACAGGCAGGACCCGGCGAGCCGGGCGAGCTGCGCAGCGGCCACGGCGCCGCCGCCGGCCGGCTCCTCCCACGTCTCGAGCGCGTGGACGATCTCCCCGGGCCGTGGAACCCGCTCGACGCGGGCGAACTCCACCCATTCCACGTGGCCGACAACGGCGACCCGCATCGTCGGATCCTCACACGTCTCGTGCCTGGCACGTTTCAAGATGTCGCCGATGACGCTGCCGCCGTTCGAACGCTTCTACGACGAGCACAAGGAGGAGATCTACGCCTTCCTCGTGCGCCGGCTCGGGCGCGACCGGGCGGAGGACGCTTACCAGGAGACGTTCCTCCGTGCCCTGCGCGCCTACCCGAAGCTTCGCCACGGCGAGCACCTGCGCGCCTGGGCCTACACGATTGCGAGCAGGATCGCGATCGACGAGCACCGACGGCCGCGCGCCGACGCCGATCTGCCCGAGCTCGCGTCGCTCGACGGCCGCCCGGCATTCGCGCAGCTCGAGCACCTCGCCGACCAGCTGCCGCCGACCGAGCGCGCCGCAGTGGTGCTGCGCTACGGCTACGACCTCGACTACGCCGACATCGGCGCCGCGCTCGGCTCGAATGCCACCGCCGCGCGACAGGCAGCCTCCGCCGGCATCCGCAGACTTCGACGAAAGGAAGGCCAGTGACCCCCGTCTCCGCAGAACTCGACCGTCGCTTCCGCGACGCCGCCGCGAGCGAGCACCTGCTCGACGTCGCATACGACCTCGTCGACACGCCGATCGGCGAACTGCTCGTCGCCACGACCGATCGCGGGCTCTGCCGCATCGCCTACGACGCCGAGCCCGAGCAGGAGGCCGAGCGGCTCGCGCGCGCGTTCGGTGTGCGCGTCCTGCGTTCCACGCGGCCGATCGACCCGGCACGCCGCCAGCTCGACGAATACTTCTCCGGGAACCGGCACCGCTTCGACCTCGCGGTCGACCTCGCCCTGCAGGCGGACTTCCATCGCCGTGTGCTGCGCGAGCTCGCGCGGGTTCCCTACGGCGAGGTAGTGACGTACGGCGAGCTCGCCGCCCGCGCCGCACGCCCCCGCGCGGCACGCGCAGTCGGCACCGTGATGAACCGCAACCCGCTGCCGATCGTGCTCCCATGCCACCGCGTGATCGGGGCCAGCGGCAAGCTCGTCGGGTACGGCGGCGGCCTCGAGCGAAAGGAGACGCTCCTGCGGCTGGAAGGCGCCCTGCTGTAAACCGAACGGCTCGGGTCAGACTCCTGCGGGGTCAGACCCGGGCCACCGCGGGGCACGCGAGTCGGCGGTCGGCGCTTCACGCCAGTCCTCGCGCGTCGGCGCGAACACATCGATCACGACCGCGCCCTCCGGTCCGACGTGCACCTCGTGCGGCACGTTGCTCGGAATCGACCACGTCTCCCCCGGCCCGAGCTCGCGGGTCTCCTCGCCGACGCGAAACTGCAGCGAGCCCGCCAGGCACATCCCGAGCTGCTCGGGCTCGTGCTGGTGCTCGGGAACAATGCTCCCGGGATCGAGCTCGAGCACTCCAAGCGTGGTCCGCTCGCCGTGGACGATGCGACCGTGCACACCGTCCCAGATGCGCCGCAGGTCGAGTGACGAGAGGTTGCCGAAGGCGCTGATGCGCCGAGCCTACAGCAGCCTGTAGCCCACCCCCCACACGTTGACGACGACGTGCCCCGCCCCGGCAGCGGCGAGCTTGCGCCGCAGCCGCGACGCGTGCGAGTCGAGTGTCCGCGTGCGCCCGAGGGAGCGGAAGCCCCACACGTCGCGCAGCAGCTGCTCCTTCGTGAAGACGCGCGTCGGGTCGGTCATCAGCTTCAGCAGCAACTCGTACTCCTTGCCGGCGAGCAGGACCGCGATGTCGCCGACCGCGACCGTTCGTGTCGCGAGATCAGCCGTGATCGCACCTGCGCGGCGCACCTCGTGCGGTGCAGGCGACGTCCGCCGGAGCACGGCGTGAATCCTCGCGAGCAGCTCTTCGTAGGAGAACGGACGCACGAGGAAGTCGTCGCAGCCGCGCTCGAGCGCGCGGACACGGTCGACCGCATCCGAGTGCGAGTCGCCGAGCACGATCACGGGGACGTCCCCATGACGTGCGCGACACTCTTCGAGGGCCGTGCAGTCGCGCAACAACACGAGATCCGGTCGTGCAGCCTCGTCGACCACCTCGAACCCGTCGCTGCGTAGATGCCGCTCGAGGAACGGCTCCGGTTCCGTCAGCAGGAGCGCGGTGGACATGCAGGCGACGGTACCGCTGCCGCGCGGAGCGAACCAGATGTCCTTTCGCGCGAAACCGTGACGAACGATCTACAAGCGTCCACTCCGGACGACGCCCCACAGCAGCCAGAGGCCGAGCAGCCCGGAGAACGCGAAGCCGATCACGGAGATGACGTTGACGCCGAGCACGTGCGGGCCGCCCTTGGCGAAGATCCCGATCAGGCTCGAACCGATCAGGCCGCCGGCGACGATCATCGCAACCACGAGGCGGTTGAACACGACGTCCAGCCGGTTGAGCAGGTCGTCGAGGCCCTTGTGCACGAAGCCGACTTCGATCTGACCGTCGCGCACCTGCTCGAGCGTGTCGTGGAGCTGGTACGGCAGCTCGAGCGCCATCTGCCCGAGCCGGAGCCCTTCCTTACGTGCGCGCACTGCCATTCGCCGCGGTCCGAAACGGTCGAGCAGTAGCCCACGCGCATAGGGACGCGCAACTTCGAACACGTTGAAGTCGGGGTAGAGGTCGATGCCCACCGAGCCGAGCGTCGCGATCGCGCGGTCGAGCAGCAGGAAGCGCGTCGGCAGCTGCAGGTTCATCGAGTAGATGAGCTGGAACGCCTCGCGGATCACCTGCAGCGGATCGATCTCGGCGAGGCTCGCGCCGTAGTAGCGGTAGTACAACTCGCGCAGCTCCGCGAGGAACTCCTCCTCGCGATCCTTCGGGTAGCGGACACCCAGGTCCGCGAGCCGCTTCGGCAGCGCCTCGACGTTCTCCGCCGCGGCGTCGATGAACATCCGCGTCAGCTTCGACAGGTCGTCGTCGGTGAGCTTGCCGACGGCTCCGAAGTCGATCAGGCCGATCTGGTCGGGCCGCCCCAGGACGAGGATGTTCGCCGGATGCGGGTCGCCGTGGAAGAAGCCGTGGCGGAAGATCATGGTCATCCACGTCTCGGCCATCAGATACGCGAGGTCGCGGCGATCCTCGACCGACCACTCCTCGGGGTGGATGTCCGCGACCTGTGTCCCCTCGAGCCACTCGAGCGTCAGCACGCGGCTGCGCGTATAGCTCCAGTACACGCGCGGGACGCGCACGTGCGGATGACCGGCGAAATTGCGGTGGAAGGTGTCGGCGTTGCGCGCCTCGAGCCGGTAGTCGAGCTCCTGTCGAATCTGCCGCGCGAACTCGTCCACGAGCAGGCGCGCGTCGATGAAGTCCAGCGCGCGGACCCGTTCCTTCGCGAGGCGCGCGGCCTGATAGAGCAGCGCGAGGTCGGCCTCGATCTGGCGCGGCGCCCCCGGGCGCTGCACCTTGACGGCGACGCGACGGCCGTTCGGCAGCGTCGCGCGGTGCACCTGGCCGATCGATGCGGCGGCGACGGGGCGCTCCTCGAACTCGCTGAACAGCTGCCGGATCGTCAGGCCGAGATCCTCCTCGACGACCTTCTCGATGTCCGCCAGCGGGACCGGGCGCACGTCGTCCTGCAGGCCGCGCAGCTCGGCGATGATGTCCGGGGGCAGGACGTCGGGGCGCGTCGAGAGCAGCTGCCCGAACTTCACGAACGTCGGGCCGAGCTCGTCCAGCATCTCCCGCAGATGCTGTCCGCGCTGGGAAGGCTGACCGTCGTCGAGCCGCGGGCCGCGACGCGGAAACAGGTCGGTCAGGCGGTGAGTGTCGAACCAGTACCCGAAGCCGTGGCGTACGGCGACCTGGGCGATCTCCGAGAGGCGCCCGAGGTTGCGCGTGGCGGGTTGGGCCATGGGCTCAGTGTTGCACTTGGACGGCGCTACACCTCCACGGCGGAGCGGCGGGCCCACGGGCCGGGCGGCGTGAGCAGGGACTCGACCCACAGATAGGCGACGGCCACGAGCGGTACGTCGCTGAGGCGTTCGACGCAGACGTAGCGCGGCCGCCACTCCGGCGAGAACTTCCTGCTGAAGTGAATCAGGCGCTCGAGCTGGAAGACGCGATCGCAGGCCCGCAGGACGTCGCGCGCGACGTTCTGGAGGCGGCCTTCGGGATCCGCGAGCAGGTCGGTGAAGACGCAGAAGTTGAGCGACAGCTCGTCCGCGCCTGTGTGGCGCGCCCAGGCGAGCGTCTCGACGATCAGGTACTCCATCAACCCATTCGGCGTCGCAGGGTCGCGGCGCATCGCGCCGAGCGAGTAGCCCTGCGCGCTCGGGACGAGATGGAGGAAGCCGCCCACCTTGCCGCCCTGGCGTGCGACCGCGAAGACCGTCTCCGGCTCCCGGAAGGGATCGTCCATCGCCATCGAGAAGCCGCGCTCGGCGTTCGCGCCACGCCAGACGTCCGACACCCGTTCGAGCTCCGCACGCAACTCGGCGTCGACGTCGGCCGCGGAGACCGTCTCGAACGAGTAGCCGGCCCGTTCGAGCCGCGCCACGGACTGGCGCACCTTGCGCACGGCGCGCCCTTCGAGCGAGAACGCGGCGGGACGGACGACGGCTTCGTCGCCGAGCTTGATCGCGCGCAGGCCGATCGCGCGTGCAACCGGCAGGAGGTCGGCGTGCACCCCGAGGAGTGCCAGTCGCCAGCCACGTGCATGACAGACACGCCGGAACTCGGCGAGCAGCTCGTGGAACTCCTCCTGCGCGCCGATCGGGCCGCCGCTGACGAGCGCGACGCCCGCGACCACTTTGTAGGCGAGGAAGCTGTCGCGCGTCGCGGAGAAGAAGTAGTTCTTGTCGCGGCGCAGGCTGAAGAAGGCGAGGCTGTCCTCGCCGTGGCTCCGCACGAGCTGCCCGACGACGCGGCGCTCTTCCGCCGACTGGCGGATGCGGTCGGAGACCGGCCGCAGCCAGAGGTACAGGGCGCGGGCGCTGAGGACGACGGTCAGCCCGACGAGCGCGTCCTGCCAGCGGTCGTGCTCGAAGCCGCGGATCTCCAGCGCCGCCGCGAGGGCCGCGAGCGCAGCGACGGCGGCCGTCGTGGAGAGCAGCGGCCGCACAGAGCCCGGGTCGCCCGGCACGTCGAAGCGCTTGCGGAAGCGGACGAGCGCCACGAGCAGGATCAACCCAAGGGTCGCCTCCTCGACGTCCAGCCCCTTTGCCACGTGGGCGAGCGAGATGCCGGCCACAAGCACGACCGCGAGCTGCCATGCGCGCCGGCGGCGCCGGGCGAGCGCCCGTGACAGCCACACGAGGCCGAGGCCGAAGGACAGCGCGAGGATCCGCGCGGCGCCCGGCACGCCGGGCGGCAGCACGCCACGCACGACGTCGTAGCGGTTGGCGAACTCAGGCGTCAGCGCCGAGGCGACCCCGACGAGGCCGACGACCGCAGCGGCTGCACCGAGCATCTGTTCGCCGCGGAGGACCCTCGACGGCACGCCTGCACGGTACCTACGAAAACGGCCGGTGCCCATCGGGACCGGTCTCGTGCCTGGCACGATTTGGGCTGAAACGGACTAGTCCGTCGGGACGCTGCGGAGCGCCTGGGGCTCCGTCTCGACGAGGCGGAGCCGGTGCTCGAGCTGCGCCACGCGGAGCTCGAGCTCGTCCCACTCGTCGCGCGTCACGAGGCCAAGCTCCCGTAGGACGCCGTTGAGCGTTGCCCCGGCCTTCTCGCCGACGCGCAGGGCGTCACCTCGCCAGCGTGTCGTCGACTCGTCGATCCAGCGGCGCACCTCGTCGCGGCTCATCCCGCCGCGGTCCGCGAGCGCGTCCGCGAGCTCGTCGGCACGCTCGGCCGTCAGCGCGACGGCGCCGACGAGCGCGAGCAGGAGCCGCCTAACGGGCTCGTCCATGGGGGCGGGCGCGCCGCCGTTGCCGGCGCCGCTCGCGCTTCGCTGCCGCGGCGGCTGCGCTGCCGTCGCCGCCGTCCACCGTCGCGACCGGCGCGAGATCCTGCACCGGCTCTGCGGCGGCCGCCTCCTCCGCCTCCTCGAACGCCTCCTCCAGCCCGGCCTTCGTCACCTTGACGTCCTTGCGGCGCGCGAACTCCGGCTCGCGCTCCTTCCAGATCGTCAGCAGCGGCGCAGCGATGAAGATGGACGAGTACGCACCGGACGCGATCCCGACGATCAACGCGAACGCGAAATCCTGCAGGGTCGCCCCGCCGAACAGGTACAGCGCGATCACCGGCAGCAGCGTGATGAACGACGTCGCCAGCGAACGGCGGATCGTCTCCCACAGCGAGACGTTCGTGATCGTCGCGAACGACGACCGCCGCATCAGCGGGATGTTCTCGCGGACGCGGTCGAAGATGATGATCGTGTCGTAGATCGAGTAGCCGAGCACGGTCAGGATCGCCGCGACCGTGGAGCTCGTCACCTCGCGTCCGACGAGCGCATAGATCCCGATGCAGATCAGGACGTCGTGCAGCATCGCGAGGATCACCGGCACCGCGAACTTCAGGTCGAAGCGGATCGTGATGTAGAGGACGACCAGGAAGAGCGAGAAGAGAACCGCGATGATCGCCGACTTCGCGATCTGGCGGCCGAAGCTCGACGACACGGTCGTCGCGCCCGGCGCGGTCGTCTGCAGCTTGTCCTCGAGCGCGGTCGTGACCTGCGTGAGCTTGTCGCCGCTGAGGGCCTTCGTCCGGATCTGGAAGCTCTTGTACGCGCTGTTCGTGGACGCGCCACGGCCCTGGATGACCGCGTCGGCGTACCCCTGGGCCTTCATCACGCTGCGCACGTCGCCGGTCGTGTGCGCAACCGGCGTCTTGAACGAGAGCTGCGTGCCGCCCTTGAAGTCGATCCCGAGGTTCAGCCCCCGCACGGCGAGGGAGCCGATACCGAGCAGGATGATCACCCCGGAGATCGCGAACCACAGATTCCGCTTGCCCATGAAGTCGATCTGCAGCCACTTCCCCGTCTGCTGGCCCTGGGCCCCCATGAAGCGCGGTTTGTTGAACCACGAGAAGCCCGCGAGCAGCCCGAGCATCGCGCGCGTCGCCGCGACGGCGGTGACCAGCGAGATCACGGTCCCGATCAGCAACATCAGTGCGAAGCCCTTCACCTGCGCGGTGGCGACCGCGAACAGGACGAGCGCCGTGATCGCCGTGACGACGTTCGCGTCGAGAATCGTGTGGAAGCCTTTCGAATAACCGGCGGAGATCGCCGCACGCACGGACTTCCCGGACCGCACCTCTTCCTTGATCCGTTCGAACACGACCACGTTCGCGTCGGCAGCGACTCCGATCGTCAGGATCAGTCCCGCGAAGCCCGGCAGCGTCAACGTGACGTTGAACAAGAGGAGCGCGGCGTACAGGAACGCGGCGTAGATACCGAGCCCGATCACCGCGACAAGTCCGAGGAAGCGGTAGAAGAGGAGCAGGAAGAGCGCGACGACGAGCAGGCCGACGAGCGCGGCCTTCTTCGCCTGGCTCAGCGAGTCTTTGCCGAGCGTCGCCGAGACGTCGGTGCGCTCCGCGGTCGCGAACTGCACCGGCAGCGCGCCTGTCTGCAGGACGAGCGCGAGCTTCTTGGCGTCGCCGAGCGAGCCGCCGCCCATGTCGATCTGCGCGCCGGTGTCGCCGGGGATCCCGTCCGGGTTGCGCTTGAAGTCGATGTACGGCACCGACTGGAGCTGGCCGTCGAGCACGATCGCAAAGTGCTGCGCGCAGCGCTGTATGTCCTGCGGGCTGCTCGCCCCCTGGCAGACGAGCGAGCCGCGCTGCGCTTCACGGCGCGTGATGTCATGGAAGACCTTCTTGCCATGGCCGGTGAACTGCATCAACACGACGGGCTGGCTGGTCGTCGAGTCGATGTCCGCGCGCGTGCCTGACAGCTTCAGGTCGGTGCCGGTCATCTCCGGGATGCCGCCGTTGCCCTGCGCATCGGGCAGACGGTGCTTGAGCAGGTAGAACGCCTTGCTCGAGGTGATCTGCTTCGTGCTCAGACAGTTCCCCGAGCCCGGATCGCAGCTGACGACGATCGTGTTCTGCGGAACACGCATGACCGTCGCCGGACCCTTGAATGTCCGCTTCTGCTTCTTCTCCGCTTGCTGCAGCGTCGGCAGCAACTCCTTGGTCGGGGTCGGGCCGGCGATCACTCGGTGGTTCGCATCGAACAGGTACCACTGCGCCGGTGTCCCCTTGTCGGCGAGTGCTCGCGTCTCCGGCGCGTTCAGCAGGTCGAAGAGACTGCCCATCGCGACCGGAACCTTCTGCAGGCCGGTGGTCACCGAGGGACCGGTCAGGTCGTTCTCGAAGTCGTAGAACTGCAGGACGGCCGTCTTCCCGATCAGCTTCGCCGCGGCGGCCGGATCGTGCACGCCGGCGAGCTGGATCACGATCTGGTTCGAGCCCTGCTTGCGAATCTCCGGCTCGGAGACGCCGAGCTTGTCGATCCGGTTCCGCATGATGTCGATCGAGCGGGTGAGATCGTCCGCCGTCAGCGTGTGGCCCTTTGGCGGATTCGCCTTCAGCACCACCTCCAAGCCGCCCTGCAGGTCGAGGCCGAGTGTTGCCTTCTTGTGCACCGGCGAGCCCGGGATCGCGAGCAGCGCGACGCCCGCGAGGGCCACGGCGATGAATCCGAGCAGAGTGAGGTGTCGGCGCCGGTCGGACACGGGCTACGGAAGGGTACCGGGGGTTTCCTCCGGTTCGGGTAGCTCGTCTGGGTCGTCTTCGGAGAGGACGCCCGCGATCGCCCGCTTGGCCACTCGGACCTCGATGCCGTCGGCGATCTCGACGCGGGCCTCGTCCTCCTCAAGCGCCGTGATCGTGCCGTAGAGACCGCCCGCGGTGACGATCTCCTGCCCCACCGAGAGCGACGCGATCAGCCGCTGCGAGTCCTGCTGCCGGCGCCGCTGCGGGCGGATCAGCAGGAACCACATCAGGATCAGGATGACGATGATGAAGATGTAGCCGCCCACAGGGCCTCCTCACGCAGCGGCGGCGGCCAGCCGGCCGAGCGCTTCGGCCTTGAATGCGCTGAAGCGCCCCTGCTCGATCGCCGCGCGTGCGTTCGCGGTCAGTTCGAGCAGGAATCGTAGATTGTGGAGGCTCAGCAGGCGCAGGCCGAGCAGTTCCTGCTGGTTGATCAAGTGCCTGATGTAGGCGCGGGTGAAGCGTGTGCAGGCCGGGCACGAGCAGCCGTCGTCGAGCGGGCGCGGGTCGCGCGCGAAGGAGGCGTTGCGGAGGTTCAGGCGGCCCTCCCAGGTCAGCGCGCTGCCGGTGCGTGCAGTGCGGGTCGGGAGCACGCAGTCGAACATGTCGACGCCCCGCTCGATCACCTCGAGCACGCCCTCGGGGTCGCCGATGCCCATGAAGTAGCGCGGCTTCTCGTTCGGGAGCAGCTCCGCGGCCCACGCGGTCGTCTCGAACATGAGCGGGCGTTCCTCGCCGATCGCGAGCCCGCCGAGGGCATAGCCGTCGAAGTCGAGCTCGGTCAGCTCGCCGATCGAGCGGCGGCGCAGGTCCGGGTCGGCGGCGCCCTGCGCGATCCCGAACAGCAGCTGCCCCTCCGCGCGCGGTGCCGCGCGCTGGCGCGTCGCCCACAGCGTCGTCCGGCGCACGGCGTCCTCGAGCTCCGCACGACCGACGTCGGCGGGCGGGCAGATGTCGAGGCACATGGCGATATCGGACCCGAGCTGTGCCTGGCACCGCGCGACGGATTCGGGCGTGAAGCGGGCGGGCGAACCGTCGTACACCGACCGGAACGTGACGGCCTCGTCGTCGACGGCCACGATCGTGTCGCGCAGAGAGAACACCTGGAAGCCGCCAGAGTCCGTGAGGATCGGACCGTCCCAGCCCATGAAGCGATGCAGGCCGCCGAGCTCCGCGATCAGGTCCTCGCCGGGGCGGAAGTGCAGGTGGTACGCGTTTCCGAGCAGGATGGTCGTGCCGAGCGCCCGTAGCTCGGCGGGGTCGACGGTCTTGACCGTCGCCTTCGTCCCGACAGGCATGAACGCGGGCGTCGGCACGTCGCCGTGTGCGGTGTGCACGACGCCGGCGCGCGCGGTGCCGTCAGTCGCGAGAAGTGTGTACGCGTCGCTCATAGATGCTCATATCCCGTCCGTTGACGACGAGGTCGCCGCGGTGCTCGAAGCCCAGGCGCTCGTAGTAGGAGCGGATTCCCGGATTGTCGCGAAGGCAGTCGAGGCGGAGGAAGCCCCGTCCGGCCGCTGCCGCGGTCCGGTCGGCCCACTCGACGATTGCCTGGCCGATGCGTTGGCCGGCGCAGGCGCGGCTGACGGCGAGCTTGTGCACGTACACCCCGTCCGACGGCTTGTCGGGCCAGTACATCGGATCGTCCCGGAGCAGGGTCACGGTCGCGACAGTGGCGCCGTCGAGCTCCGCGACGTACACCTCCCCGCGCTCGATTGCCGCGACAATCTCTTCCTCGGGAAACGGCAGTGGCCACTGCTCGTACCCGCGTTCGCCGACCCAGACGGTCGCCTCGTCGAGCAGCGCGGCCACTGCGGCCACGTCTCGTGCCTGGCACCTGCGAACGTTCACAGCAGGAGCATCGCGTCGCCGAACGAGTAGAAGCGGTAGCGCTCCTGGATCGCGAGCTCGTAGAGCCCGCGCGTCTCCTCCACTCCGGCGAACGCCATCACGAGCGCGAGCAGCGTCGAGCGCGGCAGGTGGAAGTTCGTGACAAGCGCGTCGGTGCGCTTGAACTCGAACCCGGGTGTGATGAACAGGTCGGTCCGGCCCGCTAGCGGCCCGCCGCGGGCGAGCGTCTCGAGGACCCGCACGGTGGTCGTGCCGACGGCGAGCACGCGCGGCGCGGACTCGATGCGGTGCCAGGCAGAAGCCGCGGCCGAAAAGGACTCCCCGTGCAGGGGATGCTCGCGCAGGTCGTCCACGGCGACCGGACGGAACGTGTCGAGGCCGACGTGCAAGGTCACGCGCTCGACGTCCAGGCGCCGCAGCACGTCCTCGGTGAAGTGCAACCCCGCCGTCGGTGCCGCCGCCGAGCCCGACTCGTCCGCGTACACCGTCTGGTAGCGCTCGGGATCGTCGAGCGGCTCGGTGATGTACGGGGGCAACGGCGTCTCCCCCGCCGGCTCTCCGTGCAGCCGCAACCGCCACCGCCCTTCGCCAACGTGCTCGAGCAGCTCGACCGGCCCGTAGCGTCCGCCGGGCCGCAAACGCCGGGTCGGCCGCGCGAGGCCCTCCCAAAGACCGTCGTCGTCCAGCCGCTCGAGCAGGAGCACCTCTCCACGCGGCCGGTCGATCGGGATCCGTGCGGGCACGACGCGCGTGTCGTTCACCACTGTGAGCGCGTCCCCGAGCACGTCCGGAAGGTCTGCGAACCTCCGATGATCCACCCGCTCGGACACGCGATCGTAGACCAGCAGGCGCGACTCGTCGCGGCGCGCCACGGGATGCTGCGCAATGAGCTCCGGCGGGAGGTCGTACTCGAGCTCCCTCGTTTTCATCCGGCGCCAACGTTAGCCTTGTGGCCCATGGACGACGGCGCGATGGAACGCGCGCAGGAGCGAGTCGAGCAGCGGGCCGAAGGGGCCGCGCTGGACGCACTTCTCGTCGGCGCCCGCGAACAGGTCGAGGCGCTCGCCACGGCGACGGCCGCGCTCGAGGAATCGCTGCCGGGCCGCGTCCAGGACGCCGTTCGCGGCGAGGCCCAACCGGTGGGGCGCAACCTCGCCGAGATCCGCGGCCTGATGAATCAACTGCTGCGGCGCCTCGCGGCGCTCGAGGGAGACATGCTCAGCGAGCGCAACGCGCGCGTCGACGATCTCGCGGTGCTTGTCGACGTCGTCTCGTCGGGCTGGAAGGGCGTCGACGCCCGCCTCGGACGCATCGAAGCCGTCGTCGGCCGGCTCGAGCAGCAGACGCACGAGAGCAGCAGCGCGATCGTCTACCGGATGGAAGACCGCCGCCCAGACGCGGCGACCTCCTAGCCCTACGTAACCGCCAGGATCACGGCCGCGGTCGCCGCCCACCCGACGATGCAGAGCAGGATCGGCAGGTCGCGCAGCAGCACCTCCTCGGGCTCCTCGCCGAGGTCGCGCCGGTGCATCAGCAGCAGGTAGCGGAAGACCCCGAACACGACAAAGGGGATCGTGACCATCATCGCCTTCGAGTCCCGCGCGGTGAACGTGTACAGGCAATACGAGATGACCGTGGACGCGGCGACGACGGTTACGAGCTGGTCGACGAGCGCGAGCGAGTAACCCTCGAGCACCGGGCGGCCGGGCGTCGCCTCCGCGCCGACGAGCACGAGCTCGCCGCGCCGCTTCGCCAGGGCGAGGAAGAGCGCGAGCAGCGCCGTGCAGAGCAGGAGCCACGGCGAGATGCGCACCTCGACCGCGGCCGCGCCTGCCGCGGCGCGGACGACGAAGAGGCCGCCGATCGTCATCACGTCGAGCAGCACGACGTGCTTGAGCGTGAGCGTGTACGCGGCCTGTAGCGCGAAGAACGTGCAGAGGAAGAGGATCGACGCGAGCCCCAGCGGCGCGACGAGCAGCACGGCTCCGAAGATCAGGAGCGCCGCGAGCAGCTCCGCCAGCCGCGGCGACAACTCGCCGCGGGCGATCGGGCGAGCACGCTTGACCGGATGCAGCCGGTCGTGCGGTGCGTCGCGCACGTCGTTGACGAGGTAGCTCGCGCTCGACGCCGCGCAGTAGGCCACGAACGCCATCGTCGCCTCGACCCAGCTGGAGAGGTCGCCGATCCGGGCGGCGAAGATGATCCCCGCGAAGAGGAGCAGGTTCTTCGTCCACTGGCGCGGGCGCAGCGCGACGAACGCCGCGCGCGGCAAGGACCGTCGCTGCGGTAGGTCGACGACGGGCGCCGGGACGCTCATGCGCGTACGAGGTTAGTCGCGCGGCGCCGCCGGCAGGAGGAGCTCGAAGCGGCTCCCCTCCCCCGGCTCGGATTGGAGCTCGATCCGGCCGCCGAGCGCTGCGGCAAGCTCGTGGGCAATCGCCAGGCCGAGGCCGGTGCCAGAGTCGTCCCGTGTCCAGAACGGACGGAAGATGCGCTCCCGCTCGGCCAGCGGGACGCCGGGCCCGTTGTCGTCGACCGCCACGGAGACGCTGCCGTTCGACGCGCCGAGCTCGAGGTCGACCTTGCCGCCGTCGGGCGTCCAGCGGAACGCGTTCGAGAGGAGATTGGAAATGATCTGCAGCACGCGATCCCCGTCCGTGACGATTGTCGGGCTCTCGTCGAAGCGCTTCTCGTAGTCGATCCCGCGACGGCGCGCTTGCTCGCCGAACGCGGCGTACGCCTGCTCGCAGAGCCGGCCCATGTCGACCTCCTCCGAGAGGAGCGTGAAGCGTTGCGCCTCGAGCTTCGCGAGGTCGAGCACGTCGCCGACGAGGCGTTCGAGCCGAAGCGTCTCGCTCGCGATCATGTCCAGCGACGCGGCGCGGACGGCCGGGTCGGCCGCTATGCCTTCGCGGAGCGCGTCGACGTGCCCGCGGATCGCGGTCAGAGGGGTGCGTAGCTCGTGCGAGACGCTCATCAGGAAGTTCCGCTCCTGTTGCTCGGCCTCCCCGAGCCTCGACGCCATCTCGCGGAAGCGCTGTGCGAGGTGGCCCACCTCGCCGCCGCCGCGCACCTCTGGGACGTCGACGTCGTAGTGGCCGCGGGAGATCTCGTCCGTCGCCTTCGAAAGCGCGAGCACCGGGCGCGTGATCCGGCGCGACAGGTACCAGCCGAGCACCGCCGCGGCCAGGATGCCGCCGATCAGCGCCAGGCCGAGACGCTCGAGCAGCCGGCGCAGCCCGCTGGCAATCTCCGTCTTCGGCGTCGCGACGATGAGCGCCCCGAACGGCGTGCTGCGCGGCGCGAGCCGCATGGGCTGCAACACAGCAAGGTAGGTGCGCGTGAACCCCGGTGGCCGGAACTCGAACGTGCGCGCCTTTCCGGAGCGCCAGTCAACCGTGTTCTGCGGGAGCTGGCGCAGCCCCGACACCTGGTCCGGAAAGACGTCGGCGCCGACGTAGAAGATCTTGTCGCCCGTCGCACGCTCCAGCTGCGGCGGGGCGAAGCGCAGGGTGTGCGCGCCGGTGTCGTTCGCCGCGATCGCTTGCTTCTGGTACAGCTCGGTGAGGCCGTTCGCCTCGCGGCGGAGCTTCACGAGGAGTTGCTTGTGCGCGTAGCTCTGGAACAGCGCCAGCGCGATCGCGGCTGCGATCACGCCGCTCACGACGATGCCGACCAGGAAAAGGGCCGGCAGCCGGAAGCGCAGCGATCCGAGCATGGCCGTTACAAGGTACTGCTAGGCGCTGACCGCGTCCCGCGCGGGCCCGACCTTGTAGCCGACCCCCCACACGGTCACGATCGGCGACGCCTCGCCGAGCTTGCGGCGCAGCTGCCGCACGTGGACGTCCACGGTGCGGGTGTCGCCCGCGAACGTGTAGCCCCAGACGCGTTCGAGCAGCTGGTCGCGTGTCAGGACGAGACCGCGGTGGTCGAGCAGCTCCCAGAGCAGGTCGAACTCCTTCGGCGCCAGCTGGATCTCCTGGTCGCCGACCTTGACCTCCCGGCGGCCGGAGTCGATCACGAGGTCGCCGTGGCGCAGGACAGCGCTCTCAGGCTCCTTCCGCTCCGGCGCGGCGCGCCGCAGGATCGACTTCACGCGGGCGACGAGCTCGCGGGGATTGAACGGCTTCGTCATGTAGTCGTCCGCGCCGACCTCGAGCCCGATGATCTTGTCCACGTCTTCGTCGCGGGCGGTCAGCATCAGGATCGGCACGTCCGACTTCTGGCGGATGCGGCGGCAGATCTCGATCCCGTCGATGTCGGGCAGCATCAGGTCGAGCACGATCAGGGAGGGCTGCTTGCTCTGCACGGAGGCGAGCGCGTCGGCGCCGTTCGTCGCGGCGCGGACGTCGTAGCCGGCGTTCTTCAGGTACAGCGAGACGAACGACGCGATGGACGCCTCGTCCTCGACGACGAGCACCGATTGCGTGCTACTGCTCACGGCTCGAGGTTAGGGGCTGGTCGCCGACGACAGCGCGAACGGCAGCGCGAACGCCGGGATCAGGTTGTAGTCCCCGCCGTTGACCGCGTACGAGCCGTCGTCGTCCGTGCCGGCCCCGTTGACGATGACGCTGCCCTTGCCCACGAAGGAGAGGTTGATGCCGCGGCCGCGCACGACGATCTTGAAGGTGCCGCCGATGATGCGGAACCGGACCCTCGTCCCGCCCCAGACTGTCGCGGTGTCGCTCTTGTCCTTCGACCAGTCGTCGCCTGTCACGATCGGCCCGGTGCCGTCCCCGTCGACCGGGTCGTTGATCGTGACGGAGCCTTTGGCGAAGCTTCCGATTACGCCGCCCCGTCCCTGGATGGTCATGGTCCCGCGCGCGTCCTTCACCGAGAGCGTGCCGTCGGACGAGCCGTTCATGCGCGCAGCGGCTCCGGCCGGCAGGGCCAGCGCGAGAGCGAGCACGGCAAACGTGAGGAGTCGCCTCATGGACGTCAGTATCGGCGGTCGAGTTATGCGTGTGTTCAGTGGAAGGTAAGGAAACTGTAAGCGGGCAGGCGCGCTCGTGAACGCCCTCTTTCTGGCGGCGCTCGCGCTCGCGCCGGCACTGCACAACCTGCACGTCACGAACGGCTCGACCCCGTTCGCAGGTGACCGGCCGCTGCTGACGACGGTCAGTCCGAACGGCGATGGGTTCCGCGACAAGGCGGTCGTCCACTTCCGCCTCACGCGGCCCGCGCGCGTCGCGATGGACGTGGTCGCAACGAACATGGTGCGGGCGGGCAAAGGAGGCACGTCCACCGTCTGGCACACGTCGCGTCTTTTTGGGCCTGGGCCGGACACGCTGACCTGGCGGCCCGCGCCCTCGACCCAGCCGCGGACGTACATCCTGCGCCTGCGCGTCGGCTCGCGCACGTACGGCGCCTATGGTCCACAGGGCAGGCAGGACGCGCCGGTCGTCCGGGTGCAGGGAATCGACGCGGCGTTCACGAAGCGCAGCTACGCGCCCGGGGAATCGGCGGAGCTGCGGCTCGCTACCGACGCGCGCGTCCTGAGGCTGCAGGTCTTCGCGTACCAGTCGCCCGGGCGGCCGAGCGAACAGGACGTGCACACGAGCGGGCTCGCGAAGACGGACCCGATCCGGATCGACTGGGGCGCCCACAGGGGCGGGCCGGCGCTGCTGCGAGTCGTGCGTGCCGGCGATTGGCCGAGCGGCCTCTACTTCGTGCGCGCAACCGCGTCGGATGGGCGGGTTGGGTACGCGCCGTTCATCGTCCGCCCGCGCGTCCTCGGCACGCAGCGCGTTGCGGTCGTCCTCGCCACGAACACCTGGGCGGCCTACAACTTCGAGGACGCGGACGGCGACGGCTGGGGCGACTCCTGGTACGTCAGCGGCCGCCACCGCAGCGTCGACCTCGAGCGACCCTTCCTCGACTTCGGCGTGCCGTTCCGCTTCAGGGACTGGGATCTCGAGTTCATCGCATGGCTGAACCGCACCGGTCACGGGGTCGACTTTCTCTCCGACGACGATCTCGACCGGGTTGCGAGCGGCGCGGAGCTCGTGCGGCGCTACGACCTCGTCGTCTTTCCGGGGCACGAGGAGTACGTGACGCGCCACGAGTACGACGTGATCCAGCGCTACCGTGACGTCGGCGGCAACCTCGCGTTCCTCGCCGCGAACAACCTCTACCGCCGCGTCGACCGCGTCGGGCAGACGCTCGTGCGGCGCGCGCCCTGGCGCAACCTCGGGCGGCCGGAGGCGTCCGTCGTCGGAGTGCAGTACGTCGGCTCCAACAACGGCTCACGGCAGGCGGGCTACACGGTCACGGGTGCCAGTCACGAGCCATGGGCGTTCGAGGGGACGGGCCTTTCAGACGGTGCCGTCTTCGGGCGCTACGGCATCGAGATCGACGCGCGCACAGCCGCCTCGCCGCAGGGCACCGGGGTGCTCGCACGCATCCCCGACCTACTCGGGACGGGACGCTCCGCGGAAATGACCTACTACGAGACGCCGGCGGGCGCGAAGGCGTTCGCAGCCGGCGTGATCAACTTCGGCGCGTCACTCGGAGAGCCTGCCGTCGACCGGCTCCTGGCCAACGTCTGGGCCCGGCTGACCACGCCCTAGCAGGGCCGTCCGAGGCGGCGGCGAAGATGCCTGGGTGACCAAGGACGCCCGATCGAACCGCACCGCGCGCCTGCTCGTCGCGCGGCTCGACGCCGTCGCCCGCGTCGCGACCCAGTTGCGGCATGCCGAGGCCGAGCGCCTCGTCGAGCTTGCATCCGTCGCGACGATGCGCGCCGTCGCGCTCGAGCTGATTCGCGCCGAGAGGGCCGACGAGATCTGGCGCGACGCGCACGTGCGCCATCCGCAGCTGCCGCACCCGACCCGCCTCGCGCTGCCGCAGCGACTCGCGGCCTAGTAGGCATAGAAGCCGGTGCCGGACTTCCGGCCGAGCTTGCCTTCGCGCTGCATCTGCAACAGCCGGCCGGGCGGTGACATGCGCGGCTCGCCGAGCTTTCCGTGCAGTGCCTCCGACGCGTGCACGTGCACGTCGACGCCGATGAGGTCGATCAGTGCGCACGGCCCCATCGGCCAGCCGGCCCCGTTCGTCATTGCCTTGTCCATGTCCTCGGGACGCACGTCCGCCTCATCCAGGACGCGCACGCAGTCGTTGAGCAGCGGGATGAGGATGCGGTTGACGATGAATCCGGGCGTGTCGTTGCAACGCACCGGCTGCTTGCCGGCGCGCTCGGCCCAGGCGTAAGCCGCATCGACCGCGCCGTCCGAGCTCTTGGACGTGCGGACGATCTCGACGAGCGGCAACACCGGCGCCGGATTGAAGAAGTGCATGCCGACGACACGCTCGGGATGCTGCGTCGCCTCCGCGATCTCGGCGACCGACAGCGCCGACGTGTTCGTGGCGAGCACGGCGTCCGGGCGCGTGACACGGTCCAGCTCGGCGAAGACCTCGCGCTTCAGGTCGAGCTCCTCGAGCACCGCCTCGATCACGAGGTCGCAGTCGGCGAGGTCTGAGAGCTGCGTCGTGAGCGTCAGACGCGCGAGCGCGTCGTCGCGTTGCTCCTGGGAGAGCCGTCCCTTCTCGACGCCTCGCGTGAGGTAGCGCTCGATCGTCGCGCGGCCACGGTCGCCGAGCTCGTCACTCACTTCACGCCCGACGGTCTCGAGGCCGGACTGGACGCTGACCTGCGCGATGCCGGCGCCCATCGTCCCGAGCCCGACGACGCCGACCTTGCGGATCTCGGTCACGCGCGCGCGAGTACCCAGTGGAACGCGACGTCGCCGTGCCCCGGCTCGTGCTGGACGACGATCTCCTCGCGCAGGGGCGAGAGGCCGCACTCGCGCAGGAGCGGCAGGTACGAGGCGCCGTCGAGGGAGGCGAAGAACATCGGCGCGCCCAGCCAGTCCTCGTCCACCTCTTCGCCGGCCTCGCCCGCGCCGAACGTCGCCAGCAGGAGTCCGCCGTCGCGCAGCCAGAGGGCGATGCGGCCGATCAGCTCGCGCTGTTCGTCGGCCGGAACGTGGCTGAAGAAGTACAGCGCGACGACCGCGTCCAGCGTTCCGGGCGCGATCTCCAGCTCAAGCGCGTCGGCGTGAACGAACGACGCTTCCGGCACGTGGTGGCGAGCGAGCTCGATCTGCACGGCGGAGATGTCGACGCCCGTGACGCGATGTCTCTTTGCGACGTGTCTCGTGCCTGGCACCCCGCGCCCGCAGCCGAGCTCGAGCACGTCGGCGCCGTCGGGCAGGCGTGCGTCGAGATCGCGCAGCCACGCGATCGCCGGCGACTGCACTCGCCCCGCCCACTCGGCGTAGCGCAACGCGATCGCGTCGTACCCGCGCGCGACGATCTCCTTCGGATCGCGCGCGACAGCCCGCCCAGCCATCTCCCCCACGCGCGGAGGGTACCGGCTAGAGCTTTTCGATGACCGCGGCAATCGCCTGGCCGAAGCCGATGCACATCGTGGCGATGCCGTAGCGTGCGTCACGGCGTTCGAGCTCGCTCAGCAGCGTCGCGGTGATGCGCGCGCCGGTCGCGCCGAGCGGGTGGCCGAGCGAGATGCCGCCGCCGTTCGGATTCACGTCGTCCGTGCGGTCCACGAGGTGCGCGTCGCGAACGAACTGCAGCGCGACCGACGCGAATGCCTCGTTCACTTCGATCACAGATATGTCGTCCCAGGTCAAGTCCGCGCGCGCGAGCGCGGCGGCGCAGGCTTGCGGATTGCCGTGCAGCATCCGGTGCGGGTCGACGCCGGCGAGCCCGAAGGAGACGAAGCGCCCGCGCGGCGCGAGCCCGAGGCGGTTCGCGGCGTCCTCGCTCGCGATCAGGACGGCGGCGGCTCCGTCGCAGATCTGCGAGGAGTTTCCAGCGGTCACCTTGCCGTCTGGAAGGAATGCCGGCTTCAGCGCGGCCAGAGCCTCCATGGACGTGTCGCGCCGCGGGGTCTCGTCCACGTCGAACACGACGCCGACGTGTGGGTTCGTCAGGTCGACCGGCACGACCTCCTTGTCGAAGCGGCCCTCGTCGGTCGCGCTGACCGCGCGCCGATGCGACTCGAGCGAGAACTCGTCGAGCTCCTCGCGGGAAAGGTCCCACTCCTCCGCGATCACCTCGGCCGAGACGCCCTGCGGGACGATCTGCCAGCGTTCGACCAGCTTGTCCGAGAGGTCGCCGCCGTTCGAGCCCATCGGGACGCGGGACATCATCTCCGCGCCGGCCGAGACGATCAGGTCGAGCTGGCCGGACCAGACGGCGGTGGCGGCGTTGAAGTTCGCCTGCATCGACGAGCCGCACTGGCGATCGACGGTGGTCCCGCACACCGACTCGGGCCAGCCGGCGACGAGCGGCACCATCCGGCCGATGTTCCAGCCCTGCTCCCCGATCTGTGTGACGCAGCCGAACTGCACGTCCTCGACCTGTGCCGGGTCGACGTCGTTGCGACTGACGAGCGCGTTCAGGACCTGCCCTGCGAGCTCGTCCCCGCGGATGGAGGCCAGCGTCCCGTTGCGCTTGCCGATCGCCGAGCGCACCGCGTCGACGATCAACGCCTCGGAGTGCCAGGCACGAGACATGCGCAATCTAGACTAGCTCCGTGGTCGCTGCACTCACGGAAAAGCGCCTGCTGATCGGCGGCGAGTGGATCGAGACGGGCGAGTGGGTCGACGTGCGCTCGCCGTACTCGGGCGACGTCGTCGGGCGCGTCGCGAAAGCTGGCACAAGCGAGGCGTGCCAGGCAGTGGACGCCGCCGAAAAGGCCATGCGGGAGCCGCTGCCCGCACACAAGCGCGCCGAGATCCTCGTCAAGGTCGCCGCCGGGCTG
This sequence comes from Actinomycetota bacterium, assembly GCA_005888435.1. Classification (GTDB taxonomy): domain Bacteria; phylum Actinomycetota; class Thermoleophilia; order Gaiellales; family Gaiellaceae; genus 3-1-20CM-4-69-9. The sequence continues at coordinate 19,343 of VAXO01000028.1, read as the reverse complement.
GGGCGCCGCCACGACGAGGTCGCACGGCTGATCTCTGACGAGGCGGGGAAGCCGATGAAGGCGGCGCGCGTCGAAGCGCAGCGCGCGATGTCGACGTACACGTTCGCGGCGGTCGAGGCCCGCAAGCTCGCGGGCGAGATGGTGCCGATGGACGCGGCGCAGGCCGGCACGGGGAAGCTCGCCTTCACGCTGCGGCAGCCCGTGGGCATCGTGGGCGCGATCAGCCCCTTCAATTTCCCGCTCAACCTCGTGGCCCACAAGCTGGCGCCTGCGCTGGCTGCAGGCTGCGCGGTGGTGCTCAAGCCCGCGAGCCAGACCCCGCTGTCGGCGCTGCTGCTCGCAGAGCTCGAAGAGGAGGCCGGCCTGCCGCCGGGCTGGCTGAACGTCGTCGTCGGGCCGGCGTCGGACCTCGGCGACGTCCTCGTCGAGGACGAACGCGTGAAGCTGATCACGTTCACCGGCTCGAGCGGTGTCGGCTGGGGACTGCGCGAGCGCGCACACAAGAAGCGCGTCAACCTCGAGCTCGGGAACGCGACGCCCGTGATCGTCGCGGCGGACGCGGACGTGTCCCTGGCGGCCACGAAGGTCGCACAGAACGCGTTCTCGTTCGCAGGACAGAGCTGCATCTCCGTGCAGCGTGTCTACGTCGAGCGAAGCGCGTACGACGCCTTCGTCGCGGCACTGATCCCGCTGGTGGACACGCTCAAAGTCGGCGATCCCGGCGACGAGGAGACCGACGTCGGGCCGGTGATCGACGAGGACGCGCGCGACCGCATTCTCGAGTGGATCCGCGCCTCGTCCGGAGAGGTGCTGACCGGCGGCGAGCTCGAGGGCGAGCTGATTCGACCGACCGTGATCGCGAACCCCGCGCACGAGGACAAGGTCTCGTGCGAGGAGGTGTTCGGGCCGGTGTGCACCGTCACCGCGGTGGACGCACTGGACGAGGCGATCGAGCTCGCGAACGGCACCCGTTACGGCCTGCAGGCAGGGATCTTCACGACGGCGATCGCCAACGCGATGACAGCGGCGCAGCGGCTCGAGTTCGGCGGCGTCACGATCAACGAGGCGCCGACGTTCCGCAGCGACCAGATGCCATATGGCGGCGTCAAGGACTCCGGCAACACGCGCGAAGGCCCGCACTACGCGGTGCGCGAGATGACCGAGGAACGCCTTGTCGTCGTCGAGCTGCCGTAGTTTCGCCGCGGAACTGACGGGAACGCTGCAGACATGATCGGACTCGTGCTCGCACTCGTCGTCGTCAGCCTCGTGCTGTTACTGCTCGGGCTGTGGATCTTCTCGATCCCGATCGGCATCGTCGCGCTCATCCTGTTCGTGGTCTTCCTTGCAGGCTGGGGCCGGCGCACCGCGACACGCACGCCGAACACGCCCGCCTGACCCGTCGCAGACCGCTGTTAGATTGGTCGCGTGGCGCGGCCATCGCTGCTTGCACGTCTTCGGCGCAAAGAGCCCGTGACAGCGGCGCCTCGTCCCGCCGGACCCCCGCGCCGCTCGCTGCCGCATCCAGGCCAGCTGCGACGTGAGCGCCGCGCGCTGCTGCGCGCCCGCGAAGAACGGCTGCGCGACCTCGGCGGCCTGATGCTCGAGATGTTCCGGCGCGACCAGTTCCGCCAGGACCTGCTCGTCGAGCGTTGTGACGAGCTGATCGCTCTGGACGATCGTCTACAGGAACTCGACACGCTGCTGGCGGCATCCGCGTCCGCGCGTCGGCCGGCGCCCGCGGCACGCTGCGCGTGCGGCGCCCCGGTCGTCTGGGGCTCGCATTTCTGCGCCAACTGCGGGCGACCCGTGAGCGCGACGCCGGCGGTCGTGTCGTGCACGCAGTGCGGGGCACCAGTTGCCGCCGACGCGAAGTTCTGCGCCGTCTGCGGGCATGCCGTCTCCGGCGAACCCGCCGAGGCGCTTCCGACCCCGGCGCCGCAGGAACGCTGGGAGTCGTGAGCACGCCGGCGCGGCCTTCCGCCGACCCGGTCTGCCCTCGCTGCGGCACCCCCCACGAACCGGGCCAGGAGTACTGCCTGGAATGCGGGTACCGGCTGCACCCGGCGCCGGGCCTCGCCGGCCGGCTCTCGGGCGCCTGGCAGGAACGATTCGGCTGGTACCCGGGCGACTGGTTCTGGCGGGTGCTGCTCGGGCTCGTGATCGCGATTGCGGGCGCAACCGCGGCGATCGTCCTGACGGACGCCGGCGCTGGGAACAACACGATCGTGGCCACGGCGGGCGGCGCGCCGCACACCCCCACCACGGCCCCGGAGACCGCCACCGTCACCCTGCCGAGCGTCTCGACGGCGCCCGGCCCGCCCTCCACCCCCTCGACGCCCCCGCCGCCGAGGACGACCGCGCCTGCGCCGGGCTCGCTCACCGCCTGGCCGGCGGGCCAGAGCGGGTTCACCGTCGTTCTCGAGTCGATCCCCGCGAGCGCCGGCCGGTCGCTCGCCCTGGCGCGGGCCCGGGCCGCCTCGCGGGCCGATCTGCCACAGGTCGGCGTCCTGGACTCCGGCCAGTACTCGAGCCTGCACCCGGGCTACTACGTCGTCTTCAGCGGGATCTACACGTCCCGGGGCCAGGCCGACGCGGCCCGGGCAGCCGCAGCCGACAAGGGTTTCCGGCTTGCATACTCGCGGGAAATCACCCGCTAATCGTTCTCCCGCGAGGCAACGAAAGGCCCGACTTTGTAACACAGGCCCGGGTTTTATAGACTCCGTGCTCGGCAGACACTGCCGATCGACGATTTACCGCGACTTAACAAAGCTTTGCGGGGGATTAATGGGAGCCAGAGATACTGTGATTGAGGAGTACGCCGCCCAACTTCAGGCCTGCATGTATCAATACTCGAGAGCCATCTACAGGTCGATTAAGGACCTGATCGACCCGTACGTGGCACCGGAGCTCCATCTCGAGTATCGGCGGGCGGTGCTCGAGCAGTGCGAGCAGACGATGGAACGACTCGCCCGCGATCCCCTCTACTTCGCAAAGCCGGATCGCGCGCTCTTCCAGGACATTCGCCGCTACTTCCCGATCACGGCGCAGGCAGAGGTCGCCTGGGCTGTTCAGGAGGGCATCGCCGCGGCCGTCGCATTCATCGAGGAGCAGATCGAGTCCGGGGCGCTGGACGGCGGCGTCGCGCGCTGTCGGGCGACGACCCGGAAGGGGAAGCCGTGCCAGCGCACGCCGCTTCCGGAACGCGACTACTGCCCGTCGCACCAGCACCTCGAGCGCTCCAAAGTCGCCGCCTAGGCGGCGCCTTCTTCGTCCCGCCCAGGTCCGCCGTGGCCTTTGCGGCGGCGTCTCGTGCCTGGCACGTAAGAGATCTGTCACGCGCCTGCGCCAGGACGCTGACATCGCCGCTCCGTCGCGCCGGCCGCCGCTACGGTCGCCGCCATGGGACGATCGCATCGCCACCTCGAGGCCGGCGCCTACTACCACGTCGGAACGAAGGGCAACAACGACGAGCCGATCTTCCGCGACGACTGGGATCGCGCCGTGTTCGTTCAGCTCCTTCGTCGCGTAAGGCGGCGCTACGGCTGGCGCCTGCACGCCCGCTGCCTACTCGGCAACCACTACCACCTGCTCGTCGAGACGCCGCAGGCGAACCTCTCCCAGGGCATGCGTGACCTGAACGGCGAATACGCCCGCGCCTTCAACGAACGGCACCGCCGGAAGAACCACGTCTTCGGACGACGCTTCTGGTCCCGAGTGATCGAGTCCGAACGGCAGTACGAGGAAACCCTCGATTACATCCTCCACAACCCGATCCATCACGGGTTCGCCAGCCGCCTCGGCCACTGGCGTTGGGCGTCGGCGCCTGGCGTCGGTCGGATAGATTCGGGGGCCCGTGTCGCACGACACCGACAAGCTGATCCGTCAGCTCTCACTCGTCGCCTACCTGATGGCCGAGCGCCGAGCACTCACGGCGCGGGACGTGAAGTCCAACGTCGAGGGCTATTCGGAGATGTCAGACGAGGCCTTCGCCCGCCGGTTCTACTCGGACCGGGCGGAGCTCCTCGCGCTCGGCGTACCGCTCCAGTCGCAGCGAGACGAGTTCACGGGCGAGGAGCTGTACACGCTCCGCTCCGAGAATTACTTTCTGGACAAGCTCGAGCTCGACGACGACGAGCTCGCAGCCCTCCAAACCGCGCTGTACCTGCTCGAGGGCAAGTTCGCGTACGCGGAGCCACTCCGGCTCGCGCTCCAGAACCTCGCGCTGGGCCGCCCGGGCTTCCAGGAGCCTGCCAGCGAGACCGCCGTGCGCGTCGAGGTGCTCGACCCGGACTACTCCCCCGAGATGCCGGGACGGCTCGGCAAGCTCGAGGGCGCGATCTCAAAGCAGCGCACGATCAAGTTTCCGTACTACTCGATCTCGCGGAACCGCCAGACCGAGCGCACCGTCAATCCGTACGGGCTGCTGTCCGACAACGGCAGTTGGTATGTGATCGGACAGGACCTCGACCGCAAGGACATCCGCACGTTCCGCGTCTCGCGCATCCGAGGAGACATCCGCTTTGCGACGCGCCGGGAGCGGGATTTCCGCATCCCGCCTGACTTCGACATCGACGGGTACCGCGGGCGGCCGCCCTGGCAGATCGGCGACATCGTCGGCGAAGCGCGGATCGAGCTGGCAGGCGACACGGCCTGGTGGGTCGAGCGCGCCTTCGGCAACGCCGGCCAGCTCGAGAACGGCGTCTTCGTCACCGACTACTCGTCCCTGCCGCAGCTCGCCTCGTGGATCCTCCGCCAGGACGGACGCGCGATCCCGGTCGAGCCCGACGAGTTGCGGCGTGAGGTCGCGCAGGCACTGCGTGCAGTGCGTGCCAGTCACGAGACAGGTCCGCCGCAGCTAGCCGCCCCCGCCCCGCCGCAGCCCGAGGACGGGATCGGCGAGCGACCGGCAGGCCCGGTCGTCCCCGAGCGCTTCGCCGTCCTGCAGGCGCTGCTCGCGTACCTGCTCGCCGCGTGCGGCGAAGGGAACGATGCGACGATTGCCGCGCGCGAGATCGTCGAGCGCTTCCATATCCCGGGGGATGAGCTCGAGGACCACCTGCAGCTGCTGAACCTCGTCAACTTCGGCGGCGGCTGTTACACGGTGTACGCCGCGCTCGACGGCGAAAACGTCCATGTCGACAAAGAGCTCTACGGAGACACTTTCAGGCTTGCCCCCCGCCTGACACCGCTCGAGGCCCGCGCGATCCGCCTCGCGCTCGAGTTCGTCGGTCCGATGATCGCCGCGGACGCGCACACGCCGCTCGATCGCGTCCGCAGGAAGCTCGAGGAGACGTTCGGCCAGTTCGAGCTCGCGCAGACGCCCCGACCGCGCACCGGTGACGCGGAAGCCGACCTCGTCGCCACCCTCACGGAGGGCATCCGCGAGCGCCGGCTCGTCGAGATCGAGTACCAGAAGGAAGGCGAGCAGACCTGGTCACAGCGGATCGTCGAGCCGTACTCGCTCGAACGCGAGCTGCCCAACTGGCGGGTGCACACGTGGGACCGCACCCGCAATGCCGAGCGCAGCTTCCGCCTCGACCGTATGCGCAGCGCGAAGCTGACGCACGAGATGTTCGAGCCGCGCCCCGCCTTCGAGCCGCGCAGGCTCCGCGACGCGCGCAGCGCGAAGGTGCTGTACGCGAAAGGCGTCGCGGCGCGCTGGGCTGCCGAGCGCGGCGCAACGCTCCTCAAAGACGGCACCGCGCTTGCGGAGATGCCCGTCGGCAGCCCGGAGTGGCTGATCGGGGAGATCCTCTCCCACCGGGGCGACGCGACCCTGCTCGAGCCGGAGGAGATGCGCGAGGCAGTCGCGGCCCGCGCGCACGAGCTCGCGAACGAGCTCGGCGTTTCCCGCCTCCGCGCGCGCGCCTAGCTCGGCAGCTCGAGCCGGAACACGGAGCCCTGCTCGGGGGCTGAGTCGACGTCGAGGGTGCCGCCGTGCGCTTCGGCGATCGAGCGCGCGATGAAGAGCCCGAGCCCCGTGCCCGGCTTCGCCGTCCCGCCGCCCGAGCGCCCGAACTTCTCGAAGATCAGCTCCCTGTCCTCCAGTGGGATGCCGGGCCCCTCGTCCACGACGTCGATCAGGACCTGCCCGTCGTCCGTGTTTGCACTGACGTGGACCCGACCTCCCGCAGACGAGTACTTCACCGCGTTGTCGACCAGGTTCTGAATCACCTGGCGCAACCGTTCCCGGTCACCGCGCACGCGCGGCAGCGTCCCGACCTCCGCGATCAGCTGCACCTCGTCCTGCGCGAGCCCGGCCGCGGTGACGACGTCGCGCAGCAGCTCGCCGAGATCGACGTCGCTGAAGCTGAAGCTGAACGTCCCCGCTTCGATCCGCGACGTGTCGAGCACGTCGTCGATCAGCCGCGCCAGACGCGACGTCTCGTCGCCGATCAGCCCGAGGAAAGACTCCCGCTGGCCCGGCGTCAACTCGCGCCACCGGCCGTGCAGTGTGCGAGTAGCGCCGATCACCGCCGCCATCGGACTGCGCAGCTCGTGCGAAACGAGCGAGACGAAGTCCGCGCGCAGCGCCGACAGCCGGCGCAGCTCATCGGCCGTGTTGCGCTCCGCCTCGTACGCCCGGATGTTCTGGACGGCGGTCGCGACGAGGCGGCCGAGCAGCGAGACGAGCTCGAGCTCCGCCTGCGCGAACGCGGAGGCCTCGGCGCGGACAAGGCCGAGCATCCCGATCGTCCGCGGCCCGACCTGCAGGGGTGCGAGGACGCGGCTGCGCAGGCCGAGGCTCAGCAGCTCCTCCTCCTCTGGATACGCGGGCGGGTCGATCGATTCGCGATAGACGAGCCTGCCCTCGAGCACCTCCTCGAGCACGGAGCCCTCGACGGGCCGGGCTGAGCCCGGCGGGAAGACGCGGTCGGTGCCGCGGCCCGCGACGGCCATCACCTCCGCCCGCCCGTTCTCGACGAGCACCAACGTCACGCGGTCGAACGCGACCAGCGCCCGCAGCTCGCGAATGAACGCGCTGAATGCCTGGTCGAGGTCCAGCGACGATGCGAGCGCGCGGGCGCAGCGGTTTGCCGCCTCGAGGACGTCGACGCGACGCCCGAGCTCGTCGCGCAACGTCTCCGCCTCGCGTGCCCGCGCCTCCGCGACGGCGGCCTCGTGGCCGAGCCGCCTGACGAGCCAGCCGACGATCGCGCCCGTGATCAGGAAGACGCCGAACGGGAACGTGACGCGATCCCAGATAAACCCTGGTCCGTCGTGGAAATGGTGCACGCGCCACCACTCCGCGAACACGAGGTAGGGGAAGAGGACGACCGGCAGCATTACGGCCCCGATCAGGCCGTAGCGCAACGCGGCCTCGGTAACGACGAAGATCAGCGCCCAGCGCGTAGGGCTTCCGTACTCGAACGAGTAGAGCGTGGCGTACGCGGCAATCACGCACGTGTCGAACACGAGGGCGACGAGGCCGACGACCCGCGGATCGTCGCGCCGGCTCGCGACGAACAGCAGGAGCGCCCCGACGCCGAACACGGCGGTCGTGATCCAGGCGTAGCCCTCGTACCCGCGCGGGTAATCCTTGCTGAGCAGCCCGACCTCGACGATCGCGAAGACGACGGCTCCGAGGCGAACGCGTGCAATCCAGACCTCGATCTCGCGCAGGCGTGCCAGGCGCGGGCTGTCAGCCGGCATGCCGCTCCTCGATGCGCGCGACGGCCCAGTCCGCATGCTCACGGAGGAGCTCGTCCTCGCGCACCAGCGGCTCCGCGAGCACGGCGTCTTCGGGCGCACCGGTGTTGCCCAGCGCGACGAGCGCGTTGCGGCGGAGGTAGCGCGGATCGTTCCGGGGCACGTAAAGCCTGTCGTAGCGCTCGCGGAGGGCGTCGCCGTCCTCCCGGAGCCAGTCCGCGAGCCGCACGTGGGGGTGGGCTTCCTCCGGCAGCGGCGTGTCGGCGCGGCGCTTCTCGATCCCGCGATTCCACGGGCAGACGTCCTGGCAGATGTCGCACCCGTACACCTGCGCGCCGAGTTCCGCGCGGTAGTCCTCGGGAATGGGCAACGGCGCCTGTGTCCAGTACGACAGGCACTTCGTCGAGTCGAGCACACCCGGCTCGTCGAGTGCACCGGTCGGACAGGCGTCGATGCAAAGGGTGCACGTGCCGCACCCGGCGTCGAGCCGAGGCGTCGCCTCCACCTCCATCGTGGTGATCAGGGTGCCGAGGACGACCCAAGAGCCGTGCCGCCGCGTGATCAGCAGCGTGTTCTTCCCGTAGAAGCCGACTCCCGAGCGCGCCGCGGCTTCGCGGTCGACGTGCTGGTTCGCGTCGACCAGGACGCGATAGGCGCCGCCGAGCCGCCGGCCGAGCTCGTCGAGGCGGTCGCGCAGGACGGCATAGCCGTCGTACCAGGTGTAGCGCGGCAGCCGGCCCTCGCCGGGCTCGAGCGGCGGCTCCGGCAGGTAATAGCAGTGGGCCGCGGAGAGAACAGTGCGGGCACCGGGGAGCAAGGTTTCCGGATGGCACGACACCTCCGGCTGCGCCATCGTGAAGCGCATGTCCGCGAACAGCCCGCGCGCCTTGCGCTCGCGGATGTGACGTTCGGTCTCTTCGTACGCCGAGGCCGGAGCCGCGCCGACGACGTCGAGGCCGAGCTCCTGCGCGAGCCGCTCCAGCTCGGCGGCGGTCATGTGGAAGATTGTGCCGTGTGAAGGCCATCCGAATCCACGAAGACGGCGGGCCAGAGGTGCTCCGCTACGAGGAGGCCCCCGATCCCGTGCCAGGCACGGGCCAGGTCCTGATCGACCTGCGTGCCGCGTCGCTCAACCATCTCGACGTCTGGGTTCGCAAGGGTTTGCCGTCGGTGCCGAAGCCGCGCATCCTCGGCGCGGACGGAGCCGGCATGGTCGTGTCCGGCGACGGCTTCGAGCCCGGCGACCGCGTCGTGATCAACCCGAGTCTCGACCACGGCGACGGGACGATCACGGTCATCGGCGAGCACACCGACGGGACGCATGCCGAGCGGATCGCCGTGCCGGCAGAGCAGGTCTATCCCCTACCGGAAGGGCTCGATTTCGAGACCGCCGCGGCTTTCCCGCTCGTTTTCGAGACGGCCTACCGGATGCTGGCCACGAAAGCGGCGCTCCGCGAGGGCGAGTGGGTGCTCGTGTGGGGCATCGGCAGCGGCGTCTCGACGGCATGTCTCTCCATCGCGAAGACACTCGGCGCCCACGTGATCGTCACGTCCGGTAGCGCGCAGAAGCTCGACCGCGCGCGCGAGCTCGGCGCCGATGCGGCGTTGAATCACGATGAGGACGACGTACCGGCGGCGGTCAAGGAGCTGACCGGCGGCGGCGCGCACGTGGTCGTCGACCACGTCGGCCAGGCGACGTGGCAGCGCTCGCTGGCTGCCGCGCGCGCCGACGGCCGGGTCTGTGTGTGCGGTGCGACGAGCGGGCCGAACCCGCAGGCGCAGCTCCACCGCATCTGGTGGAAGCAGCTGACGATCTACGGCTCCACGATGGGCTCCCGAGCGGATTTCGAGGCCGTGTACGAACTGGTCACCAGCGGGCGCGCTGTGCCAGTCATCGATCATGTCTTTTCGCTCGCAGAGGCGGCGCGTGCCCACGAACGGCTCGAGGCGGGCGAGCAGCTCGGCAAGATCGTGCTGAGGATTCCCGGCTAGCCGCGTCGGGTCGCGGTCCAGCTGACACTGCCGGTGTCACACGCCCCGGTCTGCAGTTCGAACGTACCGTTCGCCACGCCTCCGGTGTGAATCGCGCCGCGCAGCTTGAGACTGACACCGTCGCTGCCCTGTTCGTCCACGGCGAACGTCTTGTCGGACTGCAGTCCAAACGGGCCCGATTGTGCGAGCTGGATCCGCGTGCTCGTTCCGGACGGGCACTGCCCCTGGAAGTCGACCGTGAGGTTCGAGATTGTCCTCAAGTCCGGGGCGAGTCGAAAGCCGACGGCATTGCCGCGGTACCCGCCGCTGACGAGGCCGACCGGTGGGCCGCCCGCCGTGCGGTGCACGATCTCGCAGTCGCGGCTGACGCGTCCGGCAGACGTCGTGTAGACCACGTCACGTCCGCGCCCGCAGCTGAAGCGGTCCACACCCGGGCCGCCCGCGAGCTTGTCGTCGCCGGGCCCGCCGAAAAGCCGGTCGTTTCCGGCACCGCCGTACAGCCGGTCGTCCCCGGCGCGGCCGTAGAGCGAGTCGTTGCCGCCAAGTCCCTCGAGAATGTCCGCTCGGCCGCCGCCGCGCAGGACATCGCGGCCCTCAGTTCCCTTGACGATTCGGTCCGTTCGAGTGGGCGCATCCGACTGTGACCACGCTGCGCCCGCCAGCGCGAGCATTGCGGCCGCAAGCGCGAACGCGGCACCGGCCAGCCGCCTGTCGGCGCGCGAGCTGACCATCCGGCTGGAGCCTAGCGCGCTAGCCGATGCCGAGGATGAACTTCGCGTCGTCGGACATCCGCTCCGGGGTCCACGGCGGATCCCATGTGAGCTCGATGTCGACGTCCTCGACGCCAGGCACCTCGCGCGCGACCCGGCTGATGTCCTCCTGGATCATCGGCCCGGCCGGACAGCCCATCGACGTCAGGCTGTGTGTGACCTTCACGGTTCGGCCCTGCACTTCGACGTCGTACAACAGCCCCAGCTCGACGATGTCCATCCCGAGCTCGGGATCCTCGACCTGGCGCAGCGCCTCGTAGACCTCATCACGCGTTGGCATACGGCCTCGAGTCTAGCCGTGGTGGCACCCGCTACCCCCTTGCGACGACAAATGTGGAGTCGACCACCGGGCGCGGCGGCTTCCCCGCCGCCAGCGGCACCACAGTCCAGCGATATCGACCCTTGTGGAACGCGAAGCTCTTCGGCAAGACGAGCCGCGCCTTCACCGCCCGGACGTCGAGGACCAGCCGCCCGTTCCGAAAGAAACGCACGCGGTAACTCGCAGACCCGCGCACGGGGGCCCAGCTCCAGACGCGCGACGGCACGAACGCGGCGCGAATCCGCGCAGGCCTCTTCGCCGCGTTTCGCTGCGGCTGCGGAGCCGACTTCGCCGGCCGCCTCGGCGGGGCGGGTGTCGACCGGGCTGCGACGGGCTTCTTTGCACGTGTCTTCGGCTTCACCGGCGCGGGCGGCGGCTTCACCGGCGCGGGCGGCGGCTTGACCGCCTGACGTGTCACTGACGGAGAGGCCGAGGTCGGTCCCACGAGCCGTGGCTGCTCCGAGTCGCGGCGCGCCCAGGTCACGCCGACGAGCAGCGCGAGCACGAGCGCGGCGACGCCGGCGGCCGGCCGGCGCCACCGGCGCCGTCTCGGCGGTTGCAGCTCAACCGGGGGCTCCTCCGCATCCGGCGGGAGAGGCTCCGCGCGGAATCGGGCAAGGAGCTCGTCCCACTCCTCCGCGGGGCGCTCGGCCACGGGGTTCTGCCTAGCGGGTGGATCGGCGAGCTGCTCGCGAGCGCGTTGTGCCTCCTCAGGCGGTGCGACCAGCACCAACTCTGGGCTCACGGGCTCCGTACGCGGCATCGCGTAAGGGTAACGGCAGGGTTGTACGGAGGGCCTAGTACCCGAGCAGCCGCACTTCCTCGCGCCGTTCGCGCGCGAAGAAGTGGATCCCGTCGGTGAACCGCACCCAGTTGCAGCGCGTGCACATCACGAGTGAGTGCGTGCGGGCCGAGTCGGCGAGGAAGCGCACGCCGCGCAGGAGGTCGCCGTTCGAAACCCCGGTGGCGGCGACGATCACCTCGCCCGGCGCCAGCTCCTCTGTCGTGAAGACACGGCCGGGATCGTCGATGCCGAGCTCGCGCGCCTGCTCGATCTCGCGGCGCGAGGTCGGCCACAGCTGCGCCTGCACCTCGCCGCCCAGGCAACGGAGCGCGGCCGCCGACATGACGGCCTGCCGAGTGCCCCCGATCCCGACGGCGAGATGGTCGTTCGTCCCGCGGATCGCCGCCGAGATCGACGCCGTCACCGTTCCGTCCTGGATCAGCTTGATGCGTGCGCCCGACGCGCGGATGTCCTCGATCAGGTCGTGGTGGCGTGGGCGGTCGAGCACGATCGTCGTGATGTCATTCGGACGCCGGCCGAACGCGTCGGCGATCGCCTGCACGTTCTCGCCCATCGGCTTGAGCAGGTCAATCGAGCCGCGCGCGCGCGGGCCGACCGCCATCTTGCGCATGTACATGTCCGGCAGCTTCAGAAGCGAGTCGCGCTCGCCGACGGCGATCATCGACATCGCGCCGTTGCCACCGCGCGCAACGACGCCGCGGCCCTCGAGCGGGTCGAGCGCGACGTCGACCTGCTCGCCGCCCGCGCCGATGCTCCCGCCGACGTGCAGCGGCGACTCTTCGTCCGCCGAGCCGATGACAACGCGGCCGTCGATCGGGAAGTCGTCGAGCATTCGGTGCATGGCCTCGGCCGCGTCGCGCTCCGCCGCCTCCTGGTCGGCACGGCCGAGCCAGCGCGCCGCGGTCAACGCAGCGCCTTCCGTGACGCGCACGTACTGCTCGCAGAGGCAGAGCGGCGAAACCGGCGCGGACGGAGCCGCCGCCTCGACTGCCGTCTCTTCGATCGCCTCGGCCATCAGACCCGTTCTACCTGCTCGGCGCTCGCGAGCACCAGCTCGAGCACCGCGTCGATTGCGTCGCGCATGTCGGTGTTGGTGATGACCGGCACTCGGTGTCGGCGCGCTCGCCGGACGATGTACTCCTGGATGCGGCGGATGTCGTCGAGCCGCTCGATGTATTTCTGGTGCGGGCGCAAGCCGTCGAGCCCGGCGTCGCGGACCATGAAGTGCGTGCTGTGCTCCTCCTCGTCGTCGATGGCTAGGACGCATTGCACGACGAGCGCGCCGTCGATGCGCGGCAGCATCCCCGGGACGAGGTGCACGCCTTCGAGCACCATCGACCATCCCTCTTCGAGTGCGCGCTCGATCGACGCACGGACACCGACGAGGACGTTGCGGGTCTGCTCGAGGAAGCCCGCGATGACGGGATCCTCCGCCTGCTCGGGCTCGCGTAGCCCGGCCGCGGCCTCGAAGCTCGAGTAGTGGATCGACGGCATGAACTCCTGCGAGAAGAACGCGCGCATGGTCTGGCGGACGAAGTCGGTCGACGTGACGCGCGTGATGCCGAGGCGATACGCCGACTCGGTTGCGACCGTCGACTTGCCCGTGCCCGTCGCCCCGCCGACGAGGACGATCACCGGCAGGTCCAGGTCCTGCAGCTCCTGGAGGCGCCGGAGCCTGTCGACGGCACGCGAGCCCTCGGGCTCGCCGAGCACCTCCACCGCCAGCTGCTCGAACCGGTCGAGCTCGACGCTCTCCTCGTTCCGCTCGGCCAGGTCCTGCTCGATCCGTCTCGCGAGCTCGTAGGCGCGGCCGATCGGGACGCCGACGGCGACGAGCGCGCGGGACATCAGCCCTTTCGAGTACGGCTGGCGCTCGCTCCCGAGCGGCAGCGGCTCGGCGTGCCGTGGATGGCTCATGCGTGCGCCCTCGCGGGGAGCAGACCGAGGATCGCCTGGTCGAAACCGTCGCAGAGCACTTCGTTCTCGGCGAACACGACCTCGGCTCCGCGCTTCAGCGCCGCCTCCGCAACAAGGTCGATCGCTGCAGCCTTGATCTCGACGAGATAGACGTCGGCATCGGTGCGCGCGAGATCCTCGCTCAGCAGCGGGCGGTTCGCCAGGTTCCGCGAGACGCTGACGATGTCCGCGTCGAGCCCATCCGTCGCCGCCGGGCCCGTCGTGAACACCGCGACGCGCCGTCCGTGCAGCGGCGTTACGGGACGCAGGCGGAGGTCGGCCGTGAGCACGTTGACGTCTTTGACCGCGCGGATCGCGCTGACATCTCCGCCGCCGACCAGCATGACGAGGTCGGAGACGAGCACGCGATAAGGATTCAGATAGGCCGTCGGGTCGTGTCCCCTGCCTGACACCAGAATGCGCGCATCCGTCTCCACAGGCGGGATTGCGGCGCCGCTCCCGTCGAAGACGACCACGTCGGGGTCGCGCTCGGCCGCGAGAGCCGCCCCCGCCGGCACGTTCGACATCACGACTCCGCCTGCGAGCCCGCCGCCGGCGCGACGGCAGCCCACCGTCACGACACCCGTCAGCGCCGCCGTCTCGAGATAGTCGGATGCCGCGTGGTGCCCGGCACGTGACAGGTCCAAAAGCGACGCCAACGTCGGCTGCACGGCGGCAAGCTCCGGCTCCGCCGGGCCGCCGCGGCCCATCGACACGACGATCACGTCGCGGTCCTGCGCGAGCAGCCGTGCGACGTGCCCCGTCACCGCCGTCTTCCCCACCCGCTTCCCCGTCCCGATCACTGCGACCGAGGGCAGCGGGAACGGTGCGTACCGCGGCGGCTCGAAGCGGAAGTCGGCGCCCTCGTAGCGCAGCCCTGCGGCGAGGGCGCGGCTCGCGAGCCGGAAGCGCTCGCGCGGCCCGAGCACCGGCTCGTCGGACAAGTCCACCACGACCGCCGCATCGGCGAACCCGTCCTCGAGGTCGGCCAGCAGCGGCACGCCGTAGTCGTCGCCGCCGCGAAGCTTCTCCGTTCCTCCGGCGAGCCATGCGCCGACGACCTCGTACGGCAGCCCCGCGATCGCGTCGCGCACCACCGGCGCGTAGTGCTCCCCGTCGATGACGGCCACCGCGCGCGTCACCGCCGCGACGTCACCTCCCCCTCGATCCGCGCCGTGTACTTCTCGAACTCGAGCGTGTCGGTTGCGAACTGGATGATCTTCTCCTGGCCGTGGAACGGGTACCTGCGCCAGACGTCCACGTGCGTGCCGGAGAACTCGATCACGTTGTAACAGGGTCGCGTGTTGCCGCGGAGCCGCAGTGACGAGACGGTGCCGGCGTTGACGATGAACAGGTCCTCCAGGCGCCATGCGTAGGGCACGTGCTTATGTCCGGAAAGGACGAGATTGACGCCGGAGCGTTGCAGGCATTCGATCGTGTCGCCGGCGTCGTAGATGACGTTTCGCTCACGTCCCGTGCCTGGCACCGGCAGCAGGTGGTGGTGGCAGACGAAGATCCGCAAGTCGGCCGGTGGAGCGAAGCTCTCCTCGATCCAGGGGTAGCGGCCGCGTCCTATCTGGCCGTGATCCAGATCGGGCTCAGTCGAGTCCACGGCGACGACCGTCACGCCGCCGACCCGCGCGACCGAGTTCCGGTCGCCGAACAGCTCCTCGAAGTGGACGTACCCGACGTTGCGCGAGTCGTGGTTTCCCGGGATCACCACGAGCGTCTCGCAGTTGATCCGGTCGAGGTAGTCCTTCGCCAGCGCGTACTCCTCCTTGAAGCCGAAGGTCGTCAGATCGCCGGAGCAGATGACGATGTCGGGATCGACGTCGTTCACCTCGGTGATCGCGCGCTCCAGCAGGTTCGGGAGGAAGAACTGCGTCCCGCAGTGCAGGTCGGAAATCTGGACGATCGTGAACGTCCCGTCGCGCGTCGCCATCAGGCGGAGTTTAGGGCGTCCGGACCGATTGCTACCCTGAAGGCAGGTGACGTTGGAAACGCCTGATTTCCAGGCATATCGTGGCCAGGAACCACCGCGCTTCGCGAACCGAGCTGAGCTCGAGTGCGCAAAGGTCCTGGACTACTACGGGGTGCCATGGGAGTACGAGCCGACGACCTTCGTCCTCGAGGAGGACGAGGACGGCCGCATCGTCGAGGCGTTCAAGCCGGACTTCTACCTCCCCGAGCAGGACCTGTACGTCGAGGTCACGGTGATGAAGCAGTCGCTCGTCACGCGCAAGAACCGCAAGCTGCGAAAGCTGCGCGAGCGCTATCCGGACGTCCGCGTCAAGCTGTTCTACAAGCGCGACATCGAGCGCCTGGCGGAGCGATACCGGCTCGAGCTCGCGTCCTAGGCCGCGGCGCGCGCCTCGGCGACGTCTACCTCTCCCGGGAGGAGCTGCACACGCGCGTGCGCGAGCTCGGCCGCGACGTCGCGCGCGACTACGACGGCCGCGAGCCGCTGCTGGTGGCACCGCTGAAGGCGAGCTTCGTCTTCGTCGCCGACCTGTCGCGCGCCCTTCGCATCCCGCACGGGCTCGACTTCCTCGAGCTGGCGAGCTACGCGGCCGGCGCCGACCAGGGCGGCCACGCCCGGATCCGGCTGCTCAAGGACCTGGACAGCGAGATCGCCGGACGCCACGTCGTGGTGGTCGAGGACGTCGTCGACACCGGCCTGACCCTCAACTACCTCTGCAAGACGCTCGCTCTCCGCGCCCCGGCCTCGCTCGCCGCGGTGACGCTGCTCGACCGGCCCTACCGCCGGCTGGTCGAGGACCTGCCGGTGCGCTACGTCGGCTTCACCGTCCCGGACGAGCTCTTCGTCGGCTACGGGTTCGACCTGGACGAGCGATTCCGCAATCTGCCCGACCTCCACGTCCTAGAAAGTTAGACTAGGCTAAACTTCTCCGCGGGAATGATGGGCACCCGCGTAGAGACGCTCGATCGTCCGCCCGGCGCGGGCGAGCGCGCGTTGCGCGGCGACCAGCGGTCGATCTGGCCGTTCCTCGGCCCCGCCTTCATCGCCTGCGTCGCCTACATCGACCCGGGCAACTTCGCGACGAACATCGCGGGCGGCGCGAAGTTCGGCTTCACGCTCGTCTGGGTGATCGTCGCCTCGAACCTGATGGCGATGCTGATCCAGACCCTCTCCGCGAAGCTCGGCATCGCGACGGGGCGCAACCTGCCGGAGGTCTGCCGCGAGCGGTTCTCGCGTCGTACGTCGGTTGCGCTCTGGGTGCAGGCTGAGCTGATTGCGATGGCGACCGACCTCGCGGAGTTCCTCGGTGCCGCGCTCGGCCTGAAGCTGCTGCTTGGGATCCCGCTTTTCCCGGCCGCGGTGCTGACGGGCGTGATCACGTTCCTGATCCTCGCTCTGCAGCGCTTCGGCTTCCGCCCGCTCGAAGCCGTGATCACGGCGTTCGTCGCCGTGATCGGCGTCTGCTACCTCGGCGAGCTGTGGCTGGCGCATCCGCCGCTCGGAACCGTGGCGAAGCATGCGGTCGTTCCCGACTTCCAGGGCAACGAGTCCGTGCTGCTCGCCGTCGGCATCATCGGCGCGACGGTGATGCCGCATGTGATCTACCTGCACTCCGCGCTGACGCAGCACCGGATCGTCCCGCGGAACGACGACGAGGCGCGGACGCTCTACAAGTACACGCGGATCGACGTGCTGATCGCGATGGCGATCGCCGGCCTGATCAACGTGGCGATGCTCGTTGTCGCCGCGACGGTGTTCTTCGGCAGTGGCCTGACCGACATCGAGTCGCTCGAAGGTGCCCACCGCACGCTCGAGCCGATCCTCGGCGGCGCCTCGAGCGTCCTGTTCGCACTGGCGCTGACTGCGTCGGGGCTGTCGAGCTCGACCGTCGGGACGATGTCCGGCCAGGTCGTGATGCAGGGATTCATCCGACGCCGCATTCCGCTCTGGGTGCGGCGCCTCGTGACGATGCTGCCTGCCTTCGTCGTCATCGGCCTCGGCCTCGATCCCTCCCGGACGCTGGTGCTCAGCCAGGTCGTCCTTTCCTTCGGCATCCCCTTCGCGCTCATCCCGCTCGTCATGTTCACGAGCAGGCGCGAGATCATGGGCGTGCTCGTGAACCGCAGGTTGACGGTCGCGGCCGCATGGGCGATCGCGGGACTGATCTCGGGGCTGAACGTGTTCCTGCTGGTGCAGACCTTCGGCCTGACCGGCTAGGTCACCGGCGGTACCAGCGCGCCCCTTCGGCGCCGCGCACGAAGAAGCCGATGATCCAGACCACGAACAGGATCAGGGCGATCCAAAAGAGCAGCTTCAGGACGGCGAGCCCGACGCCGCCGAGGATCAGGATCAGCAGCAAGAGAATGATCACGAGAGCCATGGCGGACCGTCATTCCCTACTTTCTCCGAAATGCAACCGGCCGCCCCGGGGGAGGCGGCCGGCGTCGTCGGGAGACGACAGTTCGTACTCGACACGACCCTGTCCTCGACTCCTGCCGAATACGAATTACAAGTTGTAAACGACCGGGAGGCGGATCCGGTTACGGGCTAGAGGTATCCCAGCGGATCCACGGGTGTCCCGTTGATCCGGACCTCGAAGTGCAGGTGGGGGCCGAAGCAATGCCCGGTGCAGCCCACGTAGCCGATCACCTGCCCCTGGCCGACCGAGGCGCCCTCCGAGACGGCGTACGAGGACTGATGTGCGTAGCACGTCGCCATGCCCCCGCCGTGGTCGATGCACGTGTAGTTGCCGTAGCCGCTGACCCAGCCCGCAAGCACCACCGTTCCGGCAGCGGCCGCGTGGATCGGCGTCCCATACGAAACGGCGATGTCGATTCCGGCATGCAGCCGTCCCCACCGGTAGCCGAACGGGCTGACGACGGGGCCGCTGACCGGCCAGATCAGCCCCGCGGCAGACGGCGTCGAATCGGTGGCGCTCTGTGCCGCGGCGAGCCTGCCGCGGACTTGCGCGTCGGCAGCAGCGATCGCCTGCGCCTCCGTCTGCAGCGTGTGCTCCTGCTTCCGTGTCAGTTTGAGCGCTGTCTGCTGCCTGGCACGTTTGCCCCTCAGCTGACTCTTGCTGGCGAGCAACTGGTCGCGGACGTCGCGCTGCTGCTGCGTGCGCACGGCGACGACCTGTGTCTCTGCGTGGACGCGGCTGCGGACGACCTTCGTCTGCTCGCGCGTCTTGTGCATCGCATCGCGCGCATCGGCCACCTTGGCGGCGATGTGCTTGTCCTGCTGCGCGATCGAGTCGAGGTAGTGGATGCGGTCGAGCGCGGCCTGAAACGACTCGGACTCGATGATCACCTCGACCAGCGTCGGGTCGTGCGTCTCGTAGAGGTCGATCATGCGGAGGTTGAGCTCGTGCAACGCGGTCACGTACGCGCGCCGCAGGAAGTCGAGCCGCTCGGTCTCGAACGCGTACAGCGCGTTGAGCTTGTCGAGCCGGCGCTGGTGCAGCTCGAGATCCTGCTCGAGGAGCGACAGCTTCTGCGAGACGTCGCCGACGCGTGCCTCGAGCTTGCGGATGTCGGACGTGAGCCCCGAGATCTGCTGCGTCAGCTGCGCTTCCTGCTGGCGCGTGGCCGAGAGCTTCGCCTGCACCTCGCCGAGCGAGTGGTGGCCGTTGTCGCCGGCGGCCGGGGACGCGACCAGCAGGCAGCCGACGGCGAGGATCGCGAAACGGCGCGCCATGGCGGAAGATTCGGCAGGGCGTCGGACGTCCCTGCCGGCGGCCCCTAGCTGTCCCTTCCCTCCGGGCCCTGGGGCCCCGGCTCGGGGATGACGGCCGGGCCTGGCTCGGGGATGATGGCCGGCTGCGGCGGGTCGCCCTCGTCGGGCGGCGGATACGGCTCCGGGATGACGGCC
>VAXO01000005.1 GCA_005888435.1 Actinomycetota bacterium | reverse complement strand
CCGTCCCGGCGAAGGCGAAGAAATAGATGCCGATCAGACGCCCACGCAGGTGATCGGGTGCGCTGAGCTGCACGAGCGAGTTCGCGTTCGACGACCACGTCGTGAAGCAGATGCCGCCGACGAAGAGCAGCGCGGCGATCATCACGGTCGAGTGGAGCGGCGCGATCAGCAGCTCGCTGAGTGCGAATCCGGCCGTGCCGATCACCGTGGTCGCCATCGTCGCGCGGGCGATGTTCGCCGACACGAGCGCACCGATGAGTGCGCCGACGCCGAATACGCCCGAGAGAATCCCGAACACCTGCGGCCCGGAGTGGAGCGTCTGCTTCGCGAGCACGGGGAGCAGCACGTTGAAGTTGAGGCAGAAAGTGCTCATCACCGCGACGAGGACGAGCACGAGCAGGATCTGCTCGTCGCGGCGGGCGTAGGAGAGGCCTTCCTTCAGTCCCTTGAAGAGCGTGCGCGGGCGCTCGCGGCGCTCGAGCGCGTGGAACTCCTGCGGCCGCATCATCAGCAGTCCGGCGATCACGGCGATGTAGCTCGCCGCGTTCACGGCGAAGCAAACGCCGGCGCCGGCCGCGGCGATCAGTACGCCGCCGAGCGCCGGGCCGAAGATGCGGGCGCCGTTGAAGACGCCGGAGTTGAGGCTGATCGCGTTCGGGAGCTCCAGCGGCCCAACCATGCGGAACGTGAGCGACTGGCGCGACGGAGCGTCGAGCACCTGCACGAGGCCCATCAGCGCCGCGATCACATAGACGTGCCACGGCTGCGCCACGCCCGCGAGCGCGAT
Organism: Actinomycetota bacterium; assembly: GCA_005888435.1. Taxonomy (GTDB): domain Bacteria; phylum Actinomycetota; class Thermoleophilia; order Gaiellales; family Gaiellaceae; genus 3-1-20CM-4-69-9. The sequence goes on along the minus strand of VAXO01000005.1, from coordinate 10,772 downwards.
CACCGCGATCGTCGACGCAAGGAACATCTGCGTGATCTGCGTCGAGATCACGGTCTTCCACGCGTCGAGCCTGTCGACCACGACCCCCGCGACGAGGCTGAAGACGGTGAACGGCATGAACTGGCAGAGCGCCAGGATCCCGACCGCGACCGGTGAGTGGGTGAGGGAGAGGATGAGCCACGCCTGCGCGACGCGCTGCATCCACGTCCCGATGTTCGAGATGACCTGGCCGGTGAAGAAGAGGCGGTAGTTGCGGTGCTTGCGGACGCTGAGGAAGGTGCGCGCTCCGGCGCGAAGGATCGCTGCCGTCACGCGGTCCCTTCTTCGAGCTCGAGCAGGTGGGCGAGCGGCTCGATTGCGGAGTCGATCGCCTCCAGCTGCTCCGGGTCGAGCTGGTGCAGCCGTGCTGCCAGCCAGGCGGTGCGCTTCGACTTGACGGAGCGGAGCACCTTGTGGCCTGCCGCCGTGAGCGAGAGACCGACGCGCCGCTGGTCGCCCGCGACGGGCGCCCGCTGGACGAGCCCGGCCTCCTCCAGCCGCGCGATGAACTTCGACATGCCGGGCACGGACATCCGCTCGACTGCCGCGAGCTCCCGCATTCCGATTCCAGGGCGGGACTTGATCTGCACCAGCAAGCCGACCTGGCCGCCCGTGACGCCCAGCGAGTGAATCTCGCGCCGCAGCTCGCGGTTCAGCTTCAGCAGCACGGGGCGCAGCTGGTTCGCCAGGGCGGTTGTGTCGATCGTCACGGTGAGCATTTCGTTAACCAGGTTAACGAATCGACCCGGGGCTCAGTCGGCTTAACCCCTCGTCTGAGGGGCAAAATGACCCGAGATGGCCAGGAACCCTCTCGAAGACGTCGCGCGCGCCCTGCGCGAACGCCTGACCGCGGGCGGCGGCGACCCGGGTGACTGGATCGCGGACCAGCTGGATTCGCTGCGACGCCCCGAGCCGGCACGAACGCTCGAGGAGCTCCAGGCCGAGCTCGACTCGCTCACCGGCCTCGAGACGGTCAAGGAGCAGGTGCATGCGCTCGTCGCCTTCCTGCAGGTGCAGGCCGAGCGGCAACGGCACGGGCTGCCGGAGGTCGCGACGTCGCAGCACCTCGTCTTCCTCGGCAACCCAGGGACGGGCAAGACGACCGTCGCGCGGCTGCTCGCCGAGATGTACCGGGCGATGGGGCTGCTGCGCCGCGGGCACCTCGTCGAGGTCGACCGCGCAGGTCTCGTCGGCCAGTACGTCGGGATGACCGCGATCAAGACCGACCGTGTCATCCGTCGCGCGCTCGACGGCGTGCTCTTCATCGACGAGGCGTATTCCCTGTCCGTCGGCGACGAGCGCTACGACTTCGGCCCGGAGGCGATCGAGACGCTGCTGAAGCGGATGGAGGACTACCGCCACCGGCTCGTCGTGATCGTCGCCGGCTATCCGCGGCTGATGCACCGCTTCCTCCAGTCGAACCCGGGGCTGCGCTCCCGCTTCTCCCGCGAGATCACCTTTCCCGACTACTCGACGGACGAGCTGGTCGCGATCACGCAGAAGCTCGCCGGTGAATACGAGTACGCACTCGATGACGGCGCCACCGAGGCGCTCCGCGCGGTCCTCGGAGGCGCGGTGCGCGGGGAGGGGTTCGGCAACGCGCGCTTCTCCCGGACGCTGTTCGAGCAGGCGCTCAACGCGCAGGCGCTCCGGCTCGCGCGCGTCGACGGCGCCGACCTGGCGGACCTCGAGCGCTCCGAGCTGATGACGCTGCGCGCCCCCGACCTGCTCGCGGCTGCACGCGCGCTCGGCGAGGAACCTGCGGAAGCCGCGCGGGGCGGGCTGTTCAGGCGCCGGCGCTAGCTGAGCCAGGCGGCGATCAAGAAGCCGATCGCAGCCGCGGCCGCCAGGCCGACGAGCACGAGATTCGCGGCGAGCAGGATCGCCATTCCCCGCGGGCGTCCCCCTCTGGGCCTGTCGCCCGCCTGCGCGTTCTCGTTCCGCCAGTCGACGGCGGACGCGAGGACGCCGGTGATGAACTGGTTCAGGCTGACCCCGTCACGCTCGGATGCCTTCGCGAGCTCCTCGTGCAGCGTGCGCGGCATTCGCAGCAGCAGGCGGCCGCTGTATGTCCCGGCCTTCTGGCGCTGCTTCGGCGCGGGGCCTTCAGGCGGCGCGTCCCGGACGGCGTCTGGAGTCGCCATGGCCCGAGTCTAGCTCGCCGGACAGCGGAAAATCTGAGTTTCCGTCCAGATTTGCGCGGAGCTTCGCGAGCCCGGACGCCAGCAGCCGCGACGCGTGGGTCTGCGAGATTCCCAGCGCGGCGGCGACCTCGGCTTGGCTCATGTCCTCGAAGTAGCGGCACCGCAGCGCCTGCCGTTCGCGTTGATGGAGCCTGCGCATGCCCACGGTGACCGCGACGCGGTCCTCGCTCGTGTGAAACGCGTCGTCGGCGGTCAGTGCGGGAACGTCGTCGGCGAGCGCGAGCGGCGAGCGGACGCCGCGGACTCGAGCCGCCTCTGCGAGGTCGCTCGTCGTGACCTCCCCGGCCGCGACGAGCTCGAGCTGTGTCGGAGCGCGTTGAAGCCGACGCGTTAGACGGCGGCGGGCGCGACCCAGGCGCAGCGTGGTCTCCTGCTGCCGCCGAGGAACCCGGATCAGCGTGCCTCTGTCTCGCAGGTGACGTCGGATCTCTCCGACGATCGTCGGCACCGCGAAGGCAGCGAGGTCGCCGCGGGCCGGCTCGAAGCGGTCGACCGCTTTGATCAATCCGATCGACCCGACCTGCACGAGATCGTCGAGCTGCTCGCCTCGGTCGGCAAACCGCTGCGCGAGCGAGCGGACAAGCGGGAGGTACGCCTCGATCAGCTGCGCGCGTGCGGCGAGGTCGCCCTCGTCGCGGTACGCGCGCTGCAGTGCCGCTGCCTCTGTGCGTGTCAGTCGCATTTCCCCGCTGCGCACTCTATTCATTTCCGTTCGCATTTTCAAAATTCATGGGTCGCTACACCCTCATCGGGGTACTTTTAGTCGTGGACGTTCATTTCAAATCTCTGCACGGAGGACGCGGTGCCAGAGGCGAATCGCGAGGGAAAGAGGAGGGCCACCGGCCGCGGCATGCTGACGCTCGCAGTGCTTCCGGCGGCGGCCCTGCTCGCACTCGCGTTCGCGACGCCGGCGCACGCGGACGATCAATCCCCACCTCCGGTTCTGATGCTCGGAAAGTCCGCGGTGATCGCGCCCGACGAGCCCGACGCGACGGTCGCTGCGGATGCCGTGCCGCCCGCGCCCGCGAGCGCGCCGGCCCCGGTCGTCGAGCAGGCGCCGACGAGAGCGGTAGCAACAGGCGGCTGGGAATTGGCTGCAAAGCCGCACCAGTGGCGGCGTGTGGTGCACCATGTGCCGCCGGCAGCCGCGCCGCACGAGACGTCGTCCGCCGTGATATCACGCCCCGCTCGAACAGTGCATCGGGCGCATCGGGTGCGGTCGCATCGCGTCGTTTCCCAGGCATCCCGGGCCGCGACCCCCGCGCCTTCGCGGTGGTATCAGGTCGACGAGGGGCAGTATCGGCATGCACGAGCCGGCAGCCGCATCAGCCCCCAGAACGGAGTGTCGGTCGCGGTGCAGCCGGTCTACGTGCCGCAGGCCGGGCCGAGCCGCGCAGGGCCGCGTCTGGCGCGAACTGTCTGCGCATTCCGCACCGGAAAATGCCTGCAGTTATGCCTCAGCTATGCCGCTTACAAAGTCACGCAGAACGGCCGCTGGATCGGCGTTTGCAATTACGTCCCGGTTGCGATGCCAGGACTCGATCGGCTGCATGCGAACCTCCTCGAGCGGCTGTGGCTGCTGGCTCTGAACGCTCGTGCGGGCGTGTCTGCGATCCAGTATCAGTGCCTCGCGTCGCAGTATCAGCGTCAGACGTGCGGTGCGCCGTCGCAGAGCAGTGGGTCAAGGGGAACGGCGCGGGAGCCGGTGCGATCGCGAGCGCACGACCGGACTGCGAACCGCCGGCCCGCCGTTGCCGAGCCGGAGGGCGTTGCAGCGGTCGACGGGCGCAAGGTCGCGCGTGTCCTCGCGGCGGTGGCGACGCACGAGACGCATGGCGCAAAGGCTTTCCACCGGTCGCCGGTGCGCGCAGCGGCGACGAAGCCCAGCGCCACTCCCGAAGCTGCGCCGAGGGCGGGATCCGAAGCTGCGCCGAGGGCGGGATCGCCGGAGTCCTCGGACGACTGGTTCCTTCGTACGCTCGCCGTCCTGACGGGCGCGGGGATCCTTGCGTTCCTGCTCGCCGCTCTCTCCCAGAACTGGGCGCCGGCCACCGGTCTCACGGGCGTACGGTCGCGTGTCCGCAGCAAGGGCCTCTCCGCGAGTCGCGTCGTTCTCGGTGAGGGCGCCGGCGAGCAGCCCCGGCGCCGCGGCAGGATCGCCTACCGCGACTGATCGCTCGCGTCTCGCTTGCGGACGGCCCGTAGCTGTTCGATCTTCAGCGGGGTGACCTTCAGGTCCGAGCTGCGGGCAGGCTCACCGGTGCGGTTGTAGGCGAGGCCGCTGGCCGATCGTGCGACCCCTTCGATCAGGCCGAGCTCGGTCGCCTTGCGCACGGCTTCGATCCGGTTGTTCACCTCGAGCTTGCGCATCGCGTGGCTGAGGTACTCCTTCACGGTGTGACGGCTCAGGTACAGGCGACTCCCGATCTCGGGATTCGTGAGCCCCTCCGCGACGAGGCGCAGGACCTTGAGCTCCTGCCGGCTGAGCTTCGGCTCGGCCCCGCCGCCCCGTGAATTGACGAGCGCGGTAGCGGCGCGCGGATCGAGGACGCTCTCTCCCGCGAGGACGCGCTCGACGGCCGCGGCGAGATCGAGGTCGTCGGCGTCCTTGAACAGGTAGCCGCGGGCGCCGCTGTCGATCGCCGCCGCGACCTCGGTTTCGTCGCCGCGGGCCGCGAGGACGATGATCGGCGTGTCCGGGAGCTGCTCCCTCAGTCGGGCGCAGGCCTCGAGGCCGGTGGAGTCCGGCAATTCGAAATCCAGGAGCACGACGTCGGGGCGGTGCTCCCCCGCTGCCGCGAGGGCTTCGGCAGCGCTCGAGGCCTCGGCGACGACGTGCCCGCCGTTTCGCGAAAGCTCGGCACGAATGCCCGAGCGGACGATTCGATTCGGTTCGACAAGGAGTACGCGCGCCCCCACGCCCGGATGGTAGAGCGCTCCACCCGGCCGGGGGGAGCGAAGACCCGACACGTGGGGTCTACAAGGTTGTCGCCGAAAACCGGATCGTTGCGGCATGCGGTGCTGTCTCGCGCTGCTCTGCGCCATCGCTGCTGTCACGTTGGGGCTCCTCAACGTCGAGACGGCGCGCGCCGACGACTCCTCCGGGGCCGAGCAGGTGAGCTCCAACGAGTCGACGTCGTCCGTGAGCAACGACAGCTCGACGAGCCAGAGCAGCAGCCAGGTCCAAAGCGGGGGCGCCTCGAGCTCGGGCCAGTCGCAAACGGTCGTCCAGTCGGCGTCGACCGACCAGAGCGGAGGATCGACGGCGACCTCCACGCAGTCTGCGACGAACGCCGGCGGCGGCGGGCAGACCGAGCAGAGCAACACGAACAAGGCGGCGAGCTCCGCGGGCAACACGAACGCGGCGACCCAGAGCAGCACCCAGGCGCAGTCGGCCGCACCCCCTCCCGACTCCGCGCCCGCTCCCGCCTCCACGGGCGCCGCCGGCTCGGGCCAATCGCAGTCCGCCCAGCAGAGCGCGCCCACGACACAGACAGCCAATGCCCAGGCGACGTCGATGCAGCAAGCGCCGACGAACGTGAACATCGTCGTCCGCGTCGACAGTCCAGGGAACGACGGCCCGGTCTCCCAAACGAACTCCTCGGTCGCAGACTCGACGGCAGGTAACTCGAACCGCGTCACGCAGGCCGGCACGCAGGCTCAGGGCACCGGCGGCACGGCAAGCGGCCAGTCACAGGTCGCCGAGCAGAGCGCGCCGACCACACAGGCGGCCGGCGCGAGCGCCGCGTCGGCCCAGGTCAATCCGCTGAACCTCAACATCGTCATCCGGAACAAGAGCCCTGGCGACACGGCGCCGGTCACGCAAACCAACAGTTCACAAGCGACGGCCGACGCCGCGAACTCGAACGCGGTAGCCCAGGGATCCGAGCAGACCCAGACGGGCGGCGGGGCCGCAGGCGGGCAGTCGCAGGTTGCGATCCAGAACGCACCGACCTCGCAGAGCGCGAGCTCGACCGCAACGTCGACGCAAACAGACCCCACGAATGCCGGGGTCTCGATCACGTTCGGTCCCGCCCCGGATCCCGACGGCTACGGCGTGCCCGGCACGCTGATCCAGATCTGGATCCCGGCGTCAATCGGCTCGACCTCCACGAACACCTCGAGCGCCACCTCGACGGCGACCAACTCGAACACGGTCACGCAGACGGCGCACCAGGCGCAGACCGGCGCATCCACCCAGGTGGGGGGATCCGGACAGTCCCAGGTCGTGATCCAGAATGCGCCGACCAATCAGGGCGCAGCCGCAACGGCGACGTCGACCCAGTCAGATGGCGGGGACACGAGCTCGTCGACGTCAGCTCAGGCAGGCTCGGACGGAGCGCAGGTGGGGGTCGTCGAGCAGATCGCTGAGGCGCTGCCGAGCGACCAGGCGCCGGCGGCCGTTGGGTCGAGCGATAGGCCTTTCGGCGCGAGCGGGTGGGTGCTTGCAGTCGGCTCGTCGCTCTTCATCGCTCATGCGCGCGTATGGACACCGCGCAGCGCCGTCACCGGGAAGCCCCAGCCGCGGCCCGCGCCCGCGCGCCGAGACTTCGGGCCGCAAAAGCCGCGCCTGCCGCTGCCGCCGCAGGCACCCGCAGCGCTCGGCGCGGCCGCAGGCGGCTCGCCCGGCGGGTCGCTCTGGGCCTTTGCAGCCTTGCTCGTTCCTTTCTTCTTGACGGCCCCTTGGTGGGCCCGTCGTCAACGCCCGTCGGTCGTCCGGCGGCTGCTGGGCGTCGTCTCCCGTCTCGAACGCCCGGGCTAGCGGACTGGCTGGCGGAACAGCTCGTTCCGCCGACCCAGGCCGCGGCGCTCCGGCGCGCCCCGGCAGAGACAGACGTAACGACGACAAAAGGAGAAGTCGAACAAGCCATGAAACGCCATCTCATAGCGGTGGGCGTCGTAGTAATCGCCCTCGCCGCGTGGGTGGGGACGGCTTCCGCCGCGAGCGATCCACCGCCTGGTGCGGACCAGATGCTCGGCCAGCTGGCCGGGGCATTCCAGGGTGCACCGACGGTGAGCGCAGCGGGACAGAACGCTTCCAACGTGTCTTTGCCAACCAGCATCAGCGGCAGCGGCATCTCGATCGGCTCCGGCTCGGGCTCGGCCACGCAGGACGCCTCGAACACGGCGTCAGGTGACTCGTCGAACACGGGCACTACCGATCAGACCGCGAACGCAACGCAGACGGGCGGCAGCTCCAGCTGTCTCTCCGGCTGCGGTGGTGCAGGTCAGTCGCAGGGCATCGACCAGTCGGCGCTGACGAACCAGACCGCCGACTCCGATGCGAATGCGAAGCAAAACGCGGTGAACGCGAATGTCCCGGTCAGCATCGCGGGTGGGAGCGTGTCCGGCGGCTCGAGCTCGGCGGATCAGACCGCCACGAACAAGGCGGACGCTGATGCGTCGAACAAGAGCACGACGGACCAGACGGCGACGGCCAAGCAGACCGGTGGCAGCTCCAGCTGCATCTCCGGCTGCGGTGGTGCCGGGCAAGCGCAGAACGTCGACCAATCGGCGCTGACGAAGCAAAGCGCCGACGCCGACGCCACTGCCAAGCAGAACGCCGTCAATGCCAACGTCCCCGTCAGCATCGCGGGTGGGAGCGTGTCCGGCGGATCGAGCTCGGCCGACCAAACGGCCAAGAACACCGCCGACGCCTCCGCTGACAACAACAGCAAGACCACGCAAGACGCGACCGCCACGCAGACCGGCGGCAGCAGCAGCTGCCTCTCCGGCTGCGGTGGCAACGGTCAGGAGCAGAACATCGACCAGTCGGCGAAGACGAAGCAGAACGCCGACGCAGATGCGAACGCAAAGCAGAACGTCGTGAACGCCAACGTTCCCGTCAATATCGCCGGATACGACGTGAACGCAGGGTCGAGCTCGGCCAGCCAGACGGCCAACAACAAGGCCGATGCCGATGCGTCGAACAAGAGCACGACCGACCAGGATGCGAAAGCCACGCAGACCGGTGGCAGCAGCACCTGCGCGTCGGGGTGTGGCGGCAATGGCCAGGAGCAGAACGTGATCCAGGTCGGCAAGACGAAGCAGGACGCCGATGCGGATGCCAAGGCCAAGCAGAACGCCGTCAACGCGAACGTTCCTGTCAGCATCGCCGGAGGCGACGTGACTGGTGGTTCCAGCACGGCGTCGCAGGACGTGAGCAACAAGGCGGACGCGGATGCGTCCAACAAGAGCACGACCGACCAGGATGCGACGGCAACGCAGACCGCAGGCAAGTCGAGCTGCGGCGGCGGCTGTGGCGGCAACGGCCAAGAGCAGAACGTCGTCCAGATCGGCAAGACGAAGCAGGACGCCGACGCGGACGCCAAGGCGAAGCAGAACGCCGTGAACGCCAACACGCCGGTGTCGATCCTGGGTGACAAGCTGAGCGGCTCGGGCTCGAGCTCGGCGGATCAGACGGCCAGCAACAAGGCCGATGCCGATGCGTCGAACAAGAGCACGACCGATCAGGACGCAACCGCGACGCAGAAGGGTGGCGACACCTCGTGCCTCTCCGGCTGCGGCGGCAATGGCCAAGAACAGAACGTGATCCAGGTCGGCAAGACGAAGCAGGACGCCGATGTGGACGCGAAGGCCAAGCAGAACGCCGTGAACGCGAACACGCCGGTTCTGGCGGTCGGCGGCGACCCGAGCACCGGCTCGAGCTCGGCGACGCAGGACGCCAGCAACAAGGCCGACGCGGATGCGTCGAACAAGAGCACGACCGATCAGGACGCGACCGCGACCCAGACCGCCGGCTCCAGCCACTGCATCTCGGGCTGCGGCGGCAACGGTCAGGAGCAGAACGTCGTCCAGATCGGCAAGACGAAGCAGGACGCCGACGCGGACGCCAAGGCGAAGCAGAACGCCGTGAACGCCAACACGCCGGTGTCGATCCTGGGTGACAAGCTGAGCGGCTCGGGCTCGAGCTCGGCGGATCAGACGGCCAGCAACAAGGCCGATGCCGATGCGTCGAACAAGAGCACGACCGATCAGGACGCGACCGCAACCCAGACCGGCGGCGACTTCAGCTGCTTCTCCGGGTGCGGTGGCAACGGCCAGGAGCAGAACGTGCTCCAGGTCGGCAAGACGAAGCAGGACGCCGACGCGGACGCGAAGGCGAAGCAGAAGGCGCTGAATGCGAACGCTCCGGTGCTCGTCGTCGGGGGAGATCCGATGCTGGGCTCGAGCTCGGCAACCCAGGACGCCAGCAACAAGGCGGACGCAGATGCGTCTAACCGCAGCACGACCGATCAGGATGCGACCGCCACGCAGAAGGGTGGCGGGAGCGACTGCTTCTCGGGTTGCGGCGGCAACGGTCAGGAGCAAAACGTCGTCCAGATCGGCAAGACGAAGCAACGTGCCGACGCGGACGCGAAGGCGACCCAGAAGGCGCTCAACGCGGACGCGTCCGGGCTGGTCTCGGGCAAGTCCACGAGCGGCGGGTCGAGCTCCGCGGATCAGACGGCCCGCAACAAGGCCGATGCCGATGCATCGAACAAGAGCAAGACCGATCAGGACGCGCATCCGACGCAGACAGCGGGCAAGTCGGTCTGCGGCGGTGGCTGCGGCGGTCATGGGCAGGAGCAGAACGTGCTCCAGAAGTCCAAGACGCGGCAGGACGGCCACTCGCGCGCGCGCGGGCGACAGGGGGTGATCAACCTCTAGCGAGCGCGGACTGACAGAGCAGGCGTCCTAGACGCCGAGGGAGTTCCGGAGCGACCGCCCAGCCGCAAGGTGTGTCGCTCCGGAGCGTTCCTTGCAGTCGAAGGCCCTGCCAGTCACAGTGCGGCGGATGATCGAGACGACGTTCGATATCGCGCACGCCGGTGCCGAGGCGAACTGCAAGGTCGACTCCAATGTCGGCGGTGAGCTGGCGCAGCAGGCGGAGCTGGTCGCCTTCGCGCACTACGTAGCGCGCGTCTTCTTGGTGCTCGGCCGCGCGCGGGCGGGCGCGGTCGTGGAGACGCTCGTCGACACCGGCACGCTGAAATGGCCTGCGGTGCCGGCGCCCTCGGAGACGCAGGCGATCGCCAGATTCGTCGACGGTGTGTCGGGCCCCCGTCTGTACTTTCGGCTGAACACGGATGGCACGCTGTACGCCAATCTCTCGGTGCACGCGCTGCGCAACGCGCTGCGTGACCGGCATGCCGATGTCCGGTTCGGTGAGCGTCTCGTCAGGGTCGCGGAGCTCATGGCCCGACTCGGCGCGACCGGCCAAGTGGGCGAGGAGAACGAGTTCGACGTCGCCCTCGCGGCCGCGGACGTCGCGTGGCGTTCGGCGGTCGGTGACGGCGCGGGCGTCCCGGAGGCGGACCTGGAGTGTCCGGCCTGCGGCTTCGCCGGCGAGAAATTCGAGCTGAGGGTCTGGCCGAGCGACGCTGCTGTCCTACGCAGGTGCGGCCGTTGCGGAACGGGGGTGTGGAGGCGCGAAGGTCACCGCCCGCGCGCGATCCGCCCCGACATCTGGGGAGCGATGGAGACGATGCGGGCGCAGCTCGCTGGCGCAGCTCCGGTGGCCCCAAC
>VAXO01000004.1 GCA_005888435.1 Actinomycetota bacterium | reverse complement strand
ACGAATGCCCTGCTCGGCTTCACGAACATGCTCTTCAAGCTGCTCTCGGACTACCGGCCGAAGGGCGTCGCCGTGGCGTGGGACACGCGCGCCGTCCACCGGCACGAGCTCTCGGAGGACTACAAGTCCGATCGCCGGCCGATGCCCGACCTGCTGGGCGAGCAGTTCCCGTACTTCCGGCCGATCGTCGAGGCGTTCGGCTATCGCAACCTCGAGTTCGAGGGCTGGGAGGCAGACGACGTGATCGCCACGCTCGCGACGCGCGCCGACGAGGAGGGGATCAGGACTGTCGTCGTGTCGACCGACCGAGACGCGTTCCAGCTCGTCACCGACAACGTCGTCCTGATGATGACGCCGCGCGGCGTTGCCGACGTGAACGTCTACACGCCCGACCGAGTCGAGGCGAGGTACGGGATCAAGCCCGACCAGATCCCGGACTTCATCGGCCTCAAGGGCGATACCTCCGACAACATTCCCGGCGTCCCCGGAATCGGCGACAAGACCGCCGGCCAGCTGGTCGCGCAGTACGGCTCGCTCGAGGAGGTGTTGGAGCACGCCGACGAGTTGTCGCCCGCGCGCCGCAAGAACATCACCGAGCACGCCGAGCAGGCGCGGCAGTCGAAGGAGCTCGCGACGATGCGCCGCGACCTCGAGCTCGACTGCGACCCCGCGGAGCTCGTCCTGCTGCCGCCCGACCGCTCGGAGCTGCGGGAGATGTTCCGGCGCTTCGAGTTCCGCAATCTGCTCGGACGCGTCGACATCCTCGACGACGCCGTGCCCGCGCAGGCGATGCGCATGCCGGGGACAGAGGTCGCGTGGCGGGAGGGCGAGTTCCCGGAGGTGAACGGCCGCGCGGCGCTCGCGATCCGCGACGACCGCTTCGCGCTCGCGCGGGAGGACGACGGCGTGATCGTCGGCAAGTGGGAGCGCGCGCTCGAGCGGCGCCTCGACCGCGCCGACGTGATCGCTCACGACTTCAAGGCGCTGCCGCGGCTGACGATGGAGCCGGTCGAGGACACGATGCTGCTCGCGTACCTGATCGAGCCGGGACGCGCGTCCTACGAGCTCGACGACCTCGCCGCCGAGTACGGCGTCGAGCCGATCCCGACGCCGGCGACCGACGAGGAAACGGCCGCGCTCGTTCGCCACGCCGAGATCCCGCGCCGCCTGGCGCCCATCATGCTGGAGCGCGTCCGCGAGCGGGGGGCCGAGGAGCTCTACCGCAGCATCGAGCTCCCGCTCACCGCCGTCCTCGCCGCGATGGAGGACACCGGCGTCAAGATCGACACGTACCGGATGGGGGAGATCACGGCCCGCCTCGCCGACCGTCTGGAGGAGCTCGAGGCGAAGGCGTACGAGCTCGCGGGCGAGGAGTTCATGCTCGGCTCGACGCAGCAGGTCGCGCGCATCCTGTTCGAGAAGCTGCAGCTGACGCCGGGGCGCAAGGGCAAGACCGGCTACTCGACCGACACGCGCGTACTCCGCACGATCCGGCACGAGCACGAGCTCGTCGGGGTGATCGAGGAGTGGCGTGAGTACTCCAAGCTGCTCAACACGTACCTCGGTCCGCTTCCGTCGCTGATCTCGGAGGGGGACGGGCGGCTGCACACGACGTTCAACCAGACGGTCGCGTCGACCGGGCGGCTGTCGACGTCAAACCCGAATCTGCAGGCGATCCCGATCCGCACCGAGCTGGGCAAGGAGATCCGCTCGGCGTTCGTCGCCGAGAGCGGCTCACGCCTGCTCTCCGCGGACTACTCCCAGATCGAGCTGCGCATCCTCGCCCACGTCTCGGGCGAGCCGAAGCTGCGCGAGGCGTTCGCCCGCGGGGACGACATCCACACGGCGACGGCGGTGGAGGTGCTCGGCAAGGATCCCTCGGAGCTGACGAGCGGCGACCGCTCGATCGCGAAGATGATCAACTTCGGGATCGTCTACGGGATCTCGGCGTTCGGCCTCTCCGAGAATCTCGAGATTCCGCGGGAGCAGGCGCAGCAATACATCGACGCATACCTCGCGCGCTTCCCCCGCGTGCAGGACTTCATCCAGCGGACGATCGAGCAGGCCAAGCGCGACGGCTACGCGACGAGCCTGCTCGGGCGACGGCGCCCGACGCCGGAGATCCGTGCGTCGAACCGACAGACGCGCTCGCTCGGCGAGCGGCTCGCCGTCAACTTCGTGATGCAGGGGTCAAACGCCGACATCATCAAGAAGGCGATGATCGCCATTCACCGGCGCCTGCGCGACGAGGGGCGCGGCGCCCGGCTCGTCCTGCAGGTGCACGACGAGCTGCTGCTGGAAGTGCCCGAGGCGGAGAGCGGCCCCGTCCGCGAGCTCGTCCGCGAGGAGATGTGCAGCGCGTATCCGCTCGACCCTCCGCTCGCCGTCGACATCGGTGTGGGCGACGACTGGAGCGACGCGAAGAGCTAGTCCCGGGTCCTACGTCGCAGGGTCCGTCAGGCCCATTGAGCCATGACCGAACCGGCGCTACGATCCCGCGGGCCCGGGGAGGGAACTGCGAGTTAGGGAGGCGCCGTCAGTGAAAGCCGCTCGTTTTCGCGTGGGTGCGTTCGTCGTGCTCGCGCTCGTCGTCATGTTGGCCGGATCGATCCAACAGGCCGGCGCGGTCGGTCCGTCGATCGTTGTCAGCCAGGTCTACGGCGGCGGCGGAAATGCCGGCGCGACACTGAAAAACGACTTCATCGAGGTCTTCAACCGGAGCGGTGCGACAGTCGATCTCACGGGCTGGTCCATGCAGTACGCCGCCGCGGCCGGCACGACATGGCAGGTCACACCCCTTGCCGGCTCGATTCCCGTAGGCGGCCACTACCTGATCCAGGAAGCCGCCGGCGCAGGCGGAACCACTGATCTACCGCCTCCGGACGCGACCGGCAGCATCGCCATGTCGGCCACCAACGGCAAGGTGATCCTCTCGAGCTCGGCGGCGGCGCTGTCCGGGTCATGCCCCACGGGCGCGGGCGTCGTCGACAAGGTCGGATACGGAACTGCGGACTGCTTTGAGGGCCCTGCAGCGGCGCCGGCGCTCAGCAATACGACAGCGGATCTCCGCGGCGAGGTCGGTTGCACCGACACCGATACGAACAGCCTCGACTTCGCGGCCGGTTCGCCGCTGCCGCGCAACAGCGCGACAGTGGCCGATCCATGCCTCGCCCCGGCGATCGTGACCGCTGCGACTCCACACGATCAGACCCCTGGAGGCAGCGTGCTCCTGACCGCTGCCGTAACGGGCGGGACGCATCCGCCGAGCACCGGACTCGCCGTGAACTGCAACCTCAGCTGGGCGGGCCTCGGTGCCTCTGCGACGCTTTTCGACGACGGGACGAACGGTGACCTCACGGCCGGTGACCTCACGTTCAGCCGGCAATTCGCGATTCCCGTCGATGCCGCTCCAGGCGAGCGCCTTGGGACGTGCACCGTCTCGGACGAGCAGAGCCGCAGCACGACCGCGCCGTACACCGTGACGGTGCTCGGTGCGTCGGAGGACGCTGCGCCGACGCTCGCAAGCCACACGCCTGGCAGCGACGAGACCGGCGTCGCGCTCGAAGCGAACATCGGCATCACCTTCAGCGAGCCGGTGGACGTCGCTGACGGCTGGTACTCGATCTCGTGCGGCACGAGCGGGACGCATACGGCGGGCATGACCGGTTCGGCCGCCTCGTACCTGCTCAATCCGGACACGAACTTCGCCGCCGGGGAGACATGCACTGTGACGATCGACGGATCGAAGGTGACGGATCAGGACACGAACGACCCGCCTGACAACCTCGTCGGCAGCCCGAGCTGGAGCTTCACCACGGCTGCGCCTCCACTCGTCGTGGTCAGCGAGGTGTACGGCGGCGGCGGGAACAGCGGGGCGACGTACAAGAACGACTTCATCGAGCTCTACAACCGCGGCTCCTCGGACGTGAATGTCACGGGCTGGTCGGTGCAGTACGCGTCTGCGGCCGGAACGACATGGGCGACCACGCCGCTCGGGACCTTCACGTTGCAGCCCGGGCAGCACTTCCTCGTGCAGGAAGCGGCCGGCTCCGGCGGGACGACGAACCTCCCGGCACCCGACGCGATCGGCACGACCAACATGTCGGCCACGACCGGAAAGCTCGCGCTAGTCAACAGCACGACGGCGGTGTCCGGCGCTTGCCCGACCGGATCGAGCATCATCGACTTCGTTGGCTACGGCAGCTCGGCCACATGCTCGGAGACGTCGCCGACGGGCACCCTCTCCAACACGACGTCGGCCAGCCGCACGGGCGGCGGCTCGACCGATACGAACAACAACTCTGCCGACTTCGACATCGTCGCCCCGAATCCGCAGAACAGCGGGACGGGGGACACCGCCCCCTCGATCGTCATGACAACCCCAGCGAGCAGCGCCGCGGACATCGCAGTCGACGCCAACATCACCGCGCAGTTCAGCGAGCCCGTCGACGTCGCAGCAGGCTGGTACACGATCTCGTGCGCGACGAGTGGGCTGCATACGGCTACACAGAGTGGAGGCCAGACGACCTTCACGCTGAATCCCGACAGCGACTTCGCAAACGGCGAGGCCTGCAGCGTCACGGTCTTTGCGGACAAGGTCAGCGACCAAGACGTGGCCGATCCGCCCGATCACATGGCCGCGAACTTCACCTGGGCGTTCACGACGACGTCGGCTCCGCCCGTCGCGATCCACGACATCCAGGGCGCGGCGCACATCTCGCCGAAGGTGGGGCTAAACGTCTCCGGCGTGCGCGGCATCGTCACTGCCGTCAGTACGAACGGCTACTGGATGCAGGATCCGAATCCTGACTCGGACCCGAACACGTCCGAGGGCATCTTCGTGTTCACGTCGTCACGACCGAACGTTGCGGTCGGCGACCTCGTCAGCGTCGGCGGACGTGTGCAGGAGTTTCGTCCCGGCGGTCCGTCGACCGCCAACCTGACGACGACGGAGCTGTCGGGGAGCCCGACCAGCACCGTGATCTCGAGTGGGAACCCGTTGCCGCCGGCGACCGTCATCGGCGACGGCGGGCGCATGCCGCCGAACCAGGTGATCGAGGACGACGCGTCGTCCGGCAACGTCGAGACGAGCGGGACCTTCGATCCAGAGCAGGACGGCCTCGACTTCTGGGAGAGCCTGGAGGGCATGCGCGTCCAGGTGAACAACGCGGTCGCTGTCGGGCCGACGAACGCGTTCGGCGAGACGCCGATCGTAGGCGACAACGGAGACCATGCCGGGCCGCGCACCGGCCGCGGCGGTGTGCTCCTGCGTCCGGACGACGCCAATCCCGAGCGCGTCGTCGCGGACGATCTGCTCGTGCCGATGCCGAACCTGAACGTTGCCGACGGCTACACCGGTCCGATCGTCGGCGTGATGGACTACAACTTCGGCAATCCGTTCATCGAGGTGACGAACGCGGTCGGCCGCGTCGACAATCAGCTCCAGCGCGAAGTGACCGACGCACCCGGGCCGGTGCAGCTCTCGGTCGCGACGTTCAACTTCGAGAACCTCGACCCGGGCGACCCGTCGGCGAAGTTCGCTCAGCTCGCGCAGGAGCTCGTCACGAACCTGAAGTCGCCGGACATCGTCGCCGGCGAGGAGGTTCAGGACAACAACGGCCCTACCGACAACGGCGTCGTCGACGCCGGCCAGACGCTGACGCAGCTCGTGAACGCGATCCAGGTCGCCGGGGGGCCGACGTACGAATGGCGCGAGATCGACCCGCTCAACGACCAGGACGGGGGCGAGCCCGGCGGCAACATCCGCCAGGTCTTCCTCTTCCGCACGGATCGTGGCGTCTCGTTCGTCGATCGCCCCGGCGGGACTTCGACGGCGGCGACCGGCGTCACCGGCACGGGGGCGTCGACCCAGCTCACGTTCAGTCCCGGCCGCATCGCGCCCGGCAACGCGGCGTGGGGCGCGAGCCGCAAGCCGCTCGCCGGCGAATTCATGTTCCACGGCTCGCACGTGTTCGTGATCGCGAATCACTTCAACTCCAAGGGCGGTGACGATCCGCTGATGGGCCGCTTCCAGCCGCCGACACGCAGCTCGGAAGCTCAGCGGCACCAGCAGGCACACATCGTCGCCGACTTCGTCACTCAGCTCACGACGGCCGATCCGAACGCGAACGTGATCGTGCTCGGCGACCTGAACGACTTCGAGTTCTCGGACACCGTCGGGATCCTCGAGACGGCCGGCCTGCACGACCTGATGAACACGCTGCCGCTCGACCAGCGGTACAGCTACGAGTTCGAGGGCAACGCGCAGGTCCTCGACCACATCCTGTTCAGCGGCAACCTGTTCGGGCAGCCCTTCGTCTTCGATCCGGTGCACGTCAACGCCGAGTTCTGGGATCAGGCATCCGATCATGATCCGTCGGTCGTTCGTCTCCGCATCGTCACGTTCACGAGCCTCTGCGACCTCGTCAAGGAGGTCGTCCGCGATCCGAGCGTCGCGAGCGGCCTCTGCGAGAAGCTGACTGCAGCGGCCGCTGCGGCGGCGCGTGGCAGCGCCGCGACGAAGGACAATCAGCTGAGAGCCTTCCGCAACCAGGTCGACGCCCAGACGGGCAAGTCGATCTCGCCCGACGACGCAAACCTGCTGAAGAGCCTGTCGATGCGGCTCTGACTCCCTGGCCAGCGGCCGGATTCCACGGCTCGCTGGTAAGACCCCACGCATCGTCGCGCCGCCTCAAGGGGCTCAAAGCCCCTGGCTATACTGATCGGCCGCTTATGCCAACCGAGACCGAGCAACCGATCGCCGGCGACGGCGTCTGGACCACGGGCCCAGACGGCGAGCTGATCCCCGACTACGAGTCCACCTTCCCCACGATCAACGAGGGGGAGGTCGTCCACGGCATGGTCGTTCGCGTCGACAAGGACGAGGTGCTCGTGGACATCGGCTACAAGTCCGAAGGGGTCATCCCGGTCGCCGAGCTCTCGATCCGCCGCTCGGTGAACCCGGCCGACGAGGTCTCGGTCGGCGACGAGATCGACGCGCTCGTGATGACGAAGGAGGATGCCGAGGGGCGTCTGATCCTCTCCAAGAAGCGCGCCCGCTTCGAGATCGCCTGGAAGGCAATCGAGAACGCGGCCGAGTCGGGCGAGCCGGTCAACGGCCGCGTGATCGAGGTCGTCAAGGGCGGGCTCATCCTCGACCTCGGCGTGCGCGGCTTTCTGCCGGCGTCACTCGTCGACATCCGCCGCGTCCAGGACCTGGACGAGTTCATGGGCAAGGAGCTCCGCTGCAAGGTGATCGAGCTCAACCGCTCGCGGAACAACGTCGTGCTGTCGCGCCGCGCCGTCCTCGAGGACGAGCGCAAGGAGATGCGCCAGGCGATTCTCGACCGGCTCAATCCGGGGGACGTCGTCGAGGGCCAGATCTCGAACATCGTGGACTTCGGCGCGTTCGTCGACCTCGACGGCATGGACGGCCTGATCCACATCTCCGAGCTCTCGTGGTCGCATGTGAACCACCCGTCGGAGGTGCTCGAGATCGGCCAAACCGTCAAGGTGAAGGTTCTCGACATCGACCGCGACCGGCAGCGCATCTCGCTCGGTCTCAAGCAGACGCAGTCCGACCCGTGGCAGCAGGTGCTCGAGCAGTACAAGGAGGGCGACGTCGTCGAGGGCAAGGTGACGAAGGTCGTCACCTTCGGCGCGTTCGTCGAGATCCTTCCAGGGGTCGAAGGGCTCGTACACATCTCCGAGCTCGCGCAGCACCACGTCGAGAACCCGCGTGAGGTCGTCTCGCAGGGCGACACGGTCCCCGTGTTGATCCTCGAGGTCGACGCCGACCGCCGGCGCCTGTCGCTGTCGCTCAAGCGCGTCGATCCCGAACGGCGTGCGGAGAGTGAGGCGCCGATCGAGGGAACGCCGCACCTGGACCTCTCCGAGGACGTCTTCGCGGATTCCGCAGCCGCTCCGCCGGCGCCGCCGCTGCCTGCGGAGGAGGACGCCGTCGCGCGCGAGGCCGTGAATGCCGGGGACGAAGTCGACCCGGCGGCCGCAGACGAGGGCGCCACACCGGTCGAGACTCCTCCCGACGAGCACTAGTACAAAGCCTGTAGCGGTCGCGATCACCGGCGCGATCGGCGCCGGCAAAAGCGCTGCGCTAGAAGCATTCGCACGGCACGGTGCGGCGACGATCTCCAGCGACGAGATCGTGCACCGGCTGCTGCGCAGCGACGCCAACGTCCGAAGAGAGCTCGTCGAGCGGTTCGGGCCGGAAGTGATCGGCGACAACGGTCCCGACCGCGGAAAGATCGCGGAGATTGTCTTCAACCACCCGGACCAGCTCGACTGGCTCGAGGAGCTGTTGCATCCGCGCGTCGCCGAGGAGAACCTCGCGTGGCGCGCCGAGCAGGAGCGCCGTGACGACCCACCCGCGCTGACCGTGACGGAGGTGCCGCTCCTGTACGAGACCGGTGCCGACCGCCGTTTCGACGTCGTCGTCGTGATTACCGCGCCCGAGGCCGTGCGGCGCGAGCGCCGGCCGCCCGGCGACGATCGCGAGCAGCGGTTGCTGCCGGAGGAGGAGAAGGTCGCCCTTGCCGATTACGCCTACGTCAACGACGGGACGCTCGAGCAGCTCGACGCCTTCGTCGCCGACGTGGTTGGCAAGATCACTGCGAAGTGAGGCGCCTCCTCGCGATGCTCGTGCTCGCCGCCGGCGTGCTGCTCGCCGTCGTCCTCGTCCAGGAGGCAAAGCCCGGCTGGTGGGAGCGACTCTGGTATCCGCTCCGGTACGAGCAAATCGTGCGCGGCCATGCGCGGAATTACGACCTGGATCCCGACCTGCTCGCCGCGGTCATCTACCAGGAGTCCAAGTTCGAGGCCGACGCGCGCTCGAGCTCCGGCGCGATCGGCCTGATGCAGCTGCTGCCCGACACCGCCAAAGGCATCGCGCTGCACACCGGCGGCACGGCCTTCCGGGTCCAGGACCTCTACGACCCCGAGATCAACGTGCGCTACGGCGCGTGGTACCTCAGCCACCTGCTGCAGAAATACGGCGACGAGCGGACCGCGCTCGCGGCGTACAACGCCGGCCAGGACAACGTCGACCGCTGGCGGCGCTCAGGCCGTGGGATTCAGTTCTCCGAGACGCGCGCCTACGTCGACCGTGTGGAGGAGCTGAAAAAGATCTACCGGGACGCGTACGGGAAAGAGCTGAGCGACTAGGCCTTCACACACGCCGCGCCCGGGTGGTTCTCCACGCGGAACTGCTGGACGCCGTCCGACCAGTTCCCGCGCATGTCGGCGACGTGGACACGCACCTCGTAGGTGCCGTTGGGATACGAGCGCGTGTCGAGCGTGCCGGAGAGGTTGTAGAGGAAGCGGCCCGGCATGAAGAACTGCTGGTTCGAGAACCGCGGTGCGTTCTGGTAGCTCCCGCGCGCGTACACGTTCCAGAAGTTGCGAACGAGCGGGAGTGTCGTGCGGAAGTCTGCTGCCCGCACGGTCGGGACGTAGACGAGGCCGTTCACCTCTGCGAGCGACCAGGTGACGAGTGCCGGCGAGACGGGATAGCCGGCGAACGTCCCGGGCACGGGCAGCGGCGGGCTGTCATGCGCCGAAGCGATCAGCGAGACCGTGCCACAGAGCGTCGCCGAGTCGAACGGCACGAGCGAGCCGAGCGGTTCGGCGAAGATCGCGTCGACCTGCGGCGCGGTGCGGTCGACGTACGGTGCGATGCCGCCGGGTGCCAGCGGGTTCCACACCCGGCGGCCCCGGATCTCGGTGAGGTGCACGTGGTTGGCGGCGCGGATGACCCGGCCCAACAGCGTTCGGCCGGCGAGCACGTGCTGGCCGTCGTGTACGGCCGGCGTGATGTGGAAGTACTGGAACTTGTGGCCCGGCGACCGCACGAGCACCGCCGCGCCGTCGATCAGGCTCGCCGTGCCGGACATGACCGGATAGACGGGCGTTCCCTCGCTCGCGGCGATGTCGATGCCGTTGTGGAACTGGAACAGGCCCGGCCCCTGCAGGCCGTCGGTGAGCATCGTGTTCCAGAAGCGGGTGCGCGGGTCGCCGAAGTCGGCTCGGATCGGATGCTGCTGGTCGAACGGCTTGATCGGCCACGGGTACGCGGACGCGTTCGTGCCGGCCACGAGAGCCGGCACGAGCGCGAAGAGGATGAACACGAGGCGCCGCACGACCGCGCCTAGGGTAGCTTGAGCCTCAGCTAACCTCCAAGCCAGCTCGAGCGGTTGTGCACCTGGAAGATCTGCGACGCGGAGCTGCGGTTGCCGGCCGTGTCCGACGCGGTCACGGTGAGCCGGTAGACGCCGTCCGCGACCTGGTGCGAGTTCCAGCGGTCGGACGTGAGCTTGAAGAGGTAGGCGCCGGGGTTGTACCAGTACCGGTGCGCCCCCATCTGCACCATGTTCATATGCGTGCCGCGCGCATACGTGTGCCACATGTCGCTCGTGGCCGGCAGCGTTCGCGTCACGTCCATCGCCGTTGTCTCGGGCACGGCCACGTCCCCGGAGGGGAAGGCGGTGATCCGGAACGTCAGCTTCGCAGGCGTGACCGGCAGGCCGTTCCACTGGCCCGGGACGGGGATCGCCGGCGTGTCAGAGGCCGCTGCGACGAGCTCGACGGAGCCGTGCACGTACTCGGGCAGCAGCTCCGGGCCGGTGTCGCTCGAGCGGAAGGTGATCGCGCCGACGGCCGGCGTCGTCGTGTCCTCGTACGGGCCGATGTGGCCGGGCGCGAGCGGGTTGACCGGCTTGCCGTCGTGCAGTTCCGTGAGGTGCACGTGCTTCGAGCCCTTGAGGATGTGGCCAACGACGTCTTGCCGAGCCTGCAGGTCGTCGCCGACGTGGACGCTCGCCGCGACGTGCCAGTACTGGAACGCCGAGCCGCCGTCGGAGTCGACTTCGACCCAGTCGGGCGTGACCGTGCGAACGACGCCGTCCCGTACCGCGTAGACAGCCGTGCCGTCAGGAGCCGCGATGTCGATGCCCTGGTGGTACGAGCACGCGCACTGGCTGTGGATCAGCCCGCGCACCGTGGGCGTGCCGCGGAAGATCGAGCGGGGATCGGCGAAGCTGCCGCGAACCGGATGCTGCTGGTCGAAGGGCTTGACCGGCCAGCCGTACGACGCGGCCCGTGCGGACTGTGCCGCTGCGGTTGGTCCGGCGGCGGTGGAGGTCTGGATCGGAAGCGCCGTCCTCCCCGCGAGGGCGCCACCGCTGATCGCTGCGGCGAGGAGGAACAT
>VAXO01000131.1 GCA_005888435.1 Actinomycetota bacterium | reverse complement strand
GATCGCCTTCGCCGACACCTTCGACTTCGGCGGCGTCTCGATCCGGCCGATGCAGGTCGAGAGCGAGATCGGGGCATTCCTCGAAACGGTGGCGGCGGCGCGGCCACGCGCGGTGCTCGAGATCGGGACGGGTCGCGGCGGCACACTGTTCCTGCTCGCACGGGCGGCGCACGAGCGGGCCCTGCTCGTGTCGATCGACGCGCCGGAAGGAGACGCGGCCTTCTGCGGCCGCCCGGCGTACAAGCGTCGCGAGCGCCTCTACGGCGCGCTGGGGCGGCGGGAGCAGCGGGTCGTCTACATCTCCGCCGACTCCCACGACCAGGCCACACGGTCGCGCGTGCTGGACGCACTCGACGGCGAGGCGCTCGACCTGCTCTTCATCGACGGCGACCACACGCTCGAGGGCGTCGAGGCGGACTTCAGCATGTATGCGCCGCTCGTTCGGAGCGGCGGCCTCGTCGCATTCCACGACATCGTCCCCGGCCCGCCCGAGGCGGTCGGTGGCGTCCCTGCCTTCTGGGGGCAGATCCGGCGTCCCGGTTCGCTCGAGTTCGTCGCGGACTGGGAGCAGGGCTCCTGCGGGATCGGAGTGCTCCGCGTCTGAGGTAACTTCGCGCCGCGTCGATGAACGACAACCTGAGCACACTCGTCCGCCGCCCCTGGAGGGACATCGTCCTTCCCCAGGATGCAACCGGCATTCCGACGATGCTCTCGAAGCTCGAGCGGAGGCTCCTCTATTCGCTCGCACGCGACTATGCGGGCGAAGGAGCGATCGTCGACGCCGGCTCGTTCCTGGGGGGCTCCACGGCCGCGCTGCTCGCGGGCGTGCGCGACCGCGCAGATTCGTGGACGGGTCCTTCTGTCGCGAGCTACGACATGTTCCAGCTCGACGAGTACATGGTCCCGAAGTTCTTCGCGGACGACCGTTCGCTGCAGCTCGGCGACTCGTTTCGCGGGAGGTTCGACGCGCATGTCGCGCGGTTCGACGTGCCGCACGTCGTGCACGAGGGGGACATCACGAAGCTCGGCTGGGCGGGCGGCCCCATCGACGTCCTGTTCCTCGACGTGCTCAAGTCGTGGGAGATCAACGACGCAGTCCTACGGGACTTCTTCCCGTCGCTCGTCCCGGGGCGGAGCGTCATCGTGCATCAGGACTACGGCTGGGGCGACACGCCGTGGATCCCGATCACCGTCGAGCTCATGCGCGAGTCGCTCGTCCTGCTCGACTGGATGGAGTGGGGGACCCACGTGTTCTTCGTCGCCGACCAGCTCCCGGCCGGCCTGCTCGAGCGCGGTGTTGCAGATCTCGACCTCGACACGAAGATCGGGTTGCTCGAGGGCGCGGCGAAGCATGCGGAGGGATGGGTGCTGGGAATGCTCGAGATCTCGCGTGCGCTGGTGATCGCCGACCGCGACGGGCGGGACGCAGCGCTGGCGGAGCTCGAGGCCATTCGCGCGCGCAACACCCAGCGCGGCTTCGTGCTTGCCTGCGCTGAGCAAGTGGCCGAATCGATCGCCGACGTCGTCCAGTCGCGATGAAGCTGGTCATGACCTTGCTCGCCCGCGACGAGGCGGACGTCGTCCGCGCGAACGTCGACTTCCACCTGGGCGCCGGCGTCGACTTCGTGATCGCGACCGACAACCGCTCCCAGGACGGCACCACCGGCATCCTCGAGGAGTACGAGCGCAAGGGGCAGCTCCGGTTGATCCGCGAAGACGGCGAGTACCTCCGACAGGCGGACTGGGTGACGCGCATGGCGCGCCTCGCGGCGACGGAGCACGGGGCCGACTGGGTGATCCACAGCGACGCGGACGAGTTCTGGTGGCCGCGGGGCGAGTCCCTCAAGGACGTGCTGGCGTCGATCCCGTCCCGCTACGGCGTCGTGCGCGCCCTGCTCAGGCATTTCGTGCCGCGGCCGGACGGAGAGGACTTCTTCGCGGAGCGGATGGTCGTGCGCACGTCCACCGCGGCGCCGATCAACGATCCGCGCAGTCTCTACCGGCCCAACTTGAAGGTGATCCACCGCGCCGAACCGAACGTGACCGTGTCGATCGGGACGCAGCGGCTCGTCGACTCGCCGCTCGTCCCCCTCCGCGGCTGGTACCCGATCGAGTTCTTTCACTTCCCCGTCCGCAGCGTCGAGCAGTGCGAGCGCAAGTACTCGTACCAGCAAGTCGCCCCTGGACAGGCGCCGAGCCCGTATTACGACCGGGTCCGCGCGCTCCTGCGCGAGGGCAAGGTCCGTGAGCTCTACGACGAGCTCGTCGTCGACGATGACGCGCTGGAACGCGGGCTCGCCGACGGAACGCTCATGCTCGACACCCGGCTCCGCGATGCGCTGCGGACGCTCCGCGACGGCCAGGCGGTCACCTTCCCTCGGCCCAACGTGGTCGACGAGGCCGCGTACGCCGTCGACGTGGCCGCGCTCGGCGAGGCCGACGTTGTGAGGCTGCAGCGGCGGCTCGACACGCTCGAGCAGCGCATGCGGACGCTCGAGCAGAAGCCCGTCCTGCGCGCATACAGCACCGTCCGACGGGCGGGCAGAAAGCTCCTGCGCCGGGTATGAAGCTCGTCGTCACCGTGCTGGCTCGCGACGAGGCGGACGTCATCGGCGACCAGGTCGCCTTCCACCTCGCAGCAGGCGCCGACTTCGTGATCGCGACGGACAACAAGTCACGCGACGGAACGACCGAGATCCTCGAGCGGTATCGACGCGAAGGCGTCCTGCATCTCATCCAGGAGCCGGCGGAGGGGCTGCGACAGGGCGAGTGGGTGACGCGGATGGCGCGGCTCGCTGCGACCGACTTCGGCGCCGACTGGGTCATCAACGCCGACGCCGACGAGTTCTGGTGGCCGCGCGGCGGCTCGCTGAAGGACGTGCTCGCCGCCGTCCCGAAGCGCTACGGCATCGTGCACGCGTTCTGGCGGTCGTTCGTGCCTCGCCCCGACGACGACGCGAGCGTGGCCGAGCGGATGACCGTGCGCCTCTCGCAGCATGCGCCGATCAACGATCCGACGAGCTTCTACCGCCCTGTGATCAAGATCGCGCACCGCGCCGATCCGGACGTGATCGTCGGGCGCGGAAACCACGGCCTCCTCGACAGCCCGTTCGTGCCGCTCACGACGTGGCATCCGCTCGAGGTGCTGCACTTCCCGCTGCGCTCGCGCGCGCAGTGGATGCGCAAGGTGGAGCTCCAGGGCGAGGCGTTCACGAAGCACATCGAGCGCGCCGGCACCGGCTACCACCTGAAGGGCTACGACGCTCTGCGCGCCGGGCGAATCGACGAGCAG
>VAXO01000129.1 GCA_005888435.1 Actinomycetota bacterium | reverse complement strand
GCGCCGTGATCACGCTCTCGTGCCGGATCATGCGCCGCACCTGACGGCGAGTCATGCCGATCGCGCGCAGCATGCCGATCTCGCGTGTGCGCTCGAACACCGTGAGCACGAGCGTGTTGACGATGCCGAACAGGCTGACGACGACGGACAGCGCCAGCAGCACGTAGAGGATGTTCAGGATCGAGCTGAGGCCGGAGATCTGGTTGTCGATGAACTTCTGGCGCGTCGCAGCCTTCGCATTCGGGAAGTCCTTCAGCGTCTTGTCGAGCGCCGCCTGATTCGCGTCGGTCTGACCGCCCTTCATGACGACGAACGAGTAGAGGTTCTCGGGCTGCGCGGTGTGCGTGTCGAACACCGTCGTCGACATCGTCACGCGGCCGAACGGCGACCCGCCGGTCGGTGGGTCGAAGATGCCTTTCACGTTCAGCAGCTCCTGCGTGCCGTCGGCGAACGTGACGGGCACCGGAGAGCCGATGTCGAGGTGGTGGCTGTCGGCGTAGTCCTTGTCGACGAAGGCCCCGTCGTCGCCGAGATTCGCCATGACCGCGGACGAGCCCTTCGTCCAGTCGAGGTTGAAGACCTGGGCCGCCGGCGGGTTGACCGCGGTGATCGCGATCTTGTTGCCGTACGCGAGCGCCTCGCCGGCGCGCACGTCGCTCACGTCCGTCACGCCGGGCGTCTTCTTGACGGCTTCGGAGGCAGCGATCGGAATCGGGTTGAAGTTGTTCTGCGCGGTGATCGCGTAGTCGGCGTTGCGCCAGATGTCTTTCACCGAGCCTCGGAAGCTCGAGACGATGCCGGCGGCGAGGATCGACACGAGCGTGACGAGCGCGAGACCGATCATCAGCGCCGACGCGGTGGACGCGGTGCGCTGTGGGTTCCGGCGCGAGTTGTCACGCGCGAGTGCGCCGGCTGCGCCGCCGACCTTCGTCGCGGGCCAGCCGAGCGTCCACGCGAGCGGGCCGATCAGGCGGACGGATAGGAGCGCGACCCCGAAGAAGACGAGCAAAGCCCCGCCGAGCATGAGCAGCAGGATCTGCCCGGTGCCCAGGTTGGAGATGAAGAGCCCGGCGAGCAGTCCCGCGAACCCGAGTACCGTCAGCACGATCGCGGCGGGGAGGCGGAAGCGCGCCCAGCGCGACTCCGGCAGCGTGGCGCCCTCTCGCACGGCCGCGATCGGCGGTACGCGCGTCGCGCGCAGGGCCGGCCGCAGGCTCGCGAGCAGTGTCACGACGATGCCGACGAGGAGCGCGACGACGATCGTGCGCGTCTCGAGCGTCAGTCCGTTGTTCGGCAGCGTGAACCCGACCGCGTCGAACAGGGAGAAGAGGCCCTTGGCGAGCGCGAGGCCGGCGAACAATCCGACGATCGACGCCAGGATCCCCATCACGAGCGCCTCGATCATGACGGAGCGCAGCACCTGCGAGCGCGACGCGCCGAGCGTCCGCAGCGTCGCAAACTCGCGCGTGCGCTGCGCGATCGTGATCGAGAGCGAGTTGGCGATGACGAAGCTGCCGACGAACAACGCGACGCCGCCGAAGCCGAGCAGGAACTTCTGCAGAAAGGAGATGAAGGAGTCGGTCTCCTTCGCGTCTTCGTGCGATTGCGCTTTCGCCGTCCGGACCTGAGTGTCCGGAGGCAGGACCTTGTTGATCGACGCCACCAGCTTCGGCGTCGAGACGCCCTGAGCCGAGGCGATCGCGATCTCGTCGAGCTTGCCCGGCTTGGCGAAGAGGTGCTGGGCCGTCGGCAAATCGAACCCCGAGAGTGTCGCGCCACCGATCGTCGACACGGAGCCGAACTTGACGATCCCCGACACGCGCAGGTGCTCGACGGGGCCTTGTGCCTGAACGCCGACGACCTGGCCGATCTTGAAGTGTTCCTTCCCCACGGTCGACTTGTCGATCACGACCTCGCCCGCCTTCGGCCAGGCACCGGAGACCAACTGCAGCGGATTGAAGCGCGACGCTCCGTCGGCGATGCTGAAGCCGAGGTTCGGCGCTCCGCCGTAGACGATCGCTTTGCCGTCCTTGCCGATCAATTGCGCCTGGCCGTTGACCTGTCCCTGCGCCTCGCCGACCTCCGGCAGCGCGCGCACCTTCTGCAGGAGTGACTCGTCGAACGACGGCGCTGTCGTCCCGCTGTCGCCGCTGACGTCGAAGGGCGACTTGCCGCTGACGACGGCGTCGGACCCGGCGCGCGTCTCGTAGAAGATCGAGTGGAACGCGTTGTTGATCGAGTCCGTCAGGACGTACGTACCGCTCACTGTGGCGACGCCGAGGATGATCGCGATCGCCGTCAGCACCGTGCGGAGCTTGCGGCCGAGCAGACCCCGAAGCGCGAAGGCCGTCACTACTCGCCGAGCTCCTCCATCGCCGCCACGATCTCGTGGGCGGAGATGTTGCTTGCCTCACGCACGATCAGGCCGTCGTCGAGGAAGAGCACGCGGTCGGCGATCGCCGCCGCGCGAGCCTCGTGGGTCACCATCACGATCGTCTGCTCGAGCTCGCGGACGGAACGCTCGAGCAACTCGAGGATCTCGCCGCTCGTCTTCGAGTCGAGGTTCCCCGTCGGCTCGTCGGCGAAGATGATCGTCGGCTTGTTCACGAGCGCGCGGCCGATCGCGACGCGCTGCTGCTGTCCACCGGACAGCTCCGACGGCCGGTGGCTGCGGCGTTGCGTGAGGCCGACCTGCTCCAGCAGATCGTCCACCCACGCTTTGTCCGGCTTCTCGCCGGCGATCGAGAGCGGCAGGACGACGTTCTCCTCCGCGTCGAGCATCGGCAGTAGGTTGAAGAACTGGAAGACGAAGCCGATGTGCTTGCGGCGCAGCCTGGTCAGCTCGTTGTCGTTGAGCGTCGACAGCTTCGTGCCGGCGATCGTCACCTCGCCGCTCGTCGGCCGGTCGAGCCCGGCGAGGATGTGCATGAGGGTCGACTTGCCCGACCCCGACGGGCC
This sequence comes from Actinomycetota bacterium, assembly GCA_005888435.1. GTDB lineage: Bacteria > Actinomycetota > Thermoleophilia > Gaiellales > Gaiellaceae > 3-1-20CM-4-69-9. The sequence goes on along the minus strand of VAXO01000129.1, from coordinate 674 downwards.
CATGACCGCGGTCAGCTGGCCCTTGCGGACGTCGAGCGAGACGCCGCGGAGGGCGTCGACGGCGGTGTCCCCTTCGCCGTAGCGGCGGGTCAGTTCAGTGGCAGAGACGACCGGCTGTGCGCCGGCCTCCTCCACGTGGGCGGGAGTGGTCATCGTTTCGCTCATCTGGCCTCCGGGTCGATGCCTGCAGTGTGGCAGCGACGGCGGGGGATGGGGGTACGGCTAACCGGCCTCTTGGCTCACCGATCACCGAGGTGGAAGGCCACGAGGACCAGCGCCACGTAGATGACGCTCAGCATGGCGCCTTCCCAGCGGCGCGAGTGGCCGTCGCGGATGACGAATCCCACGAACACGGCCGCGGCGCCCATGGCGATCAGCTCCACCGGGCGGAAAGCCAGCGTCAGCGGATGTGCGAATGCGAACGAGAGCAGCAGCACGACCGGGACGACGAAGAGCCCGACCTGAGCGCTCGAGGTGATCGCGATCTGCGTCGCGAGCTTCATCTTCCCCCGGTTGGCGATCACGACCGCGCCGCCGTGCTCGGCCGCGTTCCCGACGACCGCGACGATCACGAAGGCGATGAAGAACTGCGAAAGGCCGGCCGCTTTGGCGAAGTCCTGCAGCGAGTGGACGAGGATCTCGCTGGTGACGGCGGTGGCCGCGGTCGCCAGGCC
>VAXO01000027.1 GCA_005888435.1 Actinomycetota bacterium | reverse complement strand
CCCGTTGCAGGGGCTGTCGCTGCCGGTGTCGTTGTGGGAGTCGGAGGTTCTGCCGCGCCGTGTGCCCGGGTTCGCTCCGGGCCAGCTCGACCAGCTCTGCGCTTCCGGCGAGGTCGTGTGGGTCGGCGCCGGGCTCGATCGCGTCGCCGTCTACTTTCGCGAGGACGCCGCGGCGCTGGGGCGCCCGGCTGCAGCGGCGCGGCCGGAAGGCGAAGCGCACGACAAGATCCGCGAGGTGCTGGCGCGGAGCGCCGAGTTCTGGCACGACCTGGTCGCTGCGACCGAGCTCGAGCCGGAGGTTGCATTGCCTGCGCTCTGGGATCTCGTCTGGGCCGGCGAGGTGACGAATGACGCGTGGACGCCTTTGCGTGCAGGTCGCCGCTACCAGGCCCCGCGCCCTGCACGCGGCCGCCCGCGGCGATTCTCGCGGCAGCGCTCGGCGGGAATCACGGCGACGCAGGGTCGCTGGTCGCCGACCGACCGGCTTTTCCCCGGGCAACCGGATCCGCGTGCGCTCGCCGAGCTGCTGCTCGAACGCCAGGGCATCGTCACGCGCGACGGCGTGCGCGGCGAGGGGATTCCCGGAGGCTACGGCGCCGTATATGGGCAGCTGCGCGCGCTCGAGACGCTCGGCGTCTGCAGGCGCGGCTACTTCGTCGAGGGTCTCGGCGGCGCTCAGTTCGCCCTCCCCGGCGCAGTCGAGCGGCTGCGCGAGCTACGTCCGCGCGAGGACGAGGAGAAAGAGCCGCTCGTGCTCCCCGCAGCCGATCCGGCGCAGCCGTACGGCGCGGCACTGCCGTGGCCGAAGCGTGCCGACGGTCGTGCCGCGCGTGTCGCCGGTGCGTTCGTCGTCCTGCTCGGCGGCGAGGCGGCGCTCTTCGTCGAGCGTGGCGGCCGCTCGCTCGTTCCGCTGCGCGAGCCCGAGGAGGAGTGGCTGCGCGTCGCGCTCGGCGCGCTCGTTGCGCACGTGAAGAAGGGCGGGGCGAAGCGGCTTGCCGTCGAGCGCTTCGACAGCGAGCCGGTCAGCGAGACGGCGATCTACCCGCTGCTACTCGATGCGGGCTTCATGGCCGGTCCTCGCCGCGCCGTGCTCAGGCGCTAGACGAGGAAGACGGATCGTCGTACCCTCGTCCAGGGACAACAGGAGCCCCTGGGGTCAGGGAGAGGGCAGTAATGAAAACTGGACGACTCGGTCTCGCGGCAGTTGTAGCGCTGATCGCGCTCGTATTGCCGACCGTAGCGCAGGCCAACGAAGTCACGAAGTGGAACGACATCGCGGCGAGCACGGTGCTCGCACAGCCGCCGATCGCATCATCCGCGCCGTCGGCGGGCGTGTTCATCGCGATGGTTCAAGGTGCGGTGTACGGGGCTGTAAATGCGGTCGACCGGCACGGGAAGCCCTATCTCGTGAATCGCTCGTTTCCGAAGGCGTCGCTCGACGCGGCTGTGGCAACCGCTGCATTCCGCGTGATCGACGGGACGTTCTCCGCGCAGCACGCCACGCTGCTGGCGGCGTACAACAGCTCGCTCGCGGGGATTCCCGACGGAAGCAGCAAGGACCAGGGCATCGCCGTGGGAACGATGGCCTCCGATGCGATGCTCGCACAAGGTCACTGGAGTCCGGTGCCTATGACCTGCGACTTCGGGTCAGGGCCGGGCGTGTTCCAGGTGCTGCAGGGTCAGGCGTGTGACCCGACTCAGTGGGTTGCGCACGCCGCGCCTTTTTTGGTTCAAAGCGCGGACCAGTTCCGTACCGCCGGGCCGTACCCACTGAGCAGTCCCGATTATGCGGCCGACGTCAACGAGGTCGAGGCGATCGGATCGAACAACAGCACGACCCGCACACCCGAGCAGACCCATATCGCGGCGTACTGGCAGACCAATCCCGCCGCGGGCTACAACGCGCTCGGACGCCGATTCGTCGCCGAGCAGTCTCTGAGCACGCGTGACAGTGCGCTGATGTTCGCGATGATCGACCTGACCGCGGCAGACGCGATCATCAACACCTGGAACGACAAGTACTACTGGAAGTTCTGGCGGCCGATGTCGGCGATCAGGAACGCCGACACCGACGGGAATCCGGACACCGTGAAGGACGCCGGCTGGACGCCGATGTTCGATGGTTTGCTGCATCCCGAGTTCGGCGCCGGTCCGAATCTGATCACTCCGCCGTATCCGGACCAGGCTTCCGGGAATACCGCGTACACGAGCGCCACGATGCACGCGTTCCAGTCCTTCTTCGGGACGAACGACATGACGTTCTATCTCACAAGCAGCCGGTTCCCGGGCGACCTGCACTACTTCGACCACTTCTCTGGCCCGATCAGCCAGGTGATCGAGGCCCGCATCTGGGCGGGGATCCACTTCAGGAAGGCCGACGTGGACGCTGCAAACCTCGGCCGCGCGGTAGAGGGCTACATCCACGAGAACCAGTTCGACTTCGTGCGTTAGTCAGCCTCAGCTGACGCCTCGAGAGCGGGAAGCGGCCCTCCGGGCCGCTTCCCGCGTTTGGCTCGCTTGGCCATGGGGATCACATCCCCATGGCCAAGCTCACCGCAGATTTCCTGCTCGAACGGCTCGCCGAGAACGGCGTCAAGCGCATCTACGGCTATCCCGGCGACGGGATCAACGCGATCATCGGCGCGCTCGAGCGGCACAAAGACATCAAATTCGTCCAGGTGCGCCACGAGGAGCAGGCCGCCTTCATGGCCTGTGCGCATGCGAAATGGACCGGCGAGGTCGGCGTTTGCCTCGCCACCTCCGGCCCTGGAGCGATCCACCTCCTCAACGGGCTCTACGACGCAAAGCTGGACCATCAGCCGGTGCTGGCGATCGTCGGCCAGCAGTCGCGCATGGGCCTCGGCGGCAGCTACCAGCAGGAGGTCGACCTCGTCACGCTCTTCAAGGACGTCGCGCACGAGTACGTGCAGATGGCGTACGAACCAACCCAGATCCGCCACCTCGTCGACCGCGCGCATCGCATCGCGCTCGACCAGCGCACGGTTACCGCACTCGTCATCCCGAACGACCTCGCCGAGGAGCCCGCGGTCGAGGAGCCGCCGCGCGAGCACGGCGCGGTGGTGTCGGCGCCCGGCTACGCCCGCCCGCGCGTCGTCCCGTCGGAGGGACAACTGCAGCAGGCTGCTGAGATCCTCAACGCCGGCGAGAAGGTGGCGATGCTCGTCGGCCAGGGCGCTCTCGGTGCGAGCGACGAGGTCGTCGAGGTCGCCGAGACGCTCGGCGCCGGCGTCGCGAAGGCGCTGCTCGGCAAGACCGTCGTGCGCGACGACCTGCCGTTCGTGACGGGCTCGATCGGCCTGCTCGGGACGAAGCCGAGCTGGACGCTGATGAACGAGTGCGACACGCTCTTGATGGTCGGCTCCTCGTTCCCGTATTCGGAATGGCTGCCGAAACCGGGACAGGCGCGGGGCGTTCAGATCGACATCGACGGCCGCATGCTTTCCATCCGCTACCCGATGGAGTGCGCGGTCGTCGGCGACGCGAAGGAAACGCTGAAGGCGCTGACCCCGATGCTGCAGCGGAAGGAGGACCGCGGCTGGCGCGAGCAGATCGAACAGGAGATCCAGGAGTGGTGGCGTCTGCTCGAGGAGCGCGCGATGCAGGAGGCGGACCCGATCAACCCGCAACGACTGTTCTGGGAGTTGAACGAGCATCTGCCGGAGGACGCGATTGTCAGCGCGGACTCGGGCTCGTCCGCGAACTGGTACGCACGTGACCTGAAGCTCGGGCCGACGCACATGGCGTCGCTCTCGGGGACGCTCGCCACGATGGGGCCGGGCGTGCCCTATGCGATCGCGGCGAAGTTCTGCCATCCGAATCGTCCCGCGGTCGCCCTGGTCGGCGACGGCGCCATGCAGATGAACGGGATGGCGGAGCTGATCACCGCGAAGAAGTACTACAAGGAGTGGGCCGATCCGCGACTCGTCGTGCTCGTTCTCAACAACCGCGACCTCAACCAGGTGACGTGGGAGCAGCGGGCGCTGCAGGGCGATCCGATGAACCCGATGACACAGCGCATTCCCGACGTGCGCTACGGCGAGTTCGCGGAGTTGATCGGGCTAAGGGGCGTGCGCATCGAGCAGCCTGAGGACATCGGTGACGCATGGCGGCAGGCATTCGAGGCAGATCGGCCGTTCGTGATCGACGCGGTATGCGATCCGAACGTTCCGCCGCTGCCTCCGCACATCCGTACCGACCAGGCGCGCGCCTTGATGAAGGCGTTGCGCAAGGGCGACCCCGAGGCACGCGGTGTCATTACTCAGTCCTTCAAGGAAAAGATCCTCGAGTTCCTCCCAGGTCGATAGGGTCGAGGCGTTCGCGCGCACGATCCCGACGGACGAGCCGGAGTCCGACGGCACGCTCGAATGGGACTCGACCACGATCGTCGTGGTGCGCGTCTTCGCCGGTGATGCCGTCGGCCTCGGGTACACGTACACACACGACGCGGCCGTCCGCCTGATCGAGGACAAGCTCGCGCCCGCCGTGCGGGGCGTGGACGTCGAAACGGACCTGTCTCATGCCTGGCACGAATTGGGGCATTTGCTGCGGAATGTGGGTCGGCCGGGCATGGGCTTCATGGCCCTGTCGGCCGTGGACATCGCCCTCTGGGACCTGCGGGCGCGCCTGCTCGGCCAGCCGCTCGTCGACGTGCTCGGCGGCGTGCGGGACGAGGCCGCGGTGTACGGGTCCGGCGGGTTCACGTCCTACTCGCTCGAACGCATCGCCGAGCAGCTCGGCGGCTGGGTCGCGCAGGGAATCCCGCGCGTGAAGATGAAGGTCGGCCGCTCGCCCGACGACGATCCCGCGCGCGTCGACGCCGCCCGCGTCGCGATCGGCGATACGACCGAGCTCTACGTCGACGCGAACGGCGCGTTCGACCGCGACGAGGCCGTCCACTGGGCGAACCGGTACGCGAACGACTGGGGCGTGACGTGGTTCGAGGAGCCGGTCAGCTCCGCGGATGCAGACGGCCTGCGCCACGTCCGCGAGCACTCACCGCCGCAACTCCAGGTTGCCGCGGGCGAGTACGCGTACGTCCCCGCCGACTTCCTGAACCTCCTGCGCGCGAACGCGGTCGACTGCCTCCAGATCGACGTCACGCGCTGCGGCGGCTACACGGGATTCCTCAACGCCGCCGGCCTCGCCGAGCAGTTCGGCCTGCAGATCTCGGCCCACTGCGCGCCGCAGGCGAGTACCCATATCTGCTGCGCGGTCCCGCACTTCCGCCACATTGAGTACTTCCACGACCACGTGCGCGTCGAGCGCGAGCTCTTCGACGGCGTGCTGGAGCCGCAGGGCGGCGCGCTGCGCCCGGACCGGTCGCGCGCCGGCCACGGCCTCGAGCTGAAGGCATGAAGGTTCCGACCAAAGCCGACCCGCGCGCGGCGACACCGCCGGTCGCCACCGAGGAGGTCGACGTCCGCTCGCTCGAGCACGAGCTGCGCCGCTCGACCGAGGCGGAGGTCCGCTTCACCGCCGGCGACCGGGCGCTGTACTCCACCGGAGGCTCGAACTACCGCATGCTCCCGATCGGCGTCGTCATCCCGCGCAGCGTCGACGACGTCGTCGAGACGGTGCGCGTCTGCCGCGAGCACCGCGCGCCGGTGCTGCCCCGCGGCGGGGGCACAAGCCTCGCCGGCCAGTGCTGCAACGTCGCCGTCGTGATGGACTTCTCCAAGTACCTCAACCGCGTGCTCGACATCGATGCGACCGCGAAGCTCGCGCGCGTGCAGCCGGGATTGATCCTCGATCACCTGCGCGAACCGGCAGAGAGGACGTACCAGCTGACGTTCGGCCCCGACCCGTCGACGCATGATCACTGCACGCTCGGCGGGATGATCGGGAACAACTCCTGCGGCGTCCGCTCGGTGATGGCGGAGTGGGCCGGAACCGGCGCGCGCATGTCCGCCAACGTCCACGAGCTCGAGGTGCTCCTGTACGACGGGCGCCGGCTGCGTGTCGGCAAAGGAACCTCCGGCGATCCGGAGCTCGACCGGCAGCTGACCGAGCTGCGCGACCGGTACGCGCCGCTGATCCGCGAGCGCTACCCGGACATCCCGCGCCGCGTCTCGGGCTACAACCTCGACGACCTGCTGCCGGAGAACGACTTCAATGTGGCGGCGGCGCTCGTCGGCACCGAGGGCACGTGCGTGACGGTGCTCGAGGCGACCGTGCACCTGATCCCGGCGCCGAAGCAGAAGTCGCTGCTCGTCCTCGGCTGGGACACCGAGTACGAGGCGGCCGATCACGTCATGACCGTCCTCGAACACAAGCCGACCGGTCTCGAAGGCATCGACCACGTCCTGATCGAGGACATGAAGGCGGTCGGCCTGCATCCCGAGGACGTCGACCTCGTCCCGGAGGGCCAGGGCTGGCTCGTCGTCGAGTTCGGGGGCGACACGAAGGAGGAGGCCGACGCCAAGGCGCACGACCTGATCGCCGAGCTGAAGAAGGGCGAGAACCCGCCGGAGGGGATCAAGCTCTACGACGACCCCGAGCTGGAGCAGCACCTGTGGAACGTGCGCGAGGCCGGGCTCGGCGCAACCGCGTTCATTCCGGGCAAGCCCGACACGTACGAGGGCTGGGAGGACTCGGCCGTCCCGCCGGAGCGGCTCGGCGAGTACCTACGCGGGCTGCGCAAGATCGCAAAGAAGTACGGCTACGACAGCGCGCTCTACGGCCACTACGGCCAAGGCTGCGTGCACGCGCGCTGGAACTTCGACCTCCGCAGCGCGCCCGGCATCAAAAACTTCAGGTCGTTCCTCGACGAGTCCTCCGATCTCGTGCTGGAGCTCGGCGGCTCGATCTCCGGCGAGCACGGCGACGGCGAGTCGAAGGCCGAGCTGCTGCCCAAGATGTTCGGCCCGGAGCTGATCGGCGGGTTCCGCGAGTTCAAGTCGATCTGGGACCCCGACTGGAAGATGAACCCGGGCAAGGTCGTCGACCCGTATCCGATCACGAAGAACCTGCGGCTCGGGCCGAACTACGCGCCGCCGCAGCTGAAGACGCACTTCGCCTACGCGAAGGATCACGGCAGCTTCGAGCATGCCGCCGTGCGCTGTGTCGGCATCGGCAAGTGCCGGCACACGAGCGGCGACGTGATGTGCCCGAGCTACATGGTCACGCGCGAGGAGAAGCACTCGACGCGCGGCCGCGCGCGGATCCTCTGGGAGATGGTCAACCACGGCGAGCTCGAGACGTGGAAATCGCGCGAGGTGCTCGATGCGCTCGACCTCTGCCTGTCCTGCAAGGGCTGCACGAAGGACTGTCCGGTCAGCGTCGACATGCCCACGCTCAAGTCCGAGTTTCTCTCGCACTACTACGACGGGCGGTTACGGCCGCGGCACGCGTATGCGTTCGGGCTGATCGACCAGGCCGCGCGCCTGGCGTCGAAGGTGCCCGCGCTCGCGAATGCGCTCGCGCCGGTGACCAAGCGGCTGGCCGGCGTGCACCCGAAGCGCCACCTGCCGGAGTTCGCACCGATGACCCTGCGTGACTGGTACTCGAAGCGCGGGACTCATAACCCGACCGGCAAGAAAGTGATCCTCTGGCCGGACACGTTCACGAACCACTTCCACACCGATGTCGGCGTGGCCGCGGTCGAAGCGCTCGAGGACGCCGGCTGCCGCGTGGTCATGCCCGAGGGACACCTCTGCTGCGGCCGCCCGCTCTACGACTACGGGATGCTCGACCTCGCGAAGCGGTACCTGGAGCGAGTGCTCGATGCGCTGCGCGACGACATCCGCGCCGGAACGCCTGTCGTCGGCGCCGAGCCGAGCTGTGTGGCCGTGTTCAAGGACGAGCTGCTCAAGATGCGTCCGAACGACCAGGATGCGCGGCGGCTCGCGCAGCAGACCTACCACCTCGCCGAGTTCCTGCAGAAGGAGGGGTACGAGCCGCCGCCGCTGAAGCGGACCGCTGTTTTGCACGAGCATTGCCATCAGCATGCGACCGGTGGCGTCGACCCCGACAAGAAGCTGCTCGAGGCGATGGGCGTCGAAGTGCAGAAGCCCGACAGCGGCTGCTGCGGGATGGCCGGCGCGTGGGGCTACGAGAAGTCGCACTACGACGTGTCGATCGCGTGCGGCGAACGCGTCCTGCTGCCGAAGGTGCGCGAGGCGTCGCCGGACGCGCTCGTCGTCACCGCCGGCTTCTCGTGCCGATCGCAGATCGAACAGGAGACGCCCCGCCGGGCGCTGCACATCGCGCAGGTGATCCAACTCGCCCGCGACCACGGCGCGACCGGCCCGCGCGGGCCGTATCCGGAGCATGCGGTGTCGCCGAAGCCGCAGGCCGGTGGCTCTCGGCGCGGAGCGGCGGTCGCCGCTGCTGCGGCTGTCAGCGTCGGCTTGGCGGCACTTGCGGCCTACGCGAGCCGGCCCAGCAGGTAGCCGAAGAGGACGTGGCGGTAGACGCCCTGCGCGAACGCGCGCGGGCTTTTCGCGACCTCCGGCGCGAGCAAGCCGAGCAACGGCCACAGCGCCGTGTGCTCGGCGACGGCGAGGCCGACGGCGAGGCGCGTTTGCTCGACGCGCGTCCGGCTACGGATCACGTCGAAGGCCAGGCCGAAGAGCGCGCCGTTCAGCGCGTGCACCGGCAGGCCCCCGACGAGCCGCACGTCCGAGTAGTCGGAACGGAAGACCCGTCGGTCGAGCGGCTCCTGCAATCCCCAGACCGTCGCGGCGACGGCTCCTGCCAGTGCGGCGCGCATACGCTGTCAGCATGCCCGAGGGCGACGCGATCCACCGCGCGGCGCGCCGGCTGCAGGTCCTGGTCGGTCAGGAGCTTGAGGTCGAGACGCCGCACCCTCGCGCCGCGGTGAAGCAGCTGGCGCCGAAGCTCGACGGGCGCAGGCTCGAGAGCGTCGAGGCGATCGGCAAGAACATCCTCTTGCGCTTTGAGGGCGGCCTCGTCCTGCGCAGCCACCTGCGCATGAGCGGACGCTGGCGCGTGCTCGGCCGCGACGCGCCCGTCTTCGGCACGCCCTGGCTCGTGCTCAAAGGCGAAGAGCACGCGGGCGTCCTCTGGAACGGCCCGGTGCTGGAGCTCGATCGCGGCGTCGCTCGGCGACTCGGGCCCGACATCCTCGCCGAGCCGCCGGACTACGAGACGATGCTGCAGCGTTTGCGCCGCGAAGATTCGAAGCGCCAGGTCGGCGACGCGCTGCTCGACCAGCGCCTCGTCTCCGGCATCGGGAACATCTGGAAGGTCGAGTCGCTCTGGACGCAGTGCATCTCGCCGTGGCGTCCGCTCGCCGATGTGTCCGACGACGAGCTTCGCGCCGTACTCGCGACCGCGCACGACGTGATGCGCGCGCGTGTCGAGGGCGTTCCGTATCGCCCGAACATCTACCGGCGCAAGGGGCACATGTGCCCGCGCTGCGGCACGCCGGTCGAGGCCTGGCCCCAGGGCGACGACGCCCGGATGACCTACTGGTGCCCGCGGTGCCAGAAAGGAGCGGACGCACCGGCGGCGTAAGCGGAGTCGTGGTCGTACGCGCTCCGCACTTGCACTCCGCCTTACGGGCGTTCTGCCTCGGGACGTTCCGAGCGCTGCTCCTGGACATCGAGCGCGGCGCGGAGCTTCCGTTCGCGTTCGAGGAGCACACCTCGTACGCGAAGCCGGCCCTCTACGAGTACCGCCCGCTCGTGAAGCCGTTCATCGAGCAGCGCACACACACGCTGCGCAAGCGTCCCGATGCGCAGCTCGCGGTCGAGGAGCTGCTTCGCCAGCCGGCCGCGACGATCTTCGCGCGCGCCCATGCGGGTCCTCGCGCGCGTGAAGATGAAGCGCTGTTCGGCAGCGTGCTGCTGCCGCTGCTGATGGACACGGCGGAGATCTGCGGCGGCTTCGACTGGGACGACGACGCGTTCGACCGTGCCTACTCGGCGCTCGAGCGCGCGCTCTTCGGCGAGCGGCACCAGTTCGGCGCGGTCGCGCCGGTCATCGGCCTCACGACCGGCGGGACGACCATCGAGCTCGGTCGAGGGCTGCGGCTCCGCCTCTTCGCCGCCGGAGAGCTGGCGAAGCTCTGGCCCGAGGCGAACGGCCTGCTACCGACGGACTTCGGCCGCGAGCCGGACCGTCTCTCCGTGCTGGAGCTGGAGCGAATCCTCGACGCCGGCGCTGTCGAGCCGCCCGATTCGCCGGGTGAGCTCGCCGATGCGATCACCGCGATCCGCCTCGCGACGTCGGCGCCCGTCGCGGCCGGCCCGGTGCTGTTCGAGCGTCTCGACTGGCGGCCTTACGGGATTCGCCCCGTCGTTCCGATCGCCGCGACGCAACCTGCCGGCGAGCCCGGGCGTCTCGACTCGTTCCGCGCGACCGTCGCGCAGGATCTGCTCCTGAAGCTCGACGAAGCGGACGATGACCCGGAGCTCGGCGAGGCGATCGACCGCTGGGAGCTGTCGCTGTTCCAGGACGGTCCGTTCCGGGCCGAGCAGCTGCGCGAGTCGCTCGCCGCGCTCCTGGGTGGGAGCGACGGGCTCTGGGCTGCGGCCGTGCGCGGCGCCGTGCTGCTGGGGGACACGCCGCGTGCACGCGCCGAGCTGCAGGAGCGGCTCGCCGGCGATCCCGATTCGGACGTCGTCCGTCGTGCGCTCGTCGAGACGATCCTCCACGGCGATCGCGCGAAGCTCGTGCAGACGCTCGACGAGTCGATCCTCGGGCTCCGGCCGGCACCAACTCGTCACATTCACGCGACAGACACGCGCGCACTCGCCGGCTAGGTTCGTTCACATGGACGACGCCCGCGCAGTACTGGCCCGGCTCGACCGGATCGAGGCGCTCGAGCACGAGGGCGCACCCCCCGGCGTCCTGCTCGAAGAGCTGCGCGGGCTCGTCCACGAGGCGGAGGAGTGGGCACGCCGAGAAGGAGGTGAACGAGCGCAGAACGCGGTCGAACGTTGCGCATCGGCTCTGAGCGCACCCGTCGCATAAAGTCGCGCGCGTGGGCATCACGCACTGGGACGACGTCGAGAAACGGCGCAACGAACGCGGGCAGATGGCAGGAACGTGGTCCGATCTCGGGCGGGCCGCGGGGAGCTATCGCTGCGGTCTGACGCGCTTCGAACTCGGCCCCGCCGAGATGCCGACGCCGGCACACGTGCACGGCGAGGCGGAGGAGACCTTCTGGGTCATAGCCGGCGAGGGCATGACCTGGATGGACGAGAAGGCGTACGAGATCCGTGCGGGCGACTGCATCGTTTACAAGAACAGCCACGAGGCGCACACGATCCGTGCAGGCGACGACGGGCTCGAGGTGCTCGCTTTCGGCGCGCGCGAGTACCTTCCCCGCGGCGAGCTGCCGCGCGGCGGGTCGATGTGGTCGCTCACGGGGTACGTCGAGGTGCAGGACGGTCATCCGTGGGACCGCGAGCCGGAGCTCGTCTGGCCGGAGCCGGAAGCGGAACGCGCGCCGAACATCGTCAACGTCGCCGACATCGAACGGGATGTCTTCGGCGGGTGCGCTCGCCGCTACATCGCGGACGCGGCCGGGTCGCGCTGGACCGGGACGACGTACATCGAATGTGGTCCCGGCGTGTCGTCCGGGCCGCCGCATGCCCACTCGGCGGAGGAAGAGATCTTCGTCGTGCTCGAGGGCGCGGGCACGTTCGAGATCTGGCCCGACGAGGTGCATCCCGTGCGCGTGGGCTCGGTCGTCGCGGTCCCGCCGGGCAGCGGCTACGCGCACCGGTTCCGCGGCGGCGACGAGGGACTGACCTTCCTCGCGTGGGGCACGCGCGAGCCGAACGACATCTGCTGGTATCCGCGCTCGCAGAAGTTGATGTGGCGCGGCGTCGGCGTGATCGGCCGCATCGAGCAGCTCGAGTACTGGGACGGCGAAGAGCCCGATTGATTGCGCACTGGGATGACGTCCCGCGCGACGCCGACCTCGCGCAGGCAGCGGGCGCGGTCGCGGTCAGCCTGCGCCGGATCGAGCTCGCCCCGGGCGAGCAGGTCGAGCTCCCGCACCGCCGGACCGAGGACGTCCTGTACGTCGTCGCCGGCGGCGGCGACGGCCTTCGCGCCGGGGACTGCGTCGTCTACCCGGTGCCGCACGAGGCGCCGACCCTGCGCGCCGGCGACGAGGGGCTGAAGGCGCTGCTCTTCGCAACGCCCGCGGAGCCGCCGCCGTTCCACCCCGGCACGCCGGAGGAGCCGCGGGCGATCAACGTCGGCGACGCCGAGGCCGCGTACGAGGGGGAGGGGGGCCGCTGGGTGCTGCTCGCTCGCCAGGCCGGGGCGCAGCACGCCGGCGTGAACTTCGGACGGCTCGAGGCCGGGAAGGACGGCGCGCCGCCGCACTGCCACTCTGCCGACGAGGAGCTTTTCGTCTTCCTCGAGGGCCGGGCCACGTTCGAGCTGTGGCCGTCGCCGCTCACCGTCCTCGAGCGTCAGGCGGAGCGTGAAACGATCGAGGTCCGTGCCGGCCACGTCGTCTCGCGGCCGCCGAGCACCGGGGTGTCGCATTCGCTCCGCGCGGGTGACGAAAGTGCGTCATTTCTCGTCTACGGCACACGGCGCGCCAACGACGTTTGCTATTACCCACGGTCGAACAAAATCTATTGGCGGGGTCTTGGCCTCATCGCCCGGTTGGAGCCGCTCAGCTACGACGACGGCGAGCCCGAGGACTGACGCCTCTCCCGACGAACCAGTCAGTCCGGGCCCAAACCAGAAAGGCGTAGAGCGCTGTCCCTCGATCGGATCTCCAGGCTTCTCGAAGACTTCCCGATATCGAGTCGCATGGGGAGAGCACGTCGTCTCGCGGGCTCCCGCCGAGTCCGCATTGCGCTCAACACGGTCTTCGTGACCGGGGCTCTGACAGCGGCCGCCGTAACGGCACTCCACTTCATGCGCTCGGGCTGGCCCCTCGCGAGCGCTGACCCGCTGCTCGTCGTTGCCGCGGGAATCCTCTTTCTCTTCGCCTACGCCTTCAAGGCCTGGGGCTGGCAACGGCTGTTCCCGGTGGAGCAGCGCCCCGAGGCGCTGACCCTCGCCGCCGCCGGCGGCGCCGCCTCGGTCGGCGGAGTCGCTCTGCCCGGCCGTTTCGACGAGGCGATCCGCATCGCGGTCGTCCGTCGCCTCCCGGGCAAGAAAACCGCGGGCCTCGGGGCGATCTGCCTGACCCTGATCGTGGTCGGCCTGCTCGACAGCGCGGCGCTCGCGCCCATGGCGTCGATCGCCGCCGCCGCGTCGCACTCCGGCGGCGTTCAGGTCGGCTTCGCGCTCGTCGCGGCGGCCGGCGTCGCTGCCGCGGCGCTCGTGCTCTGCCTGCCGCGCATCGCCCGGCTCAGCTTCGTCGGCCGCTGGAAGGTCGGCCGCTGGCTGCGCGAGCACACCGCGTGCCGGCGCTCGGCGTCGCAGGCGTGGCTCCTCATCTCCGTCTCGTGGGCGCTCCGCGGCGTCGCCGTCTTCGTCCTGCTGAACGCGCTCGCCATCGGCGGCTCGTTCACGCTCGCACTCGCCTTCCTGTGCGCCTCCGCGGCCTCCGCGTCCCTCCCGATCGCGCCCGCCGGCGCCGCCACCCAGGCCGGTGCAGGCGCGGCGATCCTCATCGTCGCCGGCATCCCTAAGGGCGATGCGGTTGCCTTCGCCGTCGCTGCCCAGGGGCTTGTGATCCTCGTCGGGGCGATCGTCGTCGCCGCGGCGGGCATCTGGGCGCTGATCGGTCGCCTCCGCCCGGCCCGACCAGCGATTCTTACGTAGTTATTAGATCCGGGTCGGCAGCTTCCAGGTAACTGTGCTTCGATGAGCCGCGCCGCCATGAAGCCCCTCGTTGCCGTCCTCGCGCTCGTCCTCACGCTCGCCCTCGCGGCCGGCGCGAGCGGGGCGATCGTCACCTCGAGCGACCTACAGGGACGGCGAATCACGTTGGACGTGCGGGCGACCGGGGTCGACACCGACTGGTACGCGGGCATCCTGCGAGCCACCGCGCACGGCAACGAGATCAGCAACGTGACGGTCCGGATCGTCCCGGACACGTCGATCGAAGGGCTGTGCGGCTCCGAGGCGGCAGCCTGCTACGCGCGTGCCGGTGCCGCAGGGCGTCCGACGATCATCGTCCCGGCAGGCAAGAACCAGTTCGTCGAGGGGACGCTGGTCCACGAGTACGGGCACCACATCGACGCGTCGACGGCAGTGCCAGGCATTCCCGAGCTGAACGGCATCCCGGTCTGGTGGGCCGACCGCGGCATGGCCGCGATGTTCGCCTCCCGCCAGGTCGCGTTCGACTACTCGATGGGCTGGGATCACAGCATCGCGGAGATCTTCGCCGAGGACTACGCGTATATCCACGTCGGGCCCTCGTACCGGTACGCGATCACGTGGCTGACCCCGCCCGACGACAAGCTCAAGTCCGACATGTTCGCCGCGCTCGGCGGAACCCCGACCACGACGCTGCCTGCCGCGCCGAACGCGCCGCTCGTCGTCCACCGCATCGGCTCGCTCGGCCCGCGGAAGACGAAGACCGTCCCGTTCGGCCTGCTCGGCCCTGGCCGCCATGTCACCTTCACCGCAACCGTCTCGCGCGCGACCCGGAAAGGCATCCGCGCCCGCATCCAGGTCGTCTGCAACGGCGCCGTCGCCGGCACGCAGACGATCGGCAAGGGCCAGAAGGTGCGGACGCTCGACCTGCCGAGCATGGGCCCCGGCGACTGCGACGCCCGCCTCGTCAGCTCCTCACCGGTCGCCCTGAAGTACACCCTCCGGCTGCAGCTCGCGGTCGAGGGCGAAGCCTTCCTGCGCTAGACGCCGTCCGAGACCCGCATGATTATGCGGGACATCGGCAGGAACGGGCTATTCTGGGACGAAAGAGCGCCGCATGGGCCTCTCCCGTTTGCTTCCGCGTCCCAACACACGCTCATCGACCACTGAGAAGGGAACTTCTTTGGCACGGGTCATCGCGTTCGCCAACCAGAAGGGCGGCGTGGCCAAAACGACCACCACCCTGAACCTCGGCGTCGCCCTCAAGGAGGCGGGCCACTCCGTGCTGCTCGTCGACCTGGACCCGCAGGGGAACCTGACGATGAGCCAGGGCTGGAACCCCGACGAGATCGAGCGCTCGATGTTCGACGTGCTCGTCCACAGACTTCCGATCGAGGAGATCATCCGCGAGGCCGAGGTGGGCGTCGCGGTCTCGTCGATCGACCTGGCCGGCGCGGAGCTGGCGCTCTCCGCCATGATCGGCCGCGAGCGAGCCCTCGAGAAGGCACTCGTCTCGGTCAAGCCGAAGTACGACTACATCCTGATCGACACGCCGCCGTCGCTCGGGCTGCTGACGATCAACGCGCTCGTCGCATCGAACGGCGTGATCGTCCCGGTGCAGTGCGAGTACCTCTCGCTCCGCGGGCTCGTCCAGCTCGAGAACACGCTCTCGATGATCCGCGAGAACCTGAACCCCGAGGTCGAGATCCAGGGGATCCTGCCGACGATGTACGACAAGCGCTTGCTGCACTCGCGCGAGGCGGTCGACATCCTCAAGGAGAACTTCGGCGATCTCGTCTTCAACACGAAGATCCGCAAGACCGTGCGCTACGCCGAGGCACCAGTGAAGGGCCAGTCTGTGCTCGGATACGAACCGGGCGGCGACGCGGCCGCGCTCTACCGCGATCTCGCGAAGGAGGTGCTCAATGGCGCGAAAGCGCGCGAGCATGCGTGAGGGCCCGCTCGCCGAGCTCTTCAAGGCGACCGAGGCAGCGCAGCGACAACAGGAGCGGGAGGCCGCCGGTCAGGAGCAGGCGCCGCCGGCGGAGGAGCCGCACGAGTCGACAGTCGAGCACGTCCCGACCTGGGAGGACGAGGTCGAGACGCCCGTGCCGCCGGTTCCCGATCCCCAGCCCGAGCCCGAGCCTCAGCCGGAGCCCCCGGCCCCGAGGCCCGAGCCCGTCTCGCCGCCGGCCACCGTTCCCGAGCCGCCGGTCACTCGCTACTACGAGCCCATGCCGGAACCGGCACCGCGACTTTCGCATGCGCGCGTCGGCTCGCTCGGCTCCTACCTCGCGAAGATCCAGGTCGTCGGCGTCGGCGGTGCGGGGCTCAATGCCGTCAATCGGATGATCGACGCCGGCATCAACCAGGTGGAGTTCGTCGCGGTGAACACCGACGTGCAGCAGCTGCAGATCTCCGAGGCCGAGACGAAGATCCACATCGGGCGCGAGCTGACGAAGGGGCTCGGCTCCGGCGCGGAGCCGGACGTCGGGCGCCGCGCTGCGGACGAGGCCGAGGATCAGATCAAGCACGCGCTGCGCGGCTCCGACATGGTCTTCGTCACCGCGGGCGAGGGGGGCGGCACCGGCACCGGCGCCGCGCCGATCGTTGCCAAGATCGCGAAGCAGCTCGGCGCGCTGACGGTCGGCATCGTCACCCTGCCGTTCAAGTTCGAGGGGACGAAGCGGCGCGGCCAGGCGGAGACCGGGATCGACGCGCTGCGCCAGGAGTGCGACACGACGATCGTCATCCCCAACGATCGGCTGCTCGAGGTGCTCGACAAGTCGACGTCGATGCTCGACGCGTTCAGGATCGCCGACGACGTCCTGCGCCAGGGAGTGCAGGGAATCTGCGACCTGATCACGCTTCCGGGCCTGATCAACCTCGACTTCGCGGACGTGCGGACGATCATGGAACGCTCTGGCACGGCGCTGATGGGCATCGGCTTCTCGTCCGGCGCCGAGAACCGCGCGCGGGAGGCCGCAGAGCGCGCGCTGCGCTCGCCGCTGATCGACACGGATCTGCACGGCGCGCGCGGCATCCTGCTCTCGATCGCGGGCGGCGACGACCTCTCGCTGCTGGAGGTGAACGAGGCAGCCGAGGTGATCCGTCAAACCGCCACCGACGAGACGCAGATCATCTTCGGCGCGACCATCGACGAGCGCCTCAAGGGCCAGGTCTGGGTGACGGTCGTGGTCACGGGCGTCGGCGTGGGCAGCGTCGCCAGCCGCCCGAGTCGCAGCCTCGTCACCGCGCTGACCTCGTCGGAGGACGAGCTCGAGCCGCCTTCGTTCTTGCGCAACTAACTCGTTCGAGTGAACTTCGCGAGCACGGCGTGAGCCTGCGCCCGGATGCCCGTCTAGCTCCCGTATGCCCCGCACCGAAGGGCCGGTGCGGGTCTACCCTTTGCGCATGAGAGGGGCGGTGGCGGGGGGACACGCGCTGACTGCGCAGGCCGGCGCGCAGGTGCTGGAGGCGGGCGGCAACGCCGTCGACGCGGCCGTCGCCGCCGCGCTCGTCTCCTGGGTCGCCGAGAGCCCGCTCACCGGCCCGGGCGCCGGCGGCTTCATGCTCGTGCACCGGGCGCGCGACAAGAGCACACGCGTGTTCGACTTCTTCGTGGCCGTGCCCGGCCTCGGCGACGAGACGCACGCAGGTCAGATGGAGCACGTCGATGTCGACTTCAGCGGCGGCTCGACACAGCGCTTCCACATCGGCGCGGCGTCGTGCGCCATCCCCGGCGCGCCGCTCGGGCTCGAGACCGCGCACAAGGCGTTCGGCCGGCTGCCGTGGCGCGACCTGTTCGGGCCGGCGATCGAGCTGGCGCGGAACGGAGTCGCCCTGAACGACGGCCAGGCGTACCTGCACCGGATCCTCGACCTGATCCTGCGCCACACCCCCGAGGCGCGTGCTGTCTACGAGCAGGACGGCAAGGCGCTCGGCGTCGGCGACATGCTCCGCCAGCACGACCTCGCCGACACGCTCGAGCTGCTGGCTGCGAAAGGCGCGCAGGAGCTCTACACCGGCGAGCTCGGCGCGCAGATCCTCGAGCACATGCGTGCGGGCGGCGGCTGCTTCACGCAGCGAGACCTGAACGAGTACCGCGTCATCCGCCGCCGTCCGGTGCGTGCGCGCTTCTGCGGCGAGGAGTTCTACTCGAATCCGCCGCCGTCCCGGGGCGGCGTGCTGATCGCCTACGGGCTGCCGCTGCTCGAGGAGCTCGGGGTGGGGAAGCCCGGCACCGCCGAGGCGATCGACGCGCTCGCGCGGGTGATGCGCGAGCAGCTGCAGGCGCCGGCGGGCCGCGGCCTGCTGCGGGCGCTCGAGCTCGGCGGCGCCGTCGTCACGCGAGGCACGACGCACATCTCCGTCATCGACGCACGCGGCGACGCGGTCGCCCTGACGGCGTCCACGGGCGCCGGCTCCGGGATCGTCATCCCTGGCACGGGCATCCACATGAACAACATGATCGGTGAGTTCGACATCGCGCGGCAGCCGCGGCCCGGGCAGCGGCTCTCGTCCGGGATGAGCCCGTCGCTCGTGCTGCGCGGCGGCGCGCCGCACCTCGTCGTCGGCAGTGCGGGCTCGCTGCGGCTGCGCGGCGCCGTGCTCCAGATCGTCGTCAATGTCGTCGGCCACGGCCTGACGGTCGAAGACGCGATCCACCGGCCACGCGTGCACCTCGACGAGCAGGATGTCCTGCACTGCGAGGGCGGGCACGACCCGGCGGAGCTCGACACGCTCGAGGAGATGGGGTGGAACGTCGCGCGCTGGCGCAATCGCAACCTCTTCTTCGGGGGTGCCGCGGCGGTGACGCTGGACGACGGTGAGCTCGCCGCCGCCGGCGATCCGCGCCGGGGTGGGGCAGGAGTCGTCGTCGGATGATCGTCCGCCGCGCAGAGCCCGGCGACGCGCAGGGGCTGAAGGAGCTCGGCGACGCCGTCGGCAGCGAGCCCGAAGGCTGGCTGGTCACGACGAACGGTTGGCGAAACGTGGCTGACGAGCGGCGCTACCTACGAGCGATCCGCCGCTATCCGAACGCCGCGGTGTACGTCGCGGACGACGACGGGCGCATCATCGGGCGGCTGTCGATCGCGCGCGACCAGCATCCCGCGAGCCGTCACGTCGCCGACCTCGGCCTCATGGTCGACCAGTCACGGCGTCGACAGGGGGTCGGCACCGCGCTGCTCGAAGCGGCCGTCGACTGGGGGCGGCACGCGGGCGTGCGAAAGCTCGAGCTGCACGTCTTCCCGTGGAACACTGCCGCGATCGCGCTGTACGAGAAGTTCGGCTTCGTGCGCGAGGGCTACCGCAAGGAGCACTACCGCCGCGGCGACGACTACGTCGACGCCGTGCTCATGGCGTACTGGGTCTAGAGAGCTCCTCCTCGCGCAGGCGCCGGCGGCGCTCTGCGAGCATCTCGTCCTGTTCGCTCAGACGGCGGTCGCGATCGTCGAGCGCCGCGATGTGAAGACCGAGCTCGCTCTCCTGCCGCTCGAGCCGAGCCTCTGCCGCGACGACGTGACGTTCACGATCGGCGACGTCGGCCTCGCGCACCTCGACGCGCCCGAGCGCGTCCGTCAGCCAAGCCGCGCGCTCTGCCACCTCTGCCGCGGTGCGCTCGAGTGCGAGCGCCCGCTCGTCGAGCTCCTTCGCACGCTCGTCGAGCTGCGAGAGCCGCGCCTCGTGCTCCCGCACCTCACGCAGCCGGCGCGCGAGCTCGGTCTCCTGCTGCGCGAGCCTCGCCGTCCGCTTGCCGACGCGCTCTTCCCCGGCGGCGGTGCGCGCCGCCAGCTCGTCGAGCTCCTGCTGCTGCGCGGCCGCGGCGCGCTCGCGCACCTCCAGCGCGGCGACGCGCGGCTTCAGCGCTGCGTCCGCCTCGTCGAGCTTCCGCTTCGCGCGCTGGACCTCTGCGGCGCGCGCCTCGAGCTCTGCCGCGCGCGCGTCGAGCTGGCGCATTGCCGCGCCCTGGACGCGCTCCTGCTCCGTGATCTCCGACGCCCGCTGCGTGACCTCGGCCTGCTCCGCGGCAAGCGCCTCGGCGCGCCGCTCCTGCGCGTCCAGCGCGGCGCTCGCGGTGGCGATCCACTCGCCGCGCTCTTCGAGCTCGGCGCTCAGGACGCGCAGCTCGCTCTGGCGCGCGTCGAGGCCCCGTGCGCGCTCACGCAAGCGGTCGGCCTCGGTGGAGACATGCTCGACCTCCGACTGGCGGTCGCGGATCTCCTCCTCGGCGAGCGTGGCCCGCTGCTCGCGCGCTCGCAGCTCCTCCTCGGACTCCTCGATCAGCCGCCGGCGCGCGTCGAGGTCGGTGCCGATCTCCTCGTAGCGTCGCGCTCGGGCGTCGATCTCCGCCGAACGCCGTGCCAGGGTCTGGTTGACCAGGCGCTCGCGATCGGCGAGCGCCTGCCACGCCTGCTCGAGCTCGTCCCGTTCTTCCGCCACAGCGCAAGAATACGACCCCAAAATTGTCTACTCCTGCATGGGAGGGCTCCTGGTCCCTGTCGTCCTCGCCATTTCGCTCTGCGGCAGCGGCAAGCCGGTCGTCGCCGTCTCCTACGGCGTGCAGAACGACGTCGACACCGGCATCCGCGGAAACACCTGGGCGTTCGACACGTACACCCGCTCGGTGCGCGTCTGGCGGAAGAGCCCCGGCCGCTTCTGCGCCGCCAGCACGTACAACGGCACGTTCGCCTCGATCGACGGATCGAGCCCGGGCGGCAAGTCGCATCTGCCCGCCGGGATCCGCGGGACCGTTGGGGGGACGTCCGTGACGACGTTCCGCGCCAGGCTCGCGTCCCGCGCCGCTCCGCTGAACGGTTTCCTCGGCGTCAAGGACTTCGCCTGCACGAGCGCCGACCTCAAGGGCCGATGCGCCGGGACGTGGGACTGGATCGGCGACTACTTCGCGAACGTGACGCAGTTCCGCTACACGCGCTACGCGTTCACGTACCACGCGTCCGAGAACGGCAGCGGCACGTACAGGGACACGCTCGTCAACGGAAAGGTGAGGTACACCGGCGACATCAAAGCGGCGCGGCCGAAGCCGCGCCGCTGATGCTTTAGCTCGAGACGAGCTGCTTCGCCGACTGCTCTGAGGCCTTGACGGCCTTGTCGAGCGCGCCTTCCTCCTGCTCGAGGTTCTCGTGCAGGAGCGCGACGATGTCCTGGTCGTCCATCTGCTCGGCCTTGATGATCAGCCCGTCGTAGACGGCGATCTCGTGATGCTCCGTCTCGATCACGCCGCCGAGGATGACCGAGTCGACGAGCGAGTCGTCGACCTCCTTGATCATCTGCTTGCCTTCCTTCTCGAGCCCGTCGATTGCCGGGCACGACTGCTTCTCGGGCTCCACGCCGAGCGCCTGGAAGATCTGCTGCAGGTTCGCGACGTGCTGCTGCGTCTCGCGATGGTGCTGCTGCAGGTCGCGCTGAAGCTTCGAATCGGAGGCCTCCTCCTGGAGGTTCTCCAGCATCTCGAGGATGGTCTCCTCCATCGTCAGGGCCGCCCCGAGCTTGTGGACGAACAGCTCGCGCGGCGTTTCGATACTTGCCATACGACCCCCTTGTTCGTGGACTGCAGGTCCGCTACCCGGCCCCCGGCGGGCCAAACGCCTGCGGGCACCCCCGGCCCGGAAATTGCGAACGGCGCTAGCTTCCGCAGGCGTGGACCGGCTGTGGGCCAGACCCTGGATCCCGATCTCGGCGCTCTGGCTTGCCCTGGCCGGGCTCCTGGCCATCCTCACGACCCAGGTCGCGGACTGGTACGTGATGACCGACGAGCTCCTCTACGAGCGCCTGGCGATCAGCATCGGGCAGCTCCACTCGCCGCTCCCGCATGTGCACGGCGACCTGATCGGGAACGTCAACCAGCTCTATCCGCTGCTGCTCGCGCCGCTCTTCGACGGCAGCCTCGTGCCGAACGGCCTCCGCGACGCACACATCCTCAACGCCTTCGTCATGAGCTCCGCAGCGATTCCCGCGTTCCTCCTGGCCCGGCGGGTCACGAACGGGAACCGGCTGGCGTATGTGGTCGCGGTGCTGACCGTCTGCCTGCCGTGGATCGTGCTCGCCTCGTTCCTGATGACCGAGGCCGTCGCGTATCCGGCCTTCCTCTGGGCGATCCTCGCACTGCACAACGCCGCGATCGCGCCCCGGGCCCGAAACGACGCGCTGCTGCTCGTCGCGATCGGCGTCGCGATCCTGGCACGGACGCAATTCGCGGTCCTACTCGCGATCGTGCCGGTGGCGCTCCTGCTCGATCGCCCGGCGCCGCGCCGGGTCGTCTCCCAGCACCGCCTGCTCGCGGGCGCCTATGCCGCGCTCGCTGCCGTCGCGGTCGGCCTCGCTGCGACGGGCAACCTCTCGCGGGCGCTGGGAACCTACTCCGTCACCGCCGAGGGCAATGTCGCGCCGAGCGGGATGCCTCGCTCGCTGCTCGAGCACCTGGCGCCCCTCGGACTGGGGCTCGGGATCGTGCCCTTCGTGCTCGGGCTCGCCTGGCTGCTCTCGTCGGTCGTGCAGGAGCGCACCCGCGCCCAACGCGCCTTCGCGAGCATCGCGGGCGTCGCCGGAGTCGCGCTCCTACTCGAGGTCACCTCGTATGACCTCCGCTTCGGCGCCGGACGCCTGCACGACCGTTACCTGTTCTACGTCGTGCCGCTGCTGCTGGTCGCCTTCGTCGCAATGCTGCTGGAGCGCAGCTGGCGGCGCTGGGCGATCATCGCGAGCGGAGCGCTCCTCGCCCTGGCATTCGCGTTCGTTCCCGTCATCAGCTTCCACAAGTTCAACGTCGACTCACCCGTTGCGTACCTGAACGAGACGCTGCTCGGCATCGGTGGCTCCGAGAGCGGCGCCCAGCTCTTCCTCTCGTTTGTGGCGATCGCGGCGATGCTGCTGTTGCTGGCCGGACGCCGCGTCGCGATCGGCCTGGCGGCGCTGGCAATCGTGCTCGCGCCGGTCCAGACGGCCGCAGCCTTCACACGGCTCTTCGTGCACGACGGGACCAGCGGGCGACCGCTGACGGTCGACCAGAGCGTCGTGTTCGACTGGCTCGACCGGAAGGTCGGCAGCGGCGGCACTGTCACGATGGTGCCGTACCCCTTCCTCTACGGGGCCTACTGGGACAACGTCGGCTACTGGTGGAACGTCGAGTTCTGGAACGAGTCCGTCCGCCGCGCCGTCGTCTACGAAGGAGCGTTCACGGGCACGCCCGAGACGTTCCCGACGACGACGCTCAGCTTCGACCCCACGACCGGGCACGCGAACGTCTCGCCGTCGAGCTACGTCGCGCAGGCGGTCGCCGAGACGCGTTTCGGACTTGCCGGCAAGGTGATCGGCGAAGACCGCGGAGTCGACCTGATCCGCGTCGAGCGCCCGTGGCGCGCGCAGTGGCTGGCGTTCAACCTCTATCGGGACGGCTGGACGATTCCGCGCGTGGACGGGACGATCAGGGTCTTCGCGACCCCGGGCCAGAGCAGCCCGGAGCGCCGGTACGTCACCGTCTCCGTGCGCGCGCCGACCGGTGTCGCGCCGCGACAATTCGACTTCCGGTCGAACGCCGCCTCGTGGACCGCTCGCGCCGGCGCCCAGCCCGTGAGCAACCAGCTCGCCGTCTGCGTCCCGCCGAACGGGTACGCAGACGTGCGAGTCACGGCACCGCAGTATTCACCGATCTACGGCGATCCGCGGAGTGAAGCGTCGTTTGTGAGCTACGCCCGCTCGGGCGGTGTCCTAGTGACGGGCATCGCCCTCGCGGACGAGACGAGCCCCTGCTAGCTCCGGCGATCCCGGTTGGTGTCGAGATCCTCGCGGGGATCCCATGAACGGCTACGGCTGCCCGACTTCGCGAAGCCGCGGCTGAGCATGTACGCGATCGTCGCGAGCGTCGCCCACTCCCAGAAGAAGCGCGCGTCGACGCTCGCTGACGAGCCGGCTGTGATCCCGAGCCCCATGAGCAGGAGTACGTACACGAGGAACTCGCTCGTGACGAAGAACGGCCTCGTCTCGGTGTCGTGCACGTGTCGCGGGGGTGCCGTCCAACGGGCACGCCAATCGGTGCCACGGTCCTGCCGTCCTGGTGCTTGTGCGGACATTTCATGCCTCCCTCGTCGCAGTTTGTACATGCCGGATTTCCGCGTTTCACGAAGCGTGAAACCGGCTACGACGCGCCCATGGGACTTCTATGGGTACTCGTGCTGTTGCTGATCCTTTTCGCGCTGGTCGGCGGATTTGCCGTCAGCAACTGGCTCTTCGTCATTCTGATCATTGCGCTGATCCTGCTGCTCGTCGGCTACGTCTAGCAGCCAGGCGACCACAGCGGAAGAGTCGTGCCGGCCGCGGGCGGGAAGAAATTGGCCCGGGCCGGCGTCGGGTGAGACACTGAGGCCATGACTGCCATCGCCGAAGGACTCACGCTGGAGGAAACCGCGCTCGCAGAGCTGGCGGCCGGGCTCAGGGGACCGCTCGTCGGCCGCGACGATCCCGGCTACGACGCGGCACGGAAGATCTGGAATGGCTCGATCGACCGGCGTCCGGCGCTGATCGCGCGCTGCGCCGGCGTCGCGGACGTCATTTCCACCGTGAAGTGGTCGCGTACGCACGGCGTGCCCACGACGATCCGCAGCGGCGGGCACAGCTTCCCGGGCCTGTCGGTTGCCGACGACTCCCTCATGATCGATCTGAGCCTGCTGAAGGGCGTGCGCATCGATCCGCAGCAGCGCACCGCGCGCGTGCAGGCGGGGGTGCTCCTCGGCGAGCTGGACAAGGAAACGCAGGCCTTCGGACTCGCCGCCCCGTCGGGGATCGTCACGCACACCGGCGTCGCCGGTCTCACGCTCGGGGGTGGCATCGGCTGGATCCAGCGCAAACACGGGCTCTCGATCGACAAGCTGCGGCGCGTCGACGTCGTCACCGCCGACGGCGAGTTCCTCACGGCGAGCGCGGACGAGAATCCCGAGCTGTTCTGGGGTATGCGCGGCGCCGGCTCGAACCTCGGCATCGTGACGGAGTTCGAGTTCGAGCTCGTGCCCGTGGGCCCGACGATCCTCGCCGGCCCGATCTTCTGGAAGATGGAGGACTCGCCCGAGGTGCTGCGCTTCTGGCGCGAGTGGATCGCGGATGCGCCGGACGACCTGATGTCGATCGTGATCCACCGCAAGGCGCCGCCGCTGCCCTTCGTGCCCGACGAGCTCCACGGTCAGCCGGTCGTGATGGTGATCCCGTGCTGGATCGGCGACCTCGACGAGGGCGAGAAATTCATCAAGCCGATGCGCGAGTTCGGCAACGTCGTCGCCGACGTCTGCATTCGCAAGCCGTACCTCATGCACCAGTCGATGTTCGATCCCAGCTTCGTGCCGCACCGCTGGTACTACTTCCGCGGCTTCGACGCGCCGGAGCTGACCGACGAGATGATCGACATCACCGTCGACTACGCGTCGCGCATCAAGTCGCCGCTGACGTCGTTCCCCATCTGGCAGATGGGCGGTGCGATCTCGCGCGTCGGCGTGGACGACAGCGTGTTCGGCGGGCGCGACGCCGGCATCACGTACAACATCGGCTGCTGCACCGAGAACGCCGAAGGCTTCGACGAAGAACGCCAGTGGGTGCGCGACTTCTGGTCCGCGGTCGAGAGGTACCAGACCTCGGCCTACGTCAACTTCATGTCGGACGGAGAAGAGAGCGAGGCCCGGATCCGGTCCGCATACGGCGCCGACAAGTACGACCGGTTGAAGGCGCTGAAGCGTCAGTGGGATCCGGACAACTTCTTCCGGTCGAACCAGAACATCTCGCCCGACTAGCGCGATGACGCCGGAGGAAGCTGCGCGCGCCGAGCTCGAGGCCGAGGTCCGTGCCCTGGTGGAGCGAGGCGACGGCGAGGCGGCTTGCCGGCTCGCCGCGGATAACTGGCGGCAGTGGTTTTCGAGCGGCGACATCGTGGGCGGACGCCGAGTGCTTGCAACCGCCCTCGGGACTGACGGCCCTCCTTCCCGTGCCCGGGCGCTGGCGTTGTACGCCGACGGCGTGCTTGCCTTCCGCGCCGGCGACCAAGCGGGCTCGAGTGCGCGGAACGAGGCGGCGCTCAAAGTGGCTCGGCAGGTGGAGGACAAGGAGGCCGAGTCCCTCGCGCTCGTCGGCCTGAGCCGTGTTGCCCTCCGCGACGGCGACTATGGCCGCGTCTGCTCTCTCGCCTCGGACGCGCGTGAGCTCGCGCCCACCGCCGAAGCAGAGGTCAATCCGCTGCACATGCTCGCCGTGGGAACGCGTTTGGGTGGAGACCTCGACGCCGCCGCCGATCTCTACGCGGAGAGCGCGGAGCTCAATCGTCGTCTCGACAACCCGGGCATGGTCGGCATGGAGCTCCACAACCTCGGCCACCTCGAGATTCGGCGAGGCAATGTCGACGCAGCGAAACGTCATTTCGCCGACTGCCATCCGCTTCGCGATGCCGGTAACCCATACGACAACGCGATGAAGGATCTCAACGATGCCGCACTTTCTGCGGTTGCCGGCGACCGCGACCGCGCAGGGGAACTGGTGTCGCGTGCGGAGCAGACACTCGAGCAGGCAGGAATCTTGCTCGACCCGGATGACCAGTCGGAGGTCGACTGGCTGCGCGGGCAGCTCTAGCGGCCGGCGAACGTCAGGTTCGCGAGGGCTCGCAGCATCCAGAAACCGGCGAGCAGCGCGTAGACGAGTGACGGCAGGAAGACCGTCAGCAGCACGGTCATCCACGCCCACTGCGGGATGCCGTAGATCAGCGCGAGCAGGCCGGCAGCGCCGAGCATCGCGAAGACGCCGACGGCGGCGTGTATCAGCCCCTGGGCGGCGGTCTTCGGCCGCAGGCCCGGAAAGCGCGTGTCGAGCCAGATCGCGAGCAGCCCCGCGCCCAGCGTGAGCATCAGCGTGAAACCCATACCCCTATCCCCGCTCGCATCGTGGTCGATGCGCAGCGCTTGTCAACCCCGGCAGAGAGCCTTCTCAGCCAGGGTCACGAGACGGTCGTTGTCTGCGTAGTTGACGTTCACCATCACGACGGCTTGCCGCCTGCCGTTGGCCGTCGAGTACGCGATGTTCTGCCAGCCGAGGAAATCGCCTTCGTGCGTGAACGCTCGGCCACACGCGGGGGAGGTGTTGACAATGCCGAGCCCGTACGTGCCAGCGGCCGGCGTCGCTGTCTCCAGCTCGTCGAGCTGCGCTGCTGGAAGGAGCTTCCGTGTGAAGAGCCCGCGGTAGAACGCCGTCACGTCGCGTGCGTTCGAGACGATCGCACCCGCGGCCCAGCCCCAGGTCGGATCGAGGCCTGCCGAGATGTCGATCAACGCGGCGCCAGGAAGCCTGACGTAACCGTGCACGAAGTCGGGCGCCAGGGCGATCGTGAGCGGGAACGACGTCGACGTCAGCGCGAGCGGCGTGAAGATCCGTTCCTGCAGGACCTGGCCGAGCGGCTTGCCGGTCACCGCCTCGACCACGAGCCCGAGGACGATGTAGTTCGTATTCGAGTAGCTCCAGTTCGTGCCGGGTGCGAAGTTCGGTGGATGGGCAAACGCGAGGGCGAGCAACTCCTGTGGCGTCCATGGGCGGGAGAAGTTCGTGATCGGATCGCTCACGAACGCCGCATCGTCGGTGTAGTTGAACAGGCCGCTCGTGTGGTTCATCAACTCGCGCAACGAGATCGCACTCCCGTTCGGCACGACGCCGGGCAGGTACTTCGCGACCGGGTCGTCGATGTCGAGCTTTCCTTCTGCCTCGAGCTGCAGAGTCACAACGGAGACGAACGCCTTCGTCACGCTCGCGATGCGGTAGCGGTCCGACGCGCGCATCGAGACATGTGCGCTGCGGTTCGCGTAGCCGGCGACTCCCGCGCGAGCGCCGGCCGGCGTGCGTACGTACACGACCGCGCCGGGCGCACCGGACTTGACGAGCTCGCGCGCAATGCTTGCGAGATTCGCCCGCTTCGGCGTCGCCGCCGGCGCAAAACCGACACCGAGTGTCAGTACCGCGACTACGACGACGATCGCGTTACGCACCGAAATTCATCTTGACACCGCGACGCGGTGGTGCCAAACTCACCAGCTTCGTGTCACGTCGAGGGAAGGGAGGCCACTTGAACGAACTGTTCCCGCTCAATGCGATGTGGTCTCTCGGTACCCGCGTAGACACCCTCTCCGCGTAGGGCCGTAAGGGCCATCCGCACAGTTTCGGCACGCCGCGGCGCGGCCGAGCCGCCGCCTGCCGAACGTCACGTCCACCAAGAGAAAGGAGCCTCTGTGCTCCCGGAAGGCAGGAACCTTGTACGGCTACTCCCAATATCCGAACGCGGTCCGTAAACGCGACCGTTCGCGTGAACGACACGCCGAAGTCCAGCGTGCGATCCGCCGTGAGGCTCGCCGCGTCTCTCGTAGACGAACGCAGCTGCAGCGGGCGCACGCCTAGGAAGTCATCCCAGCGCCCGGAGATCCTCGGATCTCCGGGCGCTTTTTTCACTCCCCCTCTGCGCCGACCGGGAAGACGAAGCTCGCGACGCGGCCGTCGCGGAGAACCGCGGTCAGGCGCGGAACCCAGTGGAACTCGGCCTGGCAGATGCCGGCCCCGCAGTGGCGGTAGACCTGCACGAGGCCCCAGCCCTCCCGGAAGCGGCGGGCATGCGGGTAGAGGCGGTGGAGCTTCGCGGCGCTGTCGCCGATGCGCAGCCCACGCCTCGTGTGCCAGCGCCGGCCGGTCACGACCGCGG
The DNA here is from genome assembly GCA_005888435.1 of Actinomycetota bacterium. GTDB lineage: Bacteria > Actinomycetota > Thermoleophilia > Gaiellales > Gaiellaceae > 3-1-20CM-4-69-9. The sequence goes on along the minus strand of VAXO01000027.1, from coordinate 8,622 downwards.
AGTCGATCTGCACGTGCCGCGGGTCGCTGCAGAAGGTCTTCCCGGGCGTGAGCCCGCCGAGCGTGGTGATCTTCAAGCGAAAGCCGTCGGTCCGCCAGACCGCCGTGGCAAAAGGCGCCCACGGCTTGCGCGGCAGGCACACGCTCGGCTTGCCGTAGACGTCGATCGCGTCCTGGTACGTCGCATCCGAGCGGATCGTCAAGGCGCCGAGCTGCTGCGTCGCGGGCGTGGCGTGCACGATGAACGGGATCACGCTCGCAGCGTAGGCTTGCCTCCCGTGGCCTTCAACGTCGCCGCCGACGCCTACGACCGCTTCATGGGCCGCTACTCGGCCGTCCTCACCCCGCAGATGGCGGACTTCGGCCGTGTCAAAGCGGGACAGCGCGCGCTCGACGTGGGTTGCGGCCCCGGCGCGCTCATCGCGGAGCTGGTCGACCGCGGTGCGCACGCCTCCGCGGTCGACCCCTCGCCTCCGTTCGTCGCGGCCGCGCGCGAGCGCTATCCCGACGTCGACGTGCGTCAGGCCACCGCGGAGAAGCTCCCGTTCGCCGACGCGAGCTTCGACGTCGCGCTTGCGCAGCTCGTCGTCCATTTCATGGCGGATCCGGTCCAGGGCATCGCCGAGATGGCCCGCGTGACCGGCGACGGCGGCGTCGTCGCGGCGTCGGTCTGGGACATGGTCGGCGGCCAGGCGCCGATCTCGCCCTTCTGGCGTGCGGCGCGCGAGCTCGACTCCGGCGTCGAAGGCGAGGCGCGGCGCGCGGGGGCGGGGGAGGGCCAGCTGAGCGAGCTGTTCGCGCAGGCCGGTCTCGCCGACATCGAGGAGACCGCGTTCCCCGTGCACGTCGAGCACGCCACGTTCGAGGAGTGGTGGAAGCCGTTCACGCTCGGCGTCGGACCGGCCGGCGAGTACTTCCAGCAGCTCGAGCCGGAGCAACAACAGGCACTCGAGCAGCGCCTGCGCGACCAGCTCGGGGAGCCGATCGCGCTCGAGACGCGTGCCTGGGCGGCACGCGGCACAGTCTCATATTGACTAGTCGATGTAGCTTCCTATAATCACCCCCGCCAACGAGCAAGGGGGTTACTCAGATGAAACGCAGCCGCTGGTCGTGCCTGGCCGTCCTCGTCCTGGCCGTCGCGGGCTTGGTCGTCCCGAGCCTCGTGATCGCGGGCGATGAGGTGCCGCTCGAGCGCGACGAGCTCCCCAAGGTCTCCGGCTCGCTCTCGCACCTGCTTTCGGGCGGCTTCGGGGGCGGCATCGGCGGAGGCTCACTCAGCAACTCGACCTGCACCTCGACCGGCGATCCCGCCGCGAACATCAAGCTCAACTGCGACGACCCGACCTCACCGGACAACGAGACACCGGTCATCGCGGATCCCCTCGATCCGAACCATCTGCTCGCCGGGTCGAACGACTACTACCTGACCTTCACCGGGTCGACCCTGCACGGCCGGACGCCGACAGGGTTCTTCACGTCGTTCGACGGCGGACACACATGGACCGACGGGCAGATTCCGATGGGGAACGGCGCCAGCAGCGGCAACGGCGACCCGTCGCCGGCGTTCGACTCGAAGTTCCACACCGCGCACATGGCGCAGCTGAGCGCCGCGCAGGGCAACAGCCCGAACGCGGGTCACATCGACGTCTCGGTCTCGACGTCGACGGACGGGGGTCTCAACTGGAAGCCGCCCGTCACGGTGGCGGTCGGCCACGCGTCGATCGGCCCGTCGGCGAACGGCGTGTTCCTCGACAAGGAGTGGCTCGTCGCGGACAACTACCCGTCGTCGCCGCACTACGGGCGTCTCTACCTGAGCTGGGACCAGATCGAGCTCGACAAGGGCGCGCTCGACCGCTCGCCCGTCGTGCTCTCCTACTCGGACGACGCGGGCAAGTCATGGTCGCGGCCGGTCGAGATCTCGGGCTCGAATCCGGTCTACTGCACGGCGAACCAGGGACCCGTCGGGCCGCCCGGGGCATGCGACGAGAGCTTCTTCTCGTACGGCGCCGTCCGGCCGAACGGCGACGTCGTCGTCGGCTTCATCAACCAGCAGCATGCGGCGGCGTGGGAGGTTCCGAACGAGTTCGAGAACCAGATCCTGACCGTCACGTCGCATGACGGCGGTGTCACCTGGACGAATCCCGTGCACGTCGAGGATCTCGAGGACGGCGGCACGGAGGGCGTCGTCTTCTCCGATTACCCGGCGAACGTCGACGGCCGTGCGACCCAAACGGGGTTCGAGTTCCGCACCGGCAGCTGGGGCAACCTGAACGTCGACCCGGTCACCGGCAATGTCTACGTCGTCTGGACCGACAACCGGGACGGGCTGCACGACGTCCCGAACCCGGTCACCGACACGAACGTGTTCATGTCGGTGTCCACGAACGGCGGTGTCAGCTGGAGCGCACCGATCCGCGTCACCTCGGGCGCGTCCGACAAGTGGTTCCCGTTCGTCGCCGCGCGCGGCGGCAGGGTCGGCGTCGCCTACCAGGAAGAGGCGGGGGCCGGCACCTACGTGACCAACCTCGCGACCTCGACGAACAATGGTGCGTCCTGGTCGTACCAGACCGTGTCGAATGCCGTCTCCGACGCCAACCACTCGGTGTGGTTCCGGGCGCACGCTCCGGACTGTGACCAGTGCGCGACGTTCATCGGCGACTACATCGGTCTGGCGTTCGACACGCTCGGTCGTGCCCACCTCACCTGGACCGACATGCGCCGGGACATTGCGGTTCCGCAGATCGGCCGCACCGGCAAGGCGCAGGACGACGTCTACGCCCGCCGCTGAGTAAAACGGGGAGAGGTGCGCTCGCTCGAGCGCACCTCCCTCGCTTCCCAGCTACTTCTTCTGGCCTGCCTCGACCTCGCCGCGCCAGGCACCGCTCTCGGTGCCGCGGCTCTCGATCAGCTCTTTGAACCGTTCGAGATCGCCGCGCACGCGCCGCGAGTCGAGCCCCGCCGCCGAGCCGAGCTGCTCGACCGGGCCCTGCGCCTGGTAGCTCATCGACAGGCGCACCCGCGTCTTGTTCTCGGCGAGCGGCTCGAACGTGACCGTGCCCCGCGTCTTCTTCCCATCCTCGCTGACCCAGGTGATCTGCCGGTCGGGATGCTGCTCCAGGATCTTCGCGTTCCACTCCGCCTTCTTGCCGCCGACGTTCGCCACCCAGTGCAGCCGCGTGTCGTCCAGCTGCTGCACGTGCTCGACGCCTTCCATGAAGAGCGGGAAGTCCTCGAACTGCGTCCATTGGTTGTAGGCGACCGAGACCGGGACGTCGACGTCGTTGGAGACGTCGATCGTGCGCGCCGCGGTCCCCGTGCCGACGGGGAGCTTCTCGTGCACCCGCGTCTTCGCCGCAACGGCGGCCGCGCCGCCGACGCCGCCGAGAACGAGCAGCGTGTTGCGCAGCTTGTGGCTCTGCTTCTTCTCCACTCGTGCCAACGCCTTGTCGATGCTCGAGACCATCTTGTTCAGCTCGCGGCGGAGCATCGGGTCTTTCTTCATCCTCAGCATTGCCGCGTAGAAGCCCACCTTGCGGGCCGCGCGGCGCTGCGCCACCGTTCCGTGGCTGATCGCCGACAGCAGCTCCTTGCGGAACTTCTTGTCCTTCGCGAGCGCCGCGGCGAACTCGCTCGCACTGGCCGCACTGTCCTTCAGCTTGGCCGTTTTACTGCGTCTGAACATGCCTGGACCCCCTCTTTTCCGGGTTTTCAGACCTCTACCCGGAGGGGCTCATTCGAACCGCCGCACCGAGCGCCAGGGCGCAGGCCTCGTCGGTCGTCAGCGTCCGGCCGTCCTCATAGCGCCTCGAATACCCCTTCGTGTCGAGGCGCGCGAGCGTCCGCGCGAGCCAGCGCTCGTAGAGGATCTGGTTGTCAGGCTGGCGCTGGGCGCCGATCGCGCTCCGCACCGCGTCGCTCGCCCCGAACAGCGTCGCGGCGCGCTCCGCGTCGCCGGACGTCGCCGCGAGGCCGGCGAACGTCTCGAGCGATACGGCGATCCCGTGCGCGTCGCCGAGCCGGCGGGCGACCTCAAGGCTCTCCTCGAGCAGATTCTCGGCCTCGTTGGACTTCTCGACCTCCAGCAGCGCCGCCGCCAGCGATCGGCTCGCCGCGCCGATCTCCCGGTCGTCGCCGCCGGCGCGCGCGAGCTCGACGGCGGCCGTGAGCCAGGTCACCGCTTCCGGGAGGTCGTCGGCCGTGAGCGCCATCAGCCCGACGTTCTCGTTCGCGAGCGCTTCCCCCCGCAGGTCGCCGAGCGAGCGGAAGTGCTCGATGCTCTCCGTATACAGCGCCCGCGCGGCGGGAAGGTCGCCGGAGAAGAAGGCGAGGTTGCCGAGGTTGACGAGCGCGGAGGAGATCGCGCGCTCCGCGTCGACCGCGCGTGCGTCGTCGAGCGCCGCGTTGAAGCTCGCGCGGGCCGCGTCGAAGTCGCCCTGCTCGCCGGCGAGGATGCCGGCCATGTTGAGCGCCTGTGACCGGAGCTCCGACGGCTCGTCGGGCGTGAGCGCCAGTGCCGCGTCGAGTGCGTCGCGGCCCTCGGCGAGGTGCCCGTGGATCTGCCAGAAGCGGCGGATCCCGACGACGAGCCGTAATGCAGACGACGCGTCGCGGGTCTCGAGCGCGAAGGAGAGTGCCTCGCGAAGGTTGTCGAGCTCGTCCTCGATGCGTGCGAACCAGGCCGGCTGGTCGCGGCCTCGCAGCTCGGGCTCCGCTTCTTCGGCGAGCGCGACGAAGTACTCCAGATGCCTCCCGCGCAGGTCGTCGTCTCGGCCCAGCCGCTCGCGCGCGTATTCGCGCACGATCTCCAGCATCGAGAAGCGCTCGTCGCGCCGGCGGACGAGGCTCTCGTCGACGAGCGTCCCCAGGTCCTCGAGCGTCGCATCGCAGATCTCCTCCGCCGCGGCGAGCGTCCAGCCTCCCGAGAAGACGCTCAGCCGAGCGAACAGCTGCTGCGGGCTCGGCTCGAGCAGGTCGTAGCTCCAGTCGAAGGTCATGCGAAGCGTCTGCTGGTGCTGCGGCGCGTCGCGCCGGCCGCCCGTCAGCAGCGCCAGACGGTTCGTGAGGCGCGCGAGTAGCGTCGAGGGGGAGAGGAGCTTCGTACGAGCGGCCGCCAGCTCGATCGCCAGCGGCAGGCCCTCGAGGCGCATGCACAGCTCGGCGACCGCCGCGGCGTTCTGCTCGCTGAGGTCGAAGTTCGCGTTGGCCGCCTGCGCGCGGCTGATGAACAGCTCCGCCGCTTCCTCGTCGACGAGCGGCGGCACTGCGAACTCCCGCTCGGCGGCGACGCGGAGCGGCGCGCGGCTCGTGACGACGATCTTCAACCTCGGGGCGGCGTCCAGCAGGCGGGCGATACTCGCCGCGGCCGGAAGGACCTGCTCGAAGTTGTCGACGAGCAGCAGCAGCTCCGAGTTGCGCAGACAGGACTCGAGCTGCTCGTCGGGAGAGCCGCTCGTCTCCGGGACCTCGAGCGCCTCGAGGATCGCGCGGGTCACGTGTGCGGGATCGCGGACGTTCGCCAGGGTCGCCACGCACGCGCCGTGCTGGAACTCCGGCGCCAGCCGCCGCACGAGCTCCAGCGCGAGGCGCGTCTTGCCGATCCCGCCGATCCCGGTCAGCGTCAGCAGGCGCGTCCCGGAGCCCCGCACGACGTCGGCGAGCGCATCGAGCTCGCGCTCGCGGCCGAGCAGCGGCGTCGGCGGCGTCGGAATGCGCCGCGCCGTGGCGGCGGGGTGGATGTTGAGCGCCGGGTCCTGCTCGAGGATCGCGCGCTCGAGCTTGCGCAGCGACTCCCCGGGCTCGATCCCCAGTTCCTCGACGAGCGTCCGGCGCGCGCGTTGGTAGACCGCGAGCGCGTCGGCCTGGCGGCCCGAGCGGTAGAGCGCCAGCATCAGCTGGGCGCGGGCCCGCTCGCGCAGCGGCTGCTCGGCGACGAGCCGCTCGAGCTCGCCGACGAGCTGAACGTGACGGCCGAGCGCGAGCTCCGCGTCGATGCGGTCCTCCTGCGCCGTCAGCCGCAGCTCCTCCAGCCGCAGCGCCTCGAGCTGCGGCAGATCGGTGGGCGTGCCGCGCCAGAGGTCGAGCGCGCGCCGCAGCGTCTCGGCCGCCCCGGCCGCGTCCCCGATCGTCAGCGCCGAGCGGCCGGACTGTGTGAGGCGCTCGAACTCGAAGACGTCGACCGCGCCCGGGTCGATCGCGAGCCGGTAGCCGTCCGGCGTCGTCTCGAGCAGGCCCTCCGGCAGCAGCTTGCGGACCTGCGACACGTAGACCTGGAGCGTGTTCCGCGCCGTGTCCGGCGGGTCCTCGCCCCAGAGCGCGTCGACGAGATGGTCGCGCGTGACGACCTGATCCGCCCGCAGGAGCAGCGCCGCAAGCAGCGCCCGCCGCTTCTGGCCGCCGAGCTCGATCGACGTCCCGTCCACGGTCGCGGTCAAGGGCCCCAGCAGGCTGAAAACCGGCTTCACCGCAGGGTCTTAGCATGATTTCAGGACGGATTCAGCGTTCCTTCAGCGCCATGCGGGAGCCTTGTCGTGTGGATGCATCTCGAGGAATGGGCGTTCCGGGGGGTCTCAAGACCGGACGCGTAACCCCCATGAGTGGGGCGGCCGCCGCCGTCAGCGCTGTTGTCGCGCCCCCCGAAGGGAGGAGTCATGAAGAAGGGCAGCACCTGGTGCTAGGAAGATCCGAGGGGGAGCGGGGCGGCGCTACGGCGCCGTCCCCCGTTCCTTTCGTTCGGTGGATGGCGTGATCCCGGAACGGCTCCGGCGGCCGCTCGAGTCGCCGTCGTTCCGGCGGCTCGCGCTCGGAAAGAGCATTTCGTATCTCGGCGACTGGTTGATGGTCGCCGTTCTCGTTGGCTGGGTCTACGAGTCGACGTCTTCGGTGGCGCAGGTCGCGCTGCTGATGGTGATCAGGCTCGTGCCGCCGATCGTCGGCGGCGGCGTTGCGGCGTCGATCGTCGACCGGCTGCCGCGGCAGCGCGTGCTCGTCTGGAGCGAGCTTGCCTGCGCGGCGACGATCGCGGGCGCGCTCGCGGGCGTCATGGCGGGCTCGCGCCCACTCGTCTTCGCGTGTGTCGGCCTGTGCGGCCTCGTCGGGATGATCTCGACGGTCGCGGGCAACGCGCTGATCCCGCACGTGGTCGAGCCGGAGCAGCTTGCGGCCGCGAACGGGATTCACTCGGTCGGCCAGGAGGCCGCGATGGCGCTCGGCGCCGTCGCCGGCGGTGTGACGCTGGCGCTCGGCGGCGCGGCTGCGGGGCTGGCCGCGAACCTCGCGAGCTATGCCTTTGCGGTCGTGCTCTATGCGCGCATCCGCGTGTCGTCCGAGCCGGAGGCTGCGGCGAACAAGGGGGGCGGGCTGCTCGACGGCTTGCGGTACGTCTTGAGCAGCCGCCCGCTTACCGTCGTCGTCGGATCGTTTGCGTTCGGGACGCTCGCCGCGGGGCTCGTCAACGCGACACTGCCGAAGTTCACCGCGGAGCTAGGGCTGGGCGCGAGCGGCTACGGTTGGGCGCTCGCCGCGCTCGGGACGGGGATGATCGCCGGCGAAGCATTGACCGGCGCGATCGCGGAACGCATCGATCCCCGCTGGCTGTCCTTCGGTCTCGCCGGGATGGGGCTCTTCTTCGCGTTGTTCGCATGGGCGGGCAGCGCGCTCGTCGCCCTGCTGTTCCTCGTGGCGTTCGGCGTCGCTAACGGTTTTGTCGAGGTCGTGATGATGACGGCCATCCACCAGGAGGCCGACGCCGGATACCAGGGGAGAGTGTTCGGCGTCGGTTCCACCCTGTGGCGCACGACCATGCTCGGCGCGGTTGCGTTCGCGCCGGTCATCGACGCGGTCGCATCGCCCGCCCAGACCATCACCGTCGCCGCAATCGTGCTGTTCGCCGGCGCCGTGCTGGTTCAGCTCATGCTGCGTCCGAGGCGGCGTCTGGCGACTGCACCTGCGTAAAGAGCTTCGGCTCCTTACGCGACAAGTCTTCCAGCGCCTCGACCACACGCGGGCAGAATTGCGTCCCCGCATGCGCGCGGATTTCGGCCAGCGCCGCGGGCATCGGGCGCGCGGGTCGGTACGGACGTGTGCTCGTGAGCGCGTCGAGCGCGTCGGCGACGAAGACGATGCGTGCGGGCATCGGGATCTGTTCGCCGCTGAGCGCATCGGGATAGCCGGCCCCGTCGATCCGCTCGTGACTCGACCGCGCGCACTGGCGGACGAACGGATGCAGGTCGAGCTCCGACAAGATGTAGTCGGAAATCAGCGGATGCTTCTTCACGAGCTCCCACTCGTCGTCCGTTAGCGGGCCGTTCTTCCGCAGCACCTGAAGGGGCACGCCGATCTTGCCGATGTCGTGCAGCAGCGCTCCGATCTCGATTGCCTCGAGCTCGTCGTCGCGGTATCCCAGCCGGCGCGCGATGCCTACGGCGACTGCTGAAACGCGCTCCGTGTGTCCGCCCGTGTAGGAGTCCTTCGCCTCCATGCTGCGCGAGAGCGCGGCGATCGTGTCCTTGTGCGCCCGGCGCAGGTTCAGGTTCGCCTCGCGCGCTTCCTCGACCGCGGCGGCGGTGCGCTCGAGGTACTGGCGGACGGAGAGGATCATCAGTGCGGGCGGCAGCGTGAACGCGAC
>VAXO01000003.1 GCA_005888435.1 Actinomycetota bacterium | reverse complement strand
ACGGGAGTCGCGCCGGCTCAAGGACGCGATCGTCGCGCGCGGCCGCTCGCGGCCGACGGAGGTCGTCGCGCTCGAGGACGTCTCGTTCCGGATCGAGCCCGGCGGCGCAGTGGGCCTCGTCGGCCGTAACGGCTCGGGCAAGACGACGCTGCTGCGCCTGATCTCGGGGATCATCAAGCCGACCTCGGGCCGGGTCGAGATCGGGGGGCGCGTCGGCTCGCTGCTCGAGCTCGGCGCCGGCTTCCATCCCGATCTGACCGGGCGCGAGAACGTCTTCCTCAACGGTTCTATCTACGGGCTCAAGCGCGCATATCTGCGCGAGCAGCTCGACGAGATCGTCGCCTTCGCCGGGCTCGAGCACGCGATCGACCGGCCGGTGCGGACGTACTCGTCGGGGATGTACATGCGGCTCGGCTTCGCGATCGCCTCGCACATCGACGCCGACGTACTGCTGCTCGACGAGGTTTTCGCGGTCGGCGACGAGCAGTTCCAGCGCAAGTGCTTCGGCAAGATCTTCGAGTTCAAGCAGCGCGGCGGAACGATCGTGTTCGTGTCGCACGACGCATCCGCAGTCGAGCGCCTCTGCGATCGCGCGATTCTGCTCCAGGACGGGAAGGTCGCTTTCGACGGGCCGACGCACGACGCGATCGTGCGCTACCGCCAGCTTCTCGCCGGCGACCGTGATCCCGCCGAGCGGGGCGCCGGTCTGAAGGAGTGGGGCAGCGGTGAGGTGCGCATCGAGGATGTCTCGCTGCTCGGCCCGGAAGGCGAGCCGCGGACGCAATTCCTGGCGGGGGAGCCGCTGGCGCTACGGCTCCGCGTCGCCGGTCAGCCGCCGCCGGGGCCGCTGCGCGTCTCGTTCGAGTTGCGCGATGCGACCGGCCTGCTCGTGGCGGGGTCCGGTCACTCGCTCGAGGAGCCCGGAGCCGTGCGCTTCGACGTCGAGCGCCTGCCGCTTGCCGACGGCCGTTTCCGCCTGCGGCTCGGCCTCACGGACGAGAGCGGGGAGCGCGTCTACCACTGGCTCGACGACGCGCTCGAGTTCATCGTGTACCCGGCGGGCGACGAACGCGGGGTCGTCCGGTTGGAAGGCGAATGGAGCTGGGAGGAAATCGGAGCGCAGGCAGAAAGGGTTGGCACGTGAGCTCGCGCACCTGTCCTGACTGGCCGGAGCTGATGGAGTACGCCCCGGATCTCCAGTTCAAGCACTACACCGTGGCCGAAGCGAAGCTGCCGGCGGAGGCATTGATGCACGTCCCCGATGTGGCTTTGAGCGCAGTTGCGATCTGTTGCGACCTCGAAAGGCACGTGTTCTACGCGGCGCATACCGATCCGAGGGTCGCCGAGGCGCTGCGCGTGACGCACTGGTACGAGCTCGCCGAGTGGACCTCGAGCGGACCCGGTTCGGCTGCGCTGCCGTCTGGGGCCTGACCCTGCGGGTCAGGCCCCAAGAAGATGTACGCCGCTTCGCGGGAACGCGCGCGGGCTGAGCCCGCGCGCTCTTGTCCGCATCGGTTCGCCTGCGCGTAAGCCGGCTGCGCCCGGCTCACGCTTCGGCTTGGGTCGAGGCTTACTTCCCCGCCTTACCGCTCGACAGGCGTAACGAGCTCTTCGCCGCGTTCGAAGGCGAGGACGTTGTCGACGACGATGCGCGTCATCGCCTCGCGCGTCTGACGCGTCCCGCTGCCGAGGTGCGGCGTCAGCACGACGTTCGGCAGCGGGAGGAGTGCCTCGGGCACGCGCGGCTCGTGCGCGAAGACGTCGAGGCCGGCGCGCACTCGCCCTGACACGAGCTCCGCGACGAGCGCGTCCTCGTCGACGATCTCGCCACGTGCGGTGTTCACGAGGCAGGCGCCGTCTCGCAGCAGCGAGAGTCGGCGCGCGTCGATCAGACCGTGCGTCTCCGGCGTGAGCGGCGCGTGGATCGTGAGAATGTCGGACTCTGCGAGGAGCTCGTCGAGCGGCGTCCCGCCGCTGCGCCGGGTCGAAAGCACCCGCAGGTCGAATCCCTCAGCGCGCCGGGCGACGGCGCTGCCGATCCGTCCGAGCCCGACGATTCCGAGGGTCGAGCCGGTCAGCTCTTCGGCGAGGAAGCCGTCGGCCCACGACCCCGTCCACTCGCCCGCGCGCACACGCCGGTCCCCTTCCACGACGCGGCGGCGCGCAGCGAGGATCAGGGCCCACGTGAGGTCGGCCGTCGCGGCGTCGAGGACGCCGGGCGTGTTTGTGACTGTGATGCCTCGCCGGTGCAGCTTCTCGACGCCGAGCCGGTCGTATCCAACGCCGAAGTTCGCCACGAGGCGCAGCGCCGGGAAGTGCGATGCGTCCAGCGGCTCGTTCGCGACGACGAGCACCTCGACGTCGTCGCGCGACTGGAGCTGTCCGACCTCGACGTCCCCGAGCTCGTCGAACGCCGGGCCCGGGTACCGCCGCGTCGCGAGAATCTTCAAGGCGCGAGTGTCCCATGCCGAAACGGATCCTGATGCGGGCGACGCTTGCTGCCTTCCTGCTCGCGCTCGTGCTCGTGCCGAGCGCCGGCGCTTACGGCCTCGAGGGCGGCCGCTGGGCGACCCCGACGATCACGTACTACAACGAGGTGCCGGCGTACACGTGGGCCGTCGACACCGCTGCGTATGCCTGGAACACGAGCGGTGCGCACGTCCGCTTCCTCAAGAGCTCACGTCGCGACGCCAAGGTGCTGCTCGGAGTCCAGTGGTTCAAACCCGGAGGAGAAACCCGACCCGACATGCGTGGCGGCAGGATCTACGGGGCGAAGGTGGGCATCCGCGACGGGCTCGACCGCTACACGATGGCGTTGGTCGTCGCGCACGAGCTCGGGCACGTGCTCGGCCTCGGTCACGAGACGCACGCGTGCGCAACCATGAACCCGATCCTGATCGTTGACCATCCCGGGCACTGCCCCTCGCCGCCGCCGGGCACGTGGGTCTGCCGTCTGCTGCGCGCGGACGACGTCCGCGGCGCGGTCAGCCTCTACGGCGGGACCGTGCGCCCGATGCGCGGGCCGGAGTTCTGCCCGCGCTGAGAATGTCGGCGAGCGGGCGCGTGTTGACGACATTCGCCGCGGTCGCCCACCCTCGCCGCGCCGTGTGCACGGCGAGCCGCATGTTTCCAAGCCCGCGCACCGAGTGCGAGTCCGTCGAGACCACGATCGGCACGCCTGCCTCGATCGCGAGTTTGATCTCCGGGCCGGAGAGGTCGAGCCGGTCCGGCAATCCGTTCGTCTCGATCGCGACGCCCGTCTCGAGCGCGACCTCGAACGTTCGCTCCAGGTCGAGTGCGTTCGGCGGGCGGTGGTTGATGATGCGGCCCTTCGGATGGCTCAGCGCGCGCACCGCCGGATGCCGCATCGCCTCCGTCACCTTGCGCGTCAGCTGCTCGCGTGGCTCTCGCTGGCCGGCGTGCAGGCTCAGCTGTACCCACTCGAGCTCGTCGAGCACGTCGTCGGGGAGGTCGAGCTCGCCGTCGCGCCGGATGTCGACTTCCGTGCCGCGCAGCACGCGGAACGGCGCGACCTCCTCGTTCACCGCGGCGATCTCCTCCGCCTGACGGCGTAGGTCGTCGGCGTCGAGCCCCGGCACGACGCGGACGTTGGGCGTGTGGTCGCAGATCGCGATGTAGTCGTAGCCGAGGTCGCGTGCTGCGATCGCCATCTCCAGCACCGACGCCTTGCCGTCCGACCAGGTGGTGTGCACGTGCAGGTCGCCGCGGATGACGGGACGCTCCAGCAGCTTCGGCGGCTTGCCGCTAAACGGCTGCTCGCGGAGCTCCGGCGGGCACCAGGGAATGCCGAGCTGTGCGTACACCGCGGCCTCGTCTGCTGCAGAGGGCAGCTCGCCGAGCGCGTCGACGTACTGCGCGGTGCCGGTCATGCGTAGAAGTTGGGTGCCGAACCCTGCCGGTTCTGCAACGACGAGCTCGACCGGGGCGCCCTCGACGGTGACGCCGAGCGCACGGCGCGGCTTGCGCTCGAGGATCGACACGATCGTCGGCAGCCTTCCGAACGCGTCGAGCACCGGTTCGGGCTCGTCGGCGGAGCACACGACCGCGAGGTCGAACGATGTGTCCGCCCAGCGTCGCGGATCGCCCGCGACCTCGCCTCCCAGCGCGCCCGCGATCTCCTCGAGGAGCGCACGTGCGCGGTTCAGCAGCATGCCCTTTCGCTGCGGGGGCCCTTCGCGCCCGAGCCGCTCGAGGATCCGCCCCTCCGTCTGCGGCCCGATTCCCGCAACCGACGTCAGTCGTCCTCCGCGCGCCGCCTCGCGAAACTCGTCGGCGGTCGACACACCGAGCGCGCGGCCGATCTCCACCATTCGTTTCGGTCCGATCCCGAGGAAGCGCCCGAGCCCGACGAGCTCCGGCTGCACCTCGCGTTCGAGCTCCTCGAGCTCCGCGATGTGTCCGGTCTCGACAAGCTCGCGAAGACGCGCGGCGATGCCGGGGCCGATGCCGCGCAGCTCCTGAATCCGTCCCGCGGCGACGAGTTCGGCGATCGGCGCCTTCGTCTCGCGGATCGTCTCCGCGGCTCGCCGATACGCTCGCGCCGTGTAGTAGCCGGCGCCCGACAGGTCGAGGAGGCTCGCGAACGCCTCGAGCTGCTCGGCGATGTAGGCGTTTGTCACGAGGTTAGTCTTGCCGCATGGCGACGTTCGTGATCCCTTTCCATGTCAACGGGAAGACACGACTCGGCGATCGGCGGCTTGCGCAAGCGATGCTCGCAGACGTGCAGGCAGCGGCGGGGGACGCCCTCGTCGTCGATGAGCCGGGCGGACAGGGCCCCGCGGTCGCGGCGGCGCTGACCGAGCTCAGCGGGCCGGTCACGATCGTGAACAGCGACGTCCCCTGTGTCACGGCGTCCGAGCTGGAGGCGTTGAGCGCAGCCGCTCCGGCGCTCGTCGCGGCAGCCGACGGAACGACGAACGCGCTGGCGCTGCGCGACGCGCGCGACTTCGAGCCGCTCTACGGGGAGGACAGCGCGGCGCGCTTCGAGCAGCGGCTCGGTGCTCGCCGCCTCGACTTGCCCGGCTTGCGCGACGACGTCGACACATGGGACGACCTCGACCGCGTGCGCGAGCGTGTCGGCGCGCACACGCGCGCATATCTTCGATGAAGGTCATCGTCCTCAGTGGCGGTGTCGGCGGCGCGCGTTTTCTGCGCGGCGTCGTCGAAGCCGTCGACCCGGCCGGCGTGACCGCGGTTGTCAACGTCGGCGACGACCTCGAGGCGCTCGGGCTGTCGGTGTCGCCGGACCTCGACAGCGTCGTGTACGCGCTCGCCGATCTCTCCGACGAGGAGCGGGGCTGGGGTAGGGCGGACGAGACGTGGAACGCGCTCGCGTCCGTCGAGGCGCTCGGCGGCGACGCCTGGTTTCGGCTCGGAGACCGCGACCTTGGTCTGCACCTCGTCCGTACGCAGGCGCTCCGCGCGGGGCAGCCGCTCTCCGCCGTCACGGCGCGGCTCACCGCGGCCCTCGGCCTCGAGCCGACGATCCTGCCGGCAACCGACGATCGGCTGCGCACGTTCCTCGACACGCCCAACGGCAGCTTCGACTTCCAGCAGTGGTTCGTCGCCCGCAGGCACCGCGACCCGGTCGACCGCGTCCGCTTCGAGGGCGCGAGCGACGCGCGTCCCGCGCCGGGCGTGCTCGAGGCGCTGCATGAGGCGGACCTCGTCTTGATCGCCCCGAGCAACCCGTATGTCTCGATCGCGCCGATCCTCGCCGTCGAGCGGATCCGCTCCGCGCTCGAACGTCGGCGTGTGCCGTGCGTCGCGGTCAGCCCGTTGATCGGCGGCAAGGCCGTGAAGGGCCCGGCGGCCACGATGCTGAATCGGCTCGAAGGCGGGACATCGGCAGTGCAAGTAACACAGCGTTACTTGCCGTTGATCGACGCCCTCGTGATCGACGAGGCGGACGCAAGGGATGCCGACGGCATCGCCGAGCTCGGCGTGCGGCCGATCGTCACAAAAACGCTGATGCGCGACGCCGCATCGCGTCGGGCTCTCGCGGAGACGGCACTCGACGCGGTAGCGCTCGCGTGAAGGTCGCGATCGTCGGCGGCACGGGCGCGTTCGGACGCGCGCTCGCGACGCGACTGGCGGAGATCGGCCGCGACGACGTCGTCGTCGGCTCGCGCGACCCAGAGCGCGGGCGGTCGACAGCCGAGGAGCTCGGCGTCGCGGGTGGGCGTAACCAGGAGGTCGTCCGCGACGTCGATCTCGTCGTCCTCGCCGTCAAGTCGAACGCGACGCTCGAGACCGCGGCGGAGCTGGCTGACGCGATCGGCAAGACGCCGGTCCTCTGCGTCGCGAGCGACCTGCGCTTCACCGAAGCCGGCGTCCTTCCGGGACGCCACCAAGGGTCGCTCGCCGAGGAGGTGGCGCGCATCGTGCGCGGCCCCGTCGTGTCCGGGTTCCAGTCGTTCGCCGCGGCCAACGTGGTGCAGGGCGATCCCGGCGACGCTCTCATCTGCGGCGAGGACTCCGACGCGAAGACGCTGGCGCTCGAGCTTGCGGAGCATCTCGGCGCACGCGGCATCGACGCCGGCCCGCTCGCGAACTCGCGCGCGCTCGAGGGCATGACCTCCGTGATCCTCAACGTGAACCGGCGCTACAAGGCGCACGCAGGCATCCGCCTCACAGGACTGCCCTGAAGCAGATTCGCGTCATCGCAGTCGAAGGGCTGCCGGAGATCCGGGAAGGGGACGACCTCGCCGAGCTGATTGCGGCGAAGCTGGAGCTCGAGGACGGCGACGTCGTCGTCTTCGCGCAGAAGGCGGTGTCGAAGGCGGAGGGACGCGTCGTGCGGCTCGACCAGATCGAGCCGTCGGCGCAGGCGCTCGAGATTGCCGGCGACGACCAGGATCCCCGCCGGATCGAGGCGATCCTGCAGGAGGCGAAGCGGATTGTGCGCGTGCGCAAGCCGCTCGTGATCGCGGAAACGCGCCACGGCTTCATCTGCGCGTCGGCAGGCGTCGACTCGTCGAACGCGCCGGAGCCCGGCATGCTCGTGCTGCTGCCGCTCGATCCCGACGCATCCGCGGAGCGCCTCCGCCAACGGCTACGGGAGCTCACCGGTCGCAACGTCGCCGTGCTCGTCACCGATTCGTTCGGCCGGCCATGGCGCCAGGGAACGATCGACGTGGCGCTCGGCGCGTCCGGGCTCGAGGTGATGCGCGATCTGCGCGGGAGGCGCGACCGCGTCGGCTACGAGCTGCACGCGACGATGATCGCCGTCGCCGACGAGATCGCAGGCGCTGCCGAGCTCGTGATGGGGAAGGTCGACGGCATCCCTGCCGCCGTCGTGCGCGGGCTCGAGGTCGCGGGCGACGGACGCGCCCGCGACCTCGTCATTCCAGAGGAAAGGGACCTCTTCCGCTAACCGCTCAGCGGCGTGCCCGTCTCCAGCAGCGTCTTCAGCCCGCTGAGGATGTACATCCAGCCGCCGGCGACGTTCTCGGCCGTCTTGGGCGCGTGCTCGAGCCGGTCGTGCACGACGCTGAGCTTCGACACGCCGCCGTCCTGGGGCTCGATCTCCCACGTGACGCGGCTCGGCTCTTCGGCCGCCGTCGTCTCGTCGTAGAGCGCCCGCCAGGTGTAGCTCAGCTTGCGCGGCGGCTCCGACTCGAGCACTTCTCCGTCCGTCCACTGCTGCTCGCGGTCGGGCGACCAGCCGATGAACGGGCTGCCCGGCTCGAGTGTCGACTCCACGAGGCTGCCGTAGAAGTACTTGCTCGTGAACTCGGGCTTGGTGATGGCGTCCCAGATTTCCTCCGGGCTCGCCTTGATGAAGACGTTGTAGATCTGGACGGCCGTCTGCGTCATCGTGCTCATCCTGATTCCTCCAGTTCGTGTTTGAGGTCCGCGAGCGCCGACACGCGGTGCTCCGTGTACTTGTCGATCCACCGGTCGTGGATCAAGCGGATGGGAACGGGGTTGAGGTAGTGCAACTTCGAGCGCCCGGCACGATGCGTCGTGAGGAGCCCTGCTTCCTCGAGGACTCGCAGGTGCTTCATCACGCCGAACCGCGACATGTCGAAGGAGCGCGCGATCTCGCCGAGCGACTGGCCGTCCCGCTCGAACAGACCGTCCAGGATCGCCCGGCGCGTCGGGTCCGCCAGCGCTCGAAAGACGGCCTCGTCGCCGGGCTCGATGACGGGTGACCTCTCGGTAACACTTCCCACGAACGCGAACTTTAGTGACCATGAGGTCACATGTCAAGCCCGTAGGCTGCCGGCCGTGAGCGAACGGTCCGGAGAGCTGCTGGAGAACGCGGTTGCGGACGATCCGCTCGAGCAGTTCCGGCGCTGGTATGCAGACGCCGAGGCTGCGGGGATCCGCGCGCCGCATGCGCTGGCGCTCGCCACGGCCGCCGCCGACGACGGTTCTCCCTCCGTGCGGATGGTGCTGCTGAAGGACACCGGCGAGCACGGATTCGTCTTCTTCACCGGGTACGGCAGCCGCAAAGGGGGCGAGCTGGAGGCGAATCCGCGTGCGGCGCTGCTGTTCTACTGGGATCCGCTCGGGCGGCAGGTTCGCGTGGAAGGGCCGGTGGAGCGTGTCAGCGCGCAGGAGTCCGACGCGTACTTCGCGACCCGGCCCCGCGGCGCCCAGCTCGCGGCCGCGGCGTCGCGGCAGGGCCGCGTGCTCGCGAACCGGGCGCAGCTCGACGAAGCGGTCCACGACCTCGCGCGCGAATACGAGGGGCGCGAAGTGCCGCGTCCGGAGCATTGGGGCGGCTACCGCGTCCGGCCCGAGACCTACGAGTTCTGGCAGCACCGCGACGACCGCCTACACGACCGCCTGCGCTATCGGCGCGACGGAGACGGCTGGCGTCTCGAGCGGCTCGCGCCCTAGAAGAGCTGCGCGATCGCATTCGCATCCGCGCGCGAGAGCGGCACGTCGAGCGCTTGCAGCGCGAGGCCGATGTGCTGCTGTTTGCGCGGGCCGACGACGACCGCAGCCACGGCGGGTTGCGCAAGCAGCCAGGCGAGAGCGAGCGTCGACGGCGACACGTCGCGCTCCTTCGCGGCCGCGACGAAACGCGCGAGTCCGGCGAACATCTTGTCTGTCAGGAGCTCTTCGTACGGCTCCGGACGAAGCGCGAGCCGGGAGTCCGCGGGCCGGTCATCGGGGCTCCGATACTTACCGGCGAGGATCCCACCTGCGAGCGGGCCGAACGCCATGTACGAGATGTCGAGCTCGCTGCAGAGGCCGATGACGTCGTCCTCGTCCGCGCGCTCGAGCACGTTGTAGGCGTTCTGCACGACCGCCGGGCGTCCGTGCTCGTACAGCCGGCGCAGCTGCGCGGAGTCGAAGTTGCTGACTCCCCAGGCCTTGATCAACCCGATGTCGCGCAGCCCTTCGAACGTCGCCGCGACCTGTTCGAGCGGCGTGTCAGGATCGAAGGCGTGTGCGAGGTAGACGTCGACGTAGTCGACGCCGAGCCGGTCGAGGCTGGACTCGAGCTGGCGCGTCAACCGGCGGCGCGAAAGGCCCCGGTCTGCGCCCTCCTCCATCGGGTTGAACGTCTTCGTGACGATCTCCGGACGGTTGCCGCGGCTCGCCATCCACTTGCCGATCCAGGTCTCGCTGCGCCCGCCGCCGTAGGCGTCCGCCGTGTCGAACGTGCGCATCCCGAGGGACCAAGCGGCGTCCATCAGCTCGAACGCCTGCTCCTCGGTCTCGCCCCGCCCGAAGAACGCGGGAGCCGAGCCGATGCCGCCGAAGTTGCCGCAGCCGAGGACGAGTCGCGAGATCTCGACGCTGCTCGCGCCCAGGCGACGGCGTTCCATCGGGCGATTCTCGCTCAGGCACGATGTGCTCGGTGTTCGCGACGTGTCCTCAGCCGCCGCCGCTCGCCGCGCCGGCACCGGATCGTCCGCGCTATGTCGTCACCGTCCGCGTCGCCCGTTCGTTTGGAAGCGTCAGCGGACGCGTCGTTGTCACCTTCACGCCGAACCGGCCGACCGACCGGCTGGTCTTCCGCCTTTGGCCGAACGGCCCGCCCCAACTGAAGGCCGGGTCGCGTCTCGACGCGGGCCCGGTGGCGGGGTTCCGCGTGACGCGCCCCGACCCGACGACGCTCGTCGTCCACCTGCGCAGCCCGCTCGCCGCCGGATCGCACGTCACGGTCGCCGTGCCCTGGCGCCTGCGCATGCCGCGCACCCATATCGACCGGATCGCCCGCTTTCGGGACGGCATCCGTCTCGGGACGTTCCTGCCGCTGCTCGCCTGGGACGACCGGCGTGGCTGGCTGCTGGACCCGCCCGCGCGCCTGCTCGCTGAGAGCGCTGCTACGCCGGCGGCCGACTTCGACGTCCACGTTGCCGCGCCGCGCGGGTTCCGGGTCGTCGCGACCGGAGTTCCGTACGGCGGCGACCGCTTCCGGGCTCGCGCCGTGCGCGACCTCGCCCTCGCGGTCGGGCACTTCCGCCTGCAGACCACGCACGCCGGCGCGGTGACGGTGACGGTCGCGTCGACGGAGCTGACCAAGCGGCGGGAGGCCGCCTTCCTGGCGGATGCGCGCCGGGCGCTGCAGTCGCTGTCGGCGCGCTACGGGACCTACCCGTGGCGCACCTACACGATCGTCGTACCGCCGGACCTGCCGACGGTCGGGATCGAGTATCCGACGTTGTCGTTCATCGGACGAAGCCGCTTCGACCGCCTGGTCGTCGACCACGAGACGGCACATCAGTGGTTCTACTCGCTCGTCGGCAACGACCAGGCGCGCGACCCGTGGTTGGACGAGACCCTCGCGACCTGGGGGCAGTCGCGGCTCGGCTCACCTGAGTTCCCGCCGGTGCAATCCGTGCCGGAGTTCGCGGCGAGGCACGTGGGCGCGCCGATGACCTATTGGGATCGGCACCCGAGCTGGTACTTCTACGGCGTCTACGGCGAAGGCGTGAAGGCGCTGCACATGCTCGGCGACAGCGCAGCTGTCGACTGCGCGCTCCGCCACTACGTCGCGCGCCGCGCCTACACGATCGCCCAGCCCGGCGACCTGCTCGACGAGCTGAACCGGTTCATCCCCGGCGCCGAGCGCCGCCTGCGCGCCTGGGGGATCCGCCGCTGAGGTGACGGCGGAGCCGTGCCAGCCGGGAGTCCCACTCGGCGCCGACGCCCGCGATCCAGTCCATCGCCGCAGCCAACGGGCCCGGCGTGAGCTCGTAGCGGGTTTCGCGGCCCTCCCGCCGGCTCTCGACGAGCCCTGCGTCGTTCAACGCGGCGAGGTGCTTCGCGACGGCCTGCCGCGTGACCGGGAGCTCCGCAGCGAGCTCGGTCGCGGTCGCCGTCTCGCGCTGGGCAAGCGCCTGGACGACGTAGCGCCGGTTCGGATCGGCCAGCGCGTCGAAGACGCGCCCGGTCGGATCAGTCACACGTAGCTGAGTGCCATCGCCCGCAGGGCGAGCGCGGTCGAGAACTCCGGCGTCGACTCTCGGACGAGCAGGCGGGTGCCCTCCTCGACCTCCTGGAGCGTGAGCTCGACGGTGCCCTCGTCGTCCCAGTCGAGCACGAGCCGCTCGCTCGGCGTCGCCTCGACGACGGTGGCGTGCCGCTCTTCGCCGTTGTTCCAGCGGAAGATGCCCTCGCCGCCCTCCGTCGCGTCGAGCTCGACGTCGTTGGCAAACCACTCCTCGAGCTGCTCGGGATCCGTCAGCGCCTCCCAGACCTCGTCGGGCGGAACGGGAAACACGATCTCGCGCGTCACTTCCACGGCTCCTCCAATCCGCAACCTCTGGGTTGCGTATAATGGCGCAACCAACAGGTTGCACTTTACAGGAGGCTCTCGATGCCGCTGATACCGATGGTCGTGGAGCAGGACGGCCGCTACGAACGCTCTTTCGACATCTACTCGCGCCTGCTCCGCGAGCGCATCGTCTTCCTCGGCCAGGAGGTTGAGGACGGGATCGCGAACGTGATCACCGCCCAGTTGCTCTTCCTCGAGTCCGAAGACCCAGACAAGGACATCTCGCTCTACATCAACTCCCCGGGCGGGTCGTCGTACGCAGGCATGTCGATCTACGACGCGATGCAGTACGTGCGGCCCGACGTTCGCACCATCTGCACGGGGATGGGGATGTCCGCGGCGGCGATGATCCTCTCCGGCGGCGCACCGGGCAAGCGCTACGTGCTGCCAAACGCCAAGGTGATGATTCACCAGGGCTCCGGTGGCTTCCGCGGCTCCCCGGCGGACATCCAGATCGCCGCCAAGGAGATCCTCGAGATGACGCAGCGGATGGCCGAGATCATCTCCCGGCATTCCGGCCAGGCGCTCGAGCAAGTGATGAAGGACATCGACCGCGACCGGTTCATGACGCCCGACGACGCCGTCGCCTACGGCCTCGTCGACGAGGTGATCCAGCCGGCCGACAGGCGGCTCGCAAGGACGAGCTGATGGAGACGGGGCGCACGCTTCGAGAGAGCAGCCTGCGGGTCACCGGCTGGCGCGCATGGGTCGTCACCGACACAGCGGAGGGGCCGCGTCTCGGCTCGGTGCTGCACGACCTCCTTTGGCAGCCCGGCGGCCCCGTAGTCGCGGAGTGCCGGAGGGACGACGACCCGTTCGCGACGCCGATCGGGCCGCATCCGGTACCGGCGGCCGAGTGCAACTGCGGCTTCCACGCGGTGCGCGACCCCGTCGACGCACTGTCGTATGCGCGCGGTCGCGACGAGCCGGGCACGGTGTGCCGCATCCTCGGCGAGGTCGTCGTCTGGGGACACGTCCTGGAGACGGAGGCGGGATGGCGCGCATCGCACGCGTATCCGGCTCGCCTGTACGTGCCCGACGCCGAGATCGCAGCTGCGCTCGCCACCTATAGCGTGCCCGTGTGCGGGTCGCCCTCCTCGCAGACATGCACGGCAACGCCGTCGCCTTCCGAGCTGCGCTCGCGGATCTGGAGGATCGCAGCCCCGAGCTGATCGTCGCGCTCGGAGACGTCGCACAGGGAGGGCCGCAGCCGCGCGAATGCGTCGAGCTGCTGCAGGAGCTCGGCTGCCCGTGCGTGTTCGGCAACTCGGACGAGTTCCTGCTCACGCTGGACCTGGGCGCGGAGGAGGCAGACGACCTCGAGCGCCTGATGACGACCGCGCACTGGTCGCGCGAGCAACTGGGCGAGAACGGGCTCGAGTTCCTGCGCGGGTTCAGCCCGACCGTGCAGACCGGGCGTGTGCTCTGCTGTCATGCGACGCCGACGTCGAACGAGGACGTCGTCTTGCCCGAGACTCCGCCCGAGCAGGTCGGAACGTTCGAGCTCGATGCGGTCGCGGCCGGTCACGTCCACCAGCAATGGCTGCGTCGGTTCGAATCGACGCTCTGGTTCTGCGTCGGTGCGATCGGCGTCGGCAGGTGGTGCGAGTACGCGCTCGTCGACGACGAAAGCCTGGCGGTCGAGTTCTGCCGCATCTCGTACGACCTCGACGAGCTGATTGCGTCTGCCCGCGAGCGGGACTTCCCGCACTTCGACCTCTGGGTCGAGTCGTGGCGCCAATAGGAGAGTGGGTCGAGGACGAGTTCCTCCAACGGGCCTCGCACGCGCTCTTCTCCGAGGACGGCACGTGGCTCGTCGATCCGGTGGACGGCGGCTACGTGGACGGGCTCGAGAACGTCGTCGGGATCGTGCAGCTACTCGACCGGCACAACCGCGACTGCGCCGCCATCGCGGACCGCCTGGGCGTGCCGTACCACGTGATCCCGAGAACTCGGCTCGGCCCGTTCGAGTTCCTGCCCGTCAGGCTGAAGCGGCACTGGCGCGAGGTCGCGCTCTGGTGGGCGGACGAGCGGGTGCTGGTCTGCGGCGACGCCGTCGGGACCGTGGGCTACTTCCGTGCCGGCGGCGAGCGGCTCGGCGTGCACCCGTTGCTACGCCTGCGCCCGCCGCGGCTCGACATTCATCCCGAGGTGATCCTTTGCGGCCACGGGCCCGGCGTCTTCGACGGCGCCGACGCCGCGCTTCGCGAGGCCCTCAGCACGGCAAGGCGGCGGATCCCGCAGCAGTTCGTCGCTGCGGTTCGCGCCTGGCGGCGCCGACCCAGGTCGCGATGAGGTAACCCGCGCCGACCGCCAGCGCGCCGCCGGCCGCATCGAAGAAGAAGTGGTTGCCGGTGGCCACGATCACGAAGAGCATCACGAGTGGGTAAGCGAGCGCGAGCACTCGCACGACGCGGCGGCGCGCGACTGCAGCGATCGTGACGCCTACGAGCAGCGCGTAGCCGAAGTGCAGGCTCGGCACCGCCGCGAACGGGTTGTAGAGGCTCCCGAGCACGTCGGAGCTGAGGTTGACCCCCGCATGCTTGGAGACCGTGTCGACGAAGCCCAGCGCAGCAAGTCGCGGCGGCGCCACGGGGAAGACGACATAGAGCGTCAATGCGATGCCGGTCGCCGCGATCATCGTGTTGCGGACGAGCGCGAACCGTTCGCGGTGGCGCCGGTAGAGCCAGACCAGGAACGCCGTGGTGCCGAGGAAGTGCAGCGCGATGTATGCGATCCCCAGCAGCGTCGGCGCGCCGGGAACGGCGTCCGCAGCGTGCTGGACGGCGCGCTCCCCGAAGACGTGGAAGCGCTGCTCGAGATGGACGATCCAGTCCGTGTGCGCCCGTGCGGCGGCGACGGTCGCGTGACCCTGGCCGCGCACGATCTCGTAGACGGCGTAGAGAGCGACGAGCGTGGCGACCTCGACCGAGCCGCGATGGGGGGAGGAAGCAGTTCGATGGAGGGGCGCCACGCTCATACAGCGAGGCTAGGCCCGGCGCCCTCGCTGGACAGTGCGGCTAGCCCTACTTAGAGCTTCGGCCTTCCGGCGTCTTTCAGGGCCAGCGGTGGAGGATCCGCCACGTGCGGCCGAAGTCGCGCGTCGCAAGCAGGCGGCCTGACCGGTCTCCCCGGCCCAGGAAGACGAGACCGCGGCCGCCGGGAAACGCCGCGCCGCCCCCGCCGAAGTCGATCTCCGGTTCGGCGATGTCCGTTCGCGCCGTCCAGTGGTCGCCGCCGTCACGCGTGATGTAGAGCGTCCCACGGGATTCCCAGACGAGCCCGAAGCCGTCGCTCGCGAAGGCCGCGCCCCACACGTAGCCCGACCAGTCCAGCTTGCCGCGGCGCCGCCACGTTCGGCCGCCGTCGCTCGTACTGAAGACTGCTTTGGGCTGTTGGCCTGTGCCGGGTTGCCCGACGCATGTCGCCCAACCGACGCGCGGCGTGGCGAGATCGACCGCGGCCGAGAACGAGAGTCGGCGCGAGCACGGGCTGCGCCGCGGCTGCCAGGATACGCCGCCGTCTCGTGTGGCGAAGAAGCGGCGTACGAGCTCGAAGCGTCCGGTGTCGAAGCCGAGGCCGACCCGCAGCGTCGCGAAATCGGCATCCAGACGATGCCGGAACGGCCGCCAGGTGCGACCGCCGTCGAGCGTCCGAATTGCACCGCCGCTCGCGATGTCGACGATCGCCGCGCGCTCGCCGAACGCCTGCATGCCGGTGACCTGCCGCGGGGTACGGAGGACGAGACGGAAGGTGCGGCCGCCGTCGGTCGTCAGCGACACGCGTGACCCGTGCACGTACAACCCACGCCGCATATCCCAGAAGGCGATCACCGCGGGATGTCCCGCCGGCGGAGCGGGTAGCGCGGCGAGGAACACCCTCGCATCGTAGGCTCCATGCATGTGCTTCGACGTCGACTCCTCGCCGCCGATTCCGGTCATCCGCGGCGCGGCGGTCTCGCACGAGGATCTGACTCTGCAGGCGGCCGACGGCAACACCTTCGCCGCCTTCGCGGCGACGCCCGACGAGCCGGCGAAGGTCGGCGTCGTGATCCTCCCTGACGTCCGTGGCCTCTACCGCTTCTACGAGGAGCTCGCCCTGCGCTTCGCCGAGCGCGGCATCGCCGCGGTCGCATTCGACTACTTCGGCCGGACCGCGGGTGCGTCGAAGCGGGACGAGGATTTCGAATACAGGCCGCACGTAGACGAGACGACGACGCCGACGGTGCAGGCCGACATCGCCGCCTGCATCGCCTATCTCCGCGAACACGGCGCGGAGCGGATCTTCAGCGTCGGCTTCTGTTTCGGTGGACGCCAGTCGTGGCTCGCCGCCGCCGACCAGGACGGACTGGCCGGCGCCGTGGGCTTCTACGGCCGCCCAGCCGAGGCGACCGAGCGAGCGGCCGAATTGAAGGCGCCGATCCTCGCGCTGCAGGCGGGAGCCGACCAGAACATCACGGCCGAGGACAACGCCGCGTTCGAGCAGGCTCTCCAAGCTGCGGGCGTCGAGCATGAGCTCGTCACCTACGAGGACGCGCCGCACAGCTTCTTCGACCGGAAGCAGGAGGAGTTCGCGGACGCGTCAGAGGACGCGTGGGCGAAGGTGCTGGCGTTCCTCGCGAAGCACTCTTAGTGGCCTCTTAGGTCGGCTCGTTACCGTCGTCGCCGTGTACGACGGACAGCTCACCCGACGCGAGTCGCTCGCGCGGCTCGGCGGCTTTGCACTCACCGCGCTCGGCCTGGCCGGCCTCGACGCGCGCAGGACCGACGCCGCATCCGTGTCCTGCATCCTCACGCCCGAGCAGACCGAGGGCCCGTACTACATCGCCGGCGAGAAACTCCGCCGCAACATCACAGATGGTCACCCCGGCTCGCCGATGCAGCTGCGGGCGTTCGTCGTCGACGCGACGACATGCCGGCCGGTCCGGAATGCCGCCGTCGACATCTGGCACGCGGACGCGGCCGGCGTCTACTCGGGCTTCGGCTCGGGTGCGTCGAGCCGGACGTTCATGCGGGGGATCCAGCGGACGAACGCCAAGGGGCTGGCGCAGTTCCGCACCGTCTATCCCGGCTGGTACCAGGGACGCACGGTCCACATCCACATCAAGGTGCACGTCGGGGGCAACGTCGTGCACACCGGGCAGCTCTACTTCTCCGACTCGCTGACGGACGCCGTCTACCGCCACGCGCCGTACTCCTCGCGTCCGACCCGGACGACGCGGAACGCCGACGACATGATCTTCCGCAGTGGTGGCAGCCGTTCGATGCTGAAGGTCAAGCGCTCGAGCGCCGGGGTCTACCTCGCAACGATCACGATGGGGGTCCGCCGGTAGATTCGTGGGCGCGTGGAAGAGCTCACGCGCCGAGAATTCGTCGCCCGCTGTACGGCGCTCGCGTTCGGTGCCGTGCCGATCGTCGACGCGCTCGCGCCGAGCGGGATCTACCGCGAGCTCGATCGCTCGCTCCGGGGTGACGTGGTCCAGCGCGGCGCTCCCGGCTACAACGCGGCGCGCGTCCTCTACGACACCCGCTTCGACGCCGTCAAGCCGAGGGCGATCGCGTTCTGCGAGTCGCTGGCCGATGTCCAGAAGACGGTGCGCTGGGCGCGCAAGCACAACGTCCGCATCGTGCCGCGCTCGGGCCGCCACAGCTACGGCGGCTATTCGACGACGAGCGGCGTGATCGTCGACGTCTCACGACTCCATGCCGTCTCGGTCGCGGCCAACGGACGAGCGGCGACCGGGGCCGGCGCGCACCTGCTGGCCGTCGACACGGCGCTCGCGAACAAGCGCCGCATGATCCCCGCCGGCACATGCCCAACGGTCGGGATCGCAGGGCTGGCGCAGGGCGGCGGCATCGGCCTGTCGGGGAGGAAGTTCGGGTTGACGTGCGACCACCTACTGGAGGCCACCGTCGTGCTCGCCGACGGCAGCGCCGTCGTCGCCAACATCCACTCGCATCCCGACCTGTACTGGGCCCTGCGTGGTGGCGGCGGCGGGAACTTCGGCATCGTCACACGGTTCGTGTTCCGCACCAACTCGGTCGGCAGCGTGTCGACCTATTCGCTCGAGTGGCCCTGGACGGACGCGAAGCAGGTCGTGCAGGCCTGGCAGGCGTTCGCACCGCACGCACCCGACGCCCTGAGCTCCGTGCTGAACGTCAACGCCGAGCCGGGCTCGAGCGCTGCGCCGAACATCACCTCCGCCGGCCAATTCTTCGGCTCGGAGCAGGCGTTGCGGGCCCTGCTCGCACCGCTCCTGAACGCCGGCACGCCGTCGAGGTTCACGACGAAGACGCGGACGTTCCTCGAAGCCGTGCACTACTGGGCCGGCGGCGACGGGGGGCGAGCGACGTTCGCCGCGAAATCGAGCATCTCGACCGCGCCGCTCTCGTCCGCGGGGATCGACACGCTACTGCACCAGATCGAGGGCCAGCCCACCTCGGGGACGGGCTCGGGGATCGTGCTGCTCGACTCGTGGGGCGGCGCGATCAACCGGGTGCCGAAGGCCGCGACAGCGTTCGTGCATCGGGACGCGCTCTTCTCGATGCAGTACCTCGCCTACTGGAATGCCGGCGCGGTAGCCGCGCCGAACCTCGCGTGGCTGCGCCGCTGCTTTGCAGCGCTGCGACCGTACGTGTCGCCGTTCGCGTACCAGAACTACATCGATCCCGAGCTGCCGAACTGGGAGCACGCCTACTACGGCGCGAACCTCCCACGGCTGAGGCAGGTCAAGCGCAAGTACGACCCGCAGAACGTGTTCCACTTCCGGCAGAGCATCCGCCCGGCCTAATCGAGCGGGAGCGTCGCCGTGACGACGGTGCCCTTGCCAGGCGGGCTGATGACGAAGAGCGTCCCGCCTGCGGACTCGGCCCGGTCGCGCAGGCCGAGGATCCCGGAGCCGCGCCCGTCGGCGCCGCCGCGCCCGTCGTCGCTGATCTCGAAGCGCAGCACACCCGGCTCGCGGTGGAACGTCACGCGCGCAGATTCCGCGCGCGCGTGCTTCGCGACGTTCGTCAGCGCTTCCGAGCAGATGTAGTACGCCGTCGCCTCCAGGTAGTCCGGCAGCCGCTCGTCGAGGTCGTCCACCCGGACGTCGACGGGAAGCCGCTCGCCGAGCGCCCGCACGGCCGGGGCGAGCCCCTGCTCCGTCAATGCGGCGGGATGGAGGCCCCGCGCGAGCTCACGCAACTCCTCGAGCGCGAGGTCGAGCTCCTGAGCCGCGCCGGCGAGGATGGGCTCCAGCGCGCCTGGATCCGACTCGAGCTTCGCACGTGCGAGCCGCAGCGTCAGCGCGAGCGAGACGAGCCGCTGCTGCGCGCCGTCGTGCAGGTTGCGCTCGAGCTTGCGCCGCTGCTCGTCGCCGGTCTTCACGAGCCGCGCACGCGACGACTGCAGGTCCTCGCGGGCCTGCGCGCTCGCAACGGCCAGCGAAACGAGCTCGCAGAAGCCCATCAGCCTGGCCTCGCTTTCGTCGGGAAGCGCCTCGCGTGCCGCGATCGCGATCGCGCCCCACGGAATGCCGGAGACGAAGATCGGGGCTGCGACCGTCGAGCGGTAGCCGGCCTCACGCATCGTCTTCGCGACGTCCGTGTCGATCGCGAAGTAGTCCTCGATACGCGCTGGGAGCCCCGTGTCGCGTGCGCGCCCGATCGCCGTGTTGTCGTCGGCGAAGATGCGATCGCCGACGGAGAAGATGCCGACGGCCTCGCGGTCGTGGCGACCGACCACCGTCGCCGTGTCGTCGCCCTCGTAGCGGAACACCGCCGACGCATTCACCTCGAGGACCCGTGACGTCTCCTCCGACACCGCTGCGAACACCCGCTCGGGCGTCGCCTCGGAGGCGACGAGCGTCGCGACGCGGCGCAGCGCGCGCTGCTCCTGCGCGAGCCGCCCGACCTCCGCCAGCTTCGCCTCGACGTCGCCGCTCAGCGCGCCTTCCGACTCCTCGGCGCTCTCGGTCAGGTCGATGCCGGTGGTGACGAGGAAGCTGCCGTTGCCGTCGACGGCCGGCATCAGCCTGTTCGACCACGCGATCAGGCGGCGGTCGCCGTTCTTCGTCACCCAGTGCCCGACCTGTGGGCTCGAGAGACGGGTGCGCCAGATGTAGGCGAGCACGTCGCCGAACGCCTCCGACTCCTCCGGCGGGATCACGGACTCGCGCGCGTCGCGTCCGATGACCTCGTCACGCCCGTACCCAGTCGTCCGCTCGCACGCGTCGTTGAAGAGGAGGATCCGTCCGCCACTGTCGAGCACGCAGACGAGCGCCTGCGTCGTCTCCGTGAGGACTCTGGCGAAGTCGTCGCCGAGAACGAACTCGGTGCTCATGTCAGACGTCGAAGAGCGTGGCCTCGTACTGCTCGATCGCGACTCGCGTAGCCCCGGTCGTCTGGGCCGTGAGCTCGGCGAGCCGCTCGCCCGCCTCGGTGCTTGCCCTCAGCGCTTCCTCGTC
>VAXO01000130.1 GCA_005888435.1 Actinomycetota bacterium | reverse complement strand
AGAAGGATCTGCTTCCCGTCTGCGAGCGGCTCGGTCTCGGCGTGCTGCCGTACTTCCCGCTCGCCAGCGGGCTGCTGACGGGCAAATACAAGCGTGGGCAGCCGCGGCCGGAGGGAACGCGTCTGTCCGATCGCGACGACGTCTTCGACGACGAGACGTTCGACCGGCTCGAGGCGTTGGAGGCCTTTGCGGAGGAGCGCGGCTTGTCGCTGCTCGACGTGGCGATCGCCGGCCTGCTCGCACAGCCGGCCGTCGCTTCGGTGATCGCCGGCGCGACGAAACCCGAACAGGTGCGCGCCAACGCAGCGGCGGGCGACTGGCAGCCTTCGGACGCTGACCTCGCCGTGCTCAACGCGCTCCGCTAGAACCTTCGGGATGAGCATCGCCGCGGCTGTCGTCGATGTCGGCTGGGTGAACGGGCTCGCGGCGATCCGCTCGCTCGGCCGCGCCGGGATCCGCGTGCTGGCGGTCGACCACAGACCGAGCGCGCTCGGGTTCCGGTCGAAGTACGCGGAGCGTCTCGTGTCTCCGGATCCGTTCGAGGAGGAGCACCGTTTCGTGAACTTCGTCCGTGCGCTCGGCGAGGTCGTCATCTTCCCCACGCACGACAACGTGCTCAACGCGATCGCCCGGTACACCGATGACCTCGATGTGCTGACGCCGTTTCCCGCGTGGGACCTGCTCGAGCGCGTGCAGAGCAAGCGGGCGCAGCTCGAGCAGGCGCAAGCGGCCGGCGTCGACGTTCCGGCGGCCGACCCTGGGACGTTCCCGGTGATCGTGAAGCCCGACCGCTCCGTCGAGTTCAAGCGGCGCTACAAGCGTCAGGCGTTTCGCTGCGACACGCCGGCGGAGCTCGAGGAGGCGCTCGCGAAAACGGAGGAGTTCGGGCCGATCGTCCAGGAGTTGGTGCCCGGCGGCGACGACGCGCTCTACAGCGTCGGCAGCTATCTCACACGAGACGGGCGCGCGCTCGGCGTCTTCTGCGGCCGCAAGCTGCGACAGACCCCGCCCGGCATCGGCACCTGTCGCGTCGGCGAGGCCGTGTGGATTCCGGAGGTTGTCGACTCTGCGCTGCAGCTGCTGCGCGCCTTCGGGTACCACGGCCTGTCGCAGGTCGAGTTCAAGCGCGACGCGCGCGACGGCCGCTACAAGCTGATGGAGATCAACCCGCGCCTGTGGCAGTGGCACGGTCTCGCGACCGCGTGCGGCGTCGACCTGCCGCGGATCGCATACGCGGATCTCGTCGGCGAGACACCGCCGCCCGCGCAGATGAACGGCGACGGGAAGCGCTGGGCGATCACCCTGCTTCCCGGCGAATCGCCCGCACCGCAGCGGCCGCCCTACGTCGATGCCGTCTTCGCCGTCGACGACCCGAAGCCGGCGCTTGTCCACCTCGCGCGCGTCGCTCGGAGCGTCGTCAGGTGATTCCCCAGCAGATCGAGCGCCGCGCGCGCTGGGTGCTCGACTCGATCGGCGCGACCGAGCTCGGCTTCGGCGACGACGTCCCCTATGACGCGGAGGCGTGGGAGCAGCTCGAGCGCGGCGAATTGCCCGGCGACGACGTCGCCGCCGGCTTCTTCCATCTTGCGCGCGTGGAGGAGTGGAACGGCCCGCGCGACGAGCACGGGCGCTTCCGCGCGGAAGGGTCGCGGCTCGACCCCCTCGACCCGCCGCTCGAGCGCTTGCGCAGGCGGCTCGGCGTCGGCGACCGGTCGTTCACCGTCGCGCTCACCCACGACGTCGACAACCCCTGGCGGTGGACGCGCATCGGCGTCCGCGGCTCGGCTGCGCGCCTGAAGCGAAACGCGCTCGGGGTGCGCCTCGGGCCCGCGTTCCGCGAGGCGACGGCCCTCGCCGCCGCGCCGGTTCACCGCATGCGCGGCACCGATCCGAACTGGCGCTTCGAGCAGATCGTCGCCGAAGAGCGGCGCCGCGGCGCCCATGGCTCGACCTTTTTCGTGCTGGCGGGCCATCACGACCCGCACGACGGCCCCACGCCGGAGACGTATGACGAGCTACGGCCCCAACTCATCCAGACGTTGCGCGAGACCGGCGCCGAGATCGGGCTGCATGGCAGCTACACCGCCGCCGAAGATCCAGGGCGCCTCGCAGAGGAAAAGGCGAGTCTCGAAGCACTTGCCGGGCCTGTTGCCGGCCACCGCTACCACTACCTGCGAGCGGATCCGCACCGGAACATCGCGGAGCTGCCGTTCAGCTACGACACGACGCTCGGCTTCCCCGATGCGCTCGGCTTCCGCGCCGGCATCGCCCGGCCGTTCCACCCGTGGGACTTCGAGCGCGACGCGCCGGCGGACGTCCTCGAGATCCCGCTCGCGGCGATGGATGCGACCCTGGCCGAGGAGCGCTACCTGGGACTGTCCGCGAAGCGCGCCGCGCCGCGGCTCGAGACGCTCCTCGACTGGGCGGCCGCGAACGGCGGCGCGTTCGCGATCCTCTGGCACCCGGACCGCTTCGATCCGCTCAGCTCCGGCGGGTGGGACCGGCTCTACTCGAGGGTGCTGGACGGCGTCCAGGCCCGTGGCGGCACCTGCGTGTCCGCCGGTGAGCTCTCGTCCCACTCGACCTGGTCGAAGTAGCGCAGCGCGCGCCGTGACGTGCGCACGCGCGCGCCCAGCTGCGCGAGCTCCTCGTGCGAGATCTCGCCGAGCGCGCTCTTGACGCCGAGGTAGGGAAGGTTGAGGTCGTCCTGGTAGACGATCGTCGAGATGCGCGGGTTGATCTCGATCACGTGGTCGCCGACGAGCTGGATGTTGAAGAAGTACTCGATGCCGAGCTCGGCGACGATGCGTTGCGCCACCTCGAGCAGCCAGTGGTCGTTGAGAGTCTCGAAGTACATCGCCAGGCCGGCGCGCATCGACTCGCGAGTCTTCGCGTGCCCGAGCACGACCTGTCCGGCACGTGCGATCCCGTCGACGGTTCGCTCGCGCCCGGTCGCGAGCTCCATCACGAGCAGGTCGGGGCCGCCCTCCTGTGGGAGCAGCTCGACGACGTCGTTGAGTCGCATCGCCAGGTTGCCCGGACGTTCCTCGAACAGCTGCTTCGCCCGGTCGACGCTCGCGTCGAGCACGCGGAAGCCGCGCGAGCCGGAGCTGAACACCGGCTTGAAGCAGACGGGACGCTCCGGATAGCCCAGCTCCTGCGCCGCGAGCGCGAGCGCGCGGCCGCCCGTGACCTTGCGCCATGCCGGCGCGCGTAGCCCGAGCCGCTCGAGCAGCGCGTACGTCGCGGCCTTGTCGTTCGCGGTGCGGATCGCTTTGGGCGGTGAGACCAGCACGGTCGACGCCATGAAGCGCTCGCGTCCTTCGGCGAGCGCGAGCAGGTC
Source organism: Actinomycetota bacterium (assembly GCA_005888435.1). GTDB lineage: Bacteria > Actinomycetota > Thermoleophilia > Gaiellales > Gaiellaceae > 3-1-20CM-4-69-9. Next base: position 326 of record VAXO01000130.1, on the reverse strand, counting down.
GAACGAGGACTGCGGCACGACGACGTCGATGTTCTCGCGCCGCACGATGTCGAGGACGGCGTCGATGAAAGCGGGATCGCCTCCTGGCGGGACGACGTAGAACCGGTCGCAGAACTGGCGCCCAACCGACTGCGGCGACATGTCGGTCCCGACGATGCGCACGCCGCGCTCGCCGTTCGTGCGCAGCGCGCGGAGCAGCGCCGCGGTGCCGGGCGCCCCCGACGCCGTGACAAGGACGGTGATGTCGCGCATCAGCCGCGCGATGCTACTTGGGCGGCGGGTCGATGCCCGTGTGGACCAGCTCGAGGCGCTCCGGCCCAGGAATG
>VAXO01000128.1 GCA_005888435.1 Actinomycetota bacterium | reverse complement strand
ATCTTCCAGGCCCCGCGCAGCTGGGTCGAGGGGTCGTACCCCAGCCTCACCTACTTCAACAAGGCCGAGAGGGGCGGCCACTTCGCGGCCTGGGAAGAGCCGCAGCTCTTCAGCGAAGAGATCCGAGCGGGCTTCAGGTCACTGCGCTGACTCGGTAAGCGCGAGCGGCGAGCATGGTTCCCGTGCGCGCCGCTCGTCCCGCGCCCAACTGCCGGTGGCAGGCGTCCTGCACCGGAACCGTTCGCCTGGGCGAGTGTCCTCTCGCCAGACGACCCTTGAATAGGGAGGCACCGGTTCGGCTCAGCGGACGACGCCGTACTGGTTTTGAAGACCAGTTGGGGCACCAGCCCCGGCCGCTCCGCCGCGGAGCCTAGTTCAGAAGTGCGACTCAGCTACACGTGTCGCTGCCGCTGTCGGTGAACGTGCTGCCGGCGACCGGGACGAACTGCCAGTCGTAGCTCGTCGGGTGCAGCGTCAGCTTGAGCACACCCCACGTGCTGTCGTTGCGAACCTCGCTGTTCGCAATCGGCGTTCCGAACGGGTAGCCGTGGCTGACGCCGCCGGTGCCGGCGACGATCTCGCGGATGCCGTTCGGGTCGGCGGCGCCGCTCGGGCTCTGCTTGGCGAAGCGCTCGTAGTTGTGCTCGTGACCGTTGAGGACGACGTCCGCCCCGGCCGCGTAGAGGTCGTTCCACACGGTACTCCAGCTGCTGTTGCTGCCGTGCGTGGTCCCCGATGACCAGCGCGGCTCGTGCCAGTAGGCAAGGGTGCACCTGCTCGGGTGCGCCGCCAAATCCTGCTTGAGCCACGTCTCCTCGGCGCCGCCGGCGCTCGGGCTGATGCCCGCGCTGGACGCGAGCGAGATGACATGCCACGCGCCGACGTCGTAGCTGTAGTACGCGGCCGGTGCCTGTGCGCCGAAGTAGCTGAAGTAATCGGCTGCGCCCGCAACGTGGTAGTCGTGGTTGCCGGGCGACGGGCTCGTGATGGACTTGAACCGGCCCCAGTTGGGGTCGTACTCCGTGTTGAACTGCGAGAGCGTGCCGTCGTTGTACGCGTTGTCGCCGAGTGTCAGGGCGCGGGTCGGATTGATGGACAGGACGAGGTCGGACGTGGGCTTGCAGTCCGTCGACGAGCCGCAGATGTCTCCCGCGGCGGTGATCACCGGATCGGTGCCGCTGCTGCAGGCTGCAGTGGCGGCGCTGATGGCACTGCTCTGGCCTGAGACATTGCCGGCCGCGTCCTGCGCCTGCACGCTGAACAGGTAGCTCGTTCCGCACGTCAGCCCGCCCGACGTGTAGCTCGTGCCGGGGCTGGTGCCGTCGAGCCCGCTGCCACGGAAGACGTTGTAGTGCGTGACGCCCACGTTGTCGGTCGACGCGCTCCATGCAAGCGACACGCTCGTCGTCGTGCTGCCCGTCTGTTTGAGCCCGGTCGGTGTCGAGGGAGGCGTCGTATCTCCCGGGCAGGTCGCCGTCGACGAGGTGACCGACGCCTTCGTGGAGTGGTTGCCGGCCGCATCGTATGCGTCGACGGCGAGGACGTAGGTCGTCCCGCACGTCAAGCCGGTGTACGTGAAGCCTGTGCTCGTCGTCGTCGTGACGGTGGCTCCGTCGCGGAACAGCGTGTAACCGGCGACGCCAACGTTGTCCGTCGACGCGCTCCACGAGACGCTGACCGTGGTCGGCGTCGTCGCCGTGACAGTGAGGCTCCCAGGTGTCGTCGGCGCGGTCCTGTCGGCGCATGGCTTGGCGTTCCGGCGCGCGCTGCACGGCTTCGCGCTCGTCGCGCTGCCGGGCGAAAATGCCAACAAAGACGTGACTGCTGCGACGAGCACAGCGACGACGCTGCTCTTGAGAGCCATTTGTCCTCCTCGAGCTCGATCCCTGGCGGCGAAGCTCGGCTACCTACCCGCCTCCGCGCCGGTGTAACGCCGGTCGCGCGGCCGACGCCGCAAAGTGCGGCTAAACCGGCAGCCCCTCTTCGACCCAGTTGCGGGTCAGGTACAGCCAGAAGGCGAGGCCGGCCCAGTCGCCGTAGCGCTTGAAGCGGCGCTCGATCGTCACGTCCTTCAGCGTCCGCCGGGCGCCCGCGAGCCTGGCATAGGTCGGCCGCGTCCAAGAGTCGAGCACGAGGCGCGAATAGCGGCCGAGCGAAGTGAGCATCACATGCGCCGCCGCGTACGGCCCGACGCCGGGCAGTGCGAGCAGGCGCAGGGCGACCTCCTCGTCGGGGAGGCCGGCGTCGTTCAGCTCCTCGAGGTCAACGCGCCCCTCGGCGACCTCGCTTGCAAGCGTCTTCAGGTACGGGCCGCGGTAGCCCGCGCGCACGACGTCGCGGTAGAACGACTCGTCCGCTTCGGCCATGGCTTCGGGCGCGGGGAACGTGCGACCGCTGCCCGGCGCCTCTACGCCGAGGTTGTCGACAAGCGCCGCCGTCATCCTGCGAGTCCCGGACCACGCCGTGTTCGTAGTGCAAATGGTTTTGACCACGTCTTCGAACACGGTTGGCGCGCGCAGCATGCGTCCGGCGCCGAGTGCGCACCAAGACAGATCGTCCTCGTTCACCAGCTCGTAGAAGCCGGAGAGATCCTCGTCGAGCCGGAACATGTGCGCGACCGTTTTCATCAATGCGACGCGCAGGCCCTGTCCCGCGCTGCCTGTGACGACTTCGATGCGGAGCTTGCCGCCGCTCTCCGTCAGCCGCACCGTGCGAGCGCCGCGCGGAACCGGCAGCGTCGTCTCCAGCGTTCGCGCTTTGAGGTGGAGACGGTTGGGTGGCAGCTCGGCGACGCCGTGCGAGACGATCGTCCGGGCGAAGTCGACCGGCTCGCCGCCGGCGCCACGGAGTAGAAGATCAGCGATATGAGTCAAGGTGTTCGAGTATCGCGAACGTCTCGGGCACGGAAACTCATCCCGCCGGGGTGTCAAGCTTTCGAGCAGTGGCGAGAAGCGAGATCACCTACCGACGACTCGTCGCAGCAGACCTTGCGCGGATCGGCGAGATCGACCGCACGGAACGGATCGAGACGTTGTACATCCAACACGGCACCCGACTCGAGGAGCGGGCCGGCGACTGGAGCGCGCCGGCGTGGTTCAGCGACGGAGAGGGCGAACACTCGGTCGCTCACCAGCGCGCCGAGTGCGAACGGCACCTCGCCGCAGGCGGAATCGCGCTCGGAGCCTTCGCCGACCGGCTGGTCGGGATCGGGATCGTGAGGCCGCACATCCGGCCCGGGATCGCGCAGTGCGCGTTCCTCCACGTGAGCAACGAGTACCGCGCTTCCGGCATCGGCGGGTATCTCAGTGACGAGCTCGAACGCCTGGCCCGTGAGCAGGGTGACACCGCGATGGTTGTCTCGGCAACGCCGTCGCTTAACACCGTTCGGTTCTATCTCGGCCGAGGCTTCGAGCCGATGTCGGAGCCTCTGCCGGAGCTTTACGAGCTCGAGCCCGACGACGTGCACATGCAGAAGCGGCTCTGAGTCCGGCTAGACCGGTTCGCACCGAAGACTCGTATGAGCGACGCCTAGAATCCGGCGGGTATGACAGCCAAAGAGGACATAGCCAGCGTCGCTGGGCAGCTAGCGGACCTCACTCGGACCGTGGCGGAGATGGAGCGCCAGCTCACGGCGCTTCGCGAGCGTGCTGATAGCCAGCAACTGCGCGCTAACAGCCAGCAGGAGCGCTCCGAGGTCCAGCAAGAACGCATCGACCTCGCGGCGCGAGAACTAGCCGAAGTCAGTGACCGTCTGCAAGCCGCGGCGAACGCGCTCCGAGAGTCAATTTGATCGCCCGTTCGAGAAGAGTTCTAACGGAAACAGAAACAGCGGGCGTTTCGCCAATCATTTCTCGGAGGGATCGGCGTTTCGATTGGTGAAACGGCGTAGATTCGGTCTATGACCAGCCTCATGGCGGAAGGTCCGCAAGTGGTTCGGCATGGGGAAGAAGGCTTAACGGTTCTGACGCCCCAGACGGCGTATGATGATTGAACTGGCCCTG
>VAXO01000017.1 GCA_005888435.1 Actinomycetota bacterium | reverse complement strand
CCGACGCTGCCGATGGCGGAGGCACGCGCCGAGCTCGGGGAGTTCGTCCGCGGGTTGCGCGAGCGCTTTCCCGACCACGGCATCGAGTCCGAGGTCTACGTCACGGCGCCCGGGTCGGAGATCGCCGAGGACCATCCGCTCGTGACCGCGATCGACGAGGCGCACACGGAGGTCTTCGGCGGGAAGCCGGAGCGCGACACGGTGCGCTGGTTCTCCGACGCGTCCGCGCTCACGCGCTACGGGATCGAGAGCGTCAACTACGGCACGTCGAGCGGGCTCCCAGATCCCGAGCTCGGCGAGAACCTCGACATCGACGGGCTCGTGAAGATCGCGGACGTGTACTCGCGCGTGGCGCAGAAGGTGTGCGGGGTCGCATGAGCGTCCCGGACCCGTACGTGCTGCCCGAAGGCCTGCCCGTCCCCGTCGACGACGGCGCGGCGGACCATCTGACCGGCGCCGAGCTCCCGGACCTCGTCCTGCCGTCGTCGCAGGGCGCCGTCAACGTCCGCGACTTCAAGGTCCTCTACGTCTACCCGCGCTCGGGCCGGCCGGGGCGTCCGCTGCTGCCGGGCTGGGACGAGATCCCCGGCGCGCGCGGCTGCACGCCGCAGTCGTGCGCCTTCCGCGACCACAACGCCGAGCTTGCCGCTCTCGGCGCCCGCGTCGCCGGCATCAGCGCCCAGAGCCTCGACGACCAGCTCGAGTTCGCCGCGCGGAACAAGATGCCGTTCCCGGTGATCAGCGACGAGTGGCTCGATCTCGCGCGGGATCCGGGCTTGCCGACTTTCGACGTCGAAGGGCTCACGCTGTACAAGCGGCTTGCCCTCGTCGTCGAGAGCGGCACGATCGCCAAGGTCTTCTATCCCGTCTTCCCTCCGGATCGCAACGCCCAGGACGTCCTCGACTGGCTGGCGGCGCGCGCGTGAAACTCGTCACATTCGACGACGGCAAGGTCGGCCGCCTGGACGGCGAGACGATCGCCGAGCTCGACGTGGCGACGATGCGCGAGTACTTCGAGCGCGGCGGCGCGGACGTGACCGGCCGCGAGCATCCGCTCGCCGAGGCCAGGCTGCGCGCGCCGATCGTCCCGAAGAAGTTCCTCCACACGGCCGGCAATTTCCGCGAGCACGAGGAGGAGTCGAAGCGGGTCGACTGGTCGCACGAGATCGCGCCGTGGATCGTCTTCTTCCAGAACGTCGACGCGATCGTCGGCCCCGACGAGCCGGTCGTCTACCCGGAGCACCTGACGAACGAGCTCGACTACGAGCTCGAGCTCGCCGTCGTCGTCTCCAGGCCCGGGAAGTGGTTCGGCCCGGAAGAGGCTGCCGACTACATCGGCGGCTACGTCATCTTCAACGACATCACGGCGCGCGACATCCAGCGGCGTGAGATGCGGTCCGGCGTCTTCTCGTTCTGCAAGGCGATCGACACCTTCTGCCCGCTCGGTCCGTGGATCGTCACGCCCGACGAGATCGGCGATCCGCACGACCTGAGGATGGAGCTGCGCGTCAACGGCGAGCGGCGCCAGGAGTCGTACAGCGGCAACATGTCGGTGACGATCCCGGAGATCCTCGCGCACTACTCGCCGCTCGGCTATTCCGCCGGCGACGTGGTCTCGACAGGGACTGTGAGCGGCGTCGCGGGCTTCAGCGAGGACGCCGCCTCGCTCTACCTGAAGCCGGGCGACGTGATCGAAGCGGAGATCGAGAAGATCGGCGTCCTGCGGAACCCCGTGATCTCCTGGCAGGACGCGCACGGTTGAGCTGGCCGCGCGACGACGCGAAGCTCGAGCGCGTGCGCTCGCTGATGGCTGACCAGGACCTCGACGCGCTCGTCGTGCGCGCCCCTGACAACGTCCTCTACCTGACGAACTTCTGGGGGATGAAGGGCTTCGACGCGGCCGTGTTCCCAGGCGAGGGGGAGCCGATCCTGATCACGATCGAGCCCTCGGCGCAGGACGCCGCGGAGACGGGTTGGACGCCGGACGTCCGCCTCGTGCCGGGCTACGACGCAACCGACCCGCGGCCGCCGGCGCTGCGCTCGCTCGAGACGGCGCGAGAGGCCGCGAAGGAGTACGGACGCGTCGGGCTCGAGCTCACGCTCGGCACGCAGGCGACCGACCGGATGGTCGGCGAGCCGACGACGTACACGAAAGCGTGGTTCGACGCGTTTCCCGACGCGGCGGATGCGACGCCGCTGCTGAACGCCGCACGCGCGATCAAGACGGACCAGGAGCTCGAGCGCATGCGGCTCGCGAACGAGATCGCAGCCGCGGCGATGGAGCACGTCGCGCGCGAGCTGAGGCCGGGCATGAAGGAAAGCGAGGCGGCGGCGCTGTGGCAGGGCTTCGTCCACGGCGAGGGGACAGGGTGGAAGGGCAAGGTGGAGCTCGCGTTCGGGTTCTCGCTCGTGTGGTCTGGGCCGGGCATCCGGACGTTCACAGCGACGGGCCACCGTCCGGTACAGGAGCACGAGCCGACGCTGTTCGAGATCTGGGTCTGCGCCGACGGCTACTGGTGCGACCACACGAAGAACGTCTGCCCCGGCACGCTCGACCCGCGCTACGACGAGCTGCTCGACGTGCTGCTCGGCGTCTACGGCCGTGCGCTCGACCACTGCCGGCCCGGTGCGAGCCTTGCCGAGCTCGACCGCATCGTCCGGAGGGGAATCACCGACGCGGGCCTGGACGAGCCAACGCACCCGATCGCCCACGGCGTCGGCGCCCGCGCCCACGAGCCGCCCTACGCGCACCAGGCGGGCGGCGGCACGATCGAGGAGGGGATGGTCCTGGCGGTCGAGCCGGGCGCGTACTGGCAGGGCGGCGGCGGCCTGCGAGTGGAGGACAACTTCCTGATCACGGCCGACGGCGTCGAAAAGCTCTCGAGTTACCCGGACGACTTCCGTCGGTGACCGTCAACGAGATCGCGCGCGGACTGCACTACTGGACCGCGGCGCACCCGGCGTGGCACGCCGCGGCTGAGTGGCCGGAGCAGGTCGGCTGTGTCTGCTACGAGACGCCTGGAGCCGCTGTTCTGATCGATCCTCTGGTGCCGGCAGAGGAGGACCGCGAAGCGAACAGGATGCTCGACGAATGGGTCGAGCGTTGTGGCGGGGCGGCCGTGCTGCTCACCGCGCCGTGGCATCAGCGCAGCGCGCCGGCCGTCGCTGCGCGATACGGCGTCACCGTGTGGGCGGCTGAAACCGCCCGGCAGCGGCTGTCGTTCCCGACGCAGTCCGGCCCGCTGCCGGACGGCGTCGAGGTCTTCGTTCCGGGTGGGAGCGCCGAGGAGGGTCAAGTCGCGTTCTACCTTCGTCAACCGCGCGCGCTCGTCGTGGCTGAGTTCTTCATCGGCGCGGACGGGGGCCTCGAGGTCCTGCAGTCGCCTGCGGAGCGCGATCCAGAGGCGTTCCGGAAATCACTGCGGCCGCTCCTCGAGCTCCCGGTCGAGCATGTGCTCGTCGCCCACGGCGAGCCGGTCCTCCACCGCGGCCAGGAACGGATGAGGGAGGCTCTGCTGCGTGGCTGAGTTCTGGACCGGCGGGATCAACGACGCGTACGGCTTCGAGGCGCAGGTCGGCTTCTACGACACGACGCTGCGTGACGGCGAACAGACCGTCGGCGTCGTCCTCACGCCCGAGGACAAGCTCGAGCTGGCGCAGGGGCTCGACGAGCTGGGCATCGAGCGGATCGAGGCCGGCTTTCCGCGCGTGTCCGCCGACGACTGGCGCGCCGTCGAGCTCATCCGGGATGCAGGGCTCAAGGCCGAGGTCTGGGGCTTTTCCCGTGCGGTCGAGGCGGATGTGAAGGCACTCGTCGAGCTCGGTGTCGGCGCGAGCGTGATCGAGTCTCCGATCTCCGATCTCAAGCTCGACGCGCTCGGAGTCGATCGCGAGGCGATGCTCGAGCGGATCGTCTACGCGGTCTCGTTCGCGGCCGAGCAGGGGATCCGCGTCGCGTTCTTCGGAGTAGACGGCACGCGCGCCGACCTCTCGTATTTCGAAACGGTCTACAAGACGGCGGTCGAGGCCGGCGCGCAGGAGGTCGTGGTCGTCGACACGCTCGGCATCGCGACCCCGGAAGCGGCCGCCGACCTCGTCGGTCGCACGCGCGAGTGGCTCGGCGGCGACCATTCGGTGCACTTCCACGGGCATAACGACTTCGGGCTCGCGACGGCTTCGGCCGTAGCGGCTGTCAGGGCCGGCGCGCGCTGGATCCAGGGCACCGTCAACGGCATGGGCGAGCGCGCCGGCAACGCCAACCTTCCCGAGGTCGCGCTCGCGCTGCGAGGGCTCTACGGCGTCGAGACGAACCTGCGGCTCGACCGCGTGCGCGCGTTCGCCGAGCGTCTGCAGGCACTCTCGGGGTACGAGCTCGAGCCCTACAAGCCGCTCGTCGGCGACAACCTCTTCCGCCGCGAGTCGGGCGCGGTCGCGAGCCAGTTCCACGACCCGCAGGCGATAGAGCCGTACTCCTCCGACGTTGTTGCGGCGCAGCGAGGCATCGTGCTCGGGAAGAAGAGCGGCATCGACTCGATCCGCATCAAGGCGGAGGAACTCGGGCTCGATCTAGACGACGACGCGGAACGCGAACTGCTCGCTCAGGTGAAGGAGCTCGGCACGAAGAAGCGGGACATCGTCACGGACGACGAGTTCCGCGAGCTCGCGCGTGGCTGAGCACGACGCGGTCATCGTCGGCAGCGGCATCAATTCGCTCGCGTGCGCGGCACTGCTCGCGCGCGCCGGCTGGGACGTCTGCGTGCTCGAGCGCGAGGCCGAGCTCGGCGGGGCGATCAAGACGGCGGAGCTGACCGAGCCGGGCTACGTGCACGACGTCTTCAGCGCCTGGCATCCGCTGTGGGTCGGCGGCCCCGCGCACGCCGAGCTGGCGGAGGAGCTCGCAGCGCGCGGCCTGGAATACCTCAACACGGAGCAACCGACAGCCACTGCGTTTCCCGACGGCAGCAGCGCGTTCCTGTCGACGCGCGGGGACGCGAACGCCGAGGAGCACGGTGCAGCATGGACGGCGGCGATGTCCGAGGTGGGCGCGAACGCGGAGCTCGTCTTCGGCGTGCTCGGGACGGAGCTCTGGTCGCGGTCGGGCGCGAGCCTCGCGGTGACGGCGTACCGGCGCCTCGGCCGGCGCGGCCTCGCGGCGTTCGGCGGCGAGGTCGTGCAGTCGAGCCGCGACTGGTTGACGACGACGTTCGCGTCGGAGCGCACGCACGGACTGCTGGCGCCCTGGGTACTGCATACGGGGCTCGGCCCGGACGCCGCCACCTCAGGGTTCATGAATCGAGTGATCGCCTTCGCGATCGAAGCCGGAGGCATGCCGGTTCCGCGCGGCGGCGGCGCACGGCTCGTCGACGCGCTCGCGCGCCTGGTCGAGGACAACGGCGGCAGTTTTCGCACGGACGCGGACGTCGAGCGCGTGCTCGTCGCCGACGGCCGCGCGACCGGCGTGCGCACGACGACCGGAGACGTCTTGACGGCGCGCCGGGCCGTCATCTGCAATGTCACGCCGACGCAGCTCTACGGCCGGCTGCTCGACATCGGCGGCGACCTCGCCGCAGCGGGGCGGCGCTTCCGCTTCGGCCGCTCCGAGATGCAGATCCACTACGCACTCTCCGAGCCGCCGCGCTGGAACGGCGACGAGCGGCTCGGCAAGAGCGCGGTCGTACATCTCACGCCCGGGCTCGACGGCGTCTCGCGCGCCGTGAACGAAGCCGAGCGCGGCCTGCTGCCGGCAGAGGCGACGGTCGTCGTCGGTCAGCCGCTGACGATGGACGAGTCCCGCGCCCCGGGTGGAGCGGGGCTGCTCTGGATCCAGCTGCAGGAGCTGCCGTGGCAGGTGAAAGGAGATGCAGCCCGCGAGCTCGACGTCGGCGACGGAACTTGGACGGAGTCGTTGCGCGAGCGGTACGCGGACCGCATCCAGCAGCGCATTGCCCACCACATCCCAAATCTCGAACCGGCAGTGCGCAAGCGGGTCGTCCTCTCTCCGGCCGACCTGCAATCGGCCAACATCAACCTCGAGCGCGGCGATCCTTACTCGGGCTCGCTCGCGCTCGACCAGAACTTCCTGTGGCGGCCGTTCGCACAGCAGCCCGGGCACCGCACCCCCGTTCGCGGGCTCTTCCAGATCGGCGCGAGCACGTGGCCCGGTCCCGGGCTCGGAGGCGGGTCCGGCACTCTCGTCGCGCGCGACCTCCTCAAGCGTAGAATCCCTGCATCCGGCCCCCTTTTTCGATCTCTCAGATCACGACGCTGACGTCGTCGTTCGCCGACGACGTGCGTGCGTACGCGGCTGGCGGAGCCGACGGGATCGGGATCTGGGAGCTGAAGCTCGATGACGACGGAGCCGCGCTCGAGGTGCTCGACGCGTCCGGTCTCGGCCGCGCGTCGGCGGTCCCGGCCATCCCGTCGATCCTGCCGCTCCCGTTGATGGAGGGACCGGGCGACCCGCGCGAGCGGATCGACGCCATCTGCGCGTCGGTGCATCGGCTCGCGAAGTTCGAGCCGAGCGGCATCGTCTGCCTGACCGGGCCGGGCAACGACCGCGACACGGTCATCGAAGGGCTCCGGACGATCGGCGACGAGGCGCAGCGCGCCGGCGTTCGGATCGGGCTGGAGCCGATCAACCGCGTCGGCGGGGAGGACTGGACGATGATCTCGTCGCTCGGCGAGGCCGTCGAGCTGCTCGAGGACGCCGACCACCCGGGACTGGGAATCCAGTTCGACACGTGGCATCTGTGGAACACGCCAAATGTCGTCGGCGAGATCGCGCAGCATATGGATCGCTTCGTGGGCGTCCACGTCGCCGACTGGCGGGAGCCGACCCGGAAGTGGGCCGACCGCGTGCTGCCGGGCGACGGCGCCGCCGACCTGCCTCGGCTGCTCGGCGCGCTCGAGGCCGCAGGCTGGGACGGCTATTACGACGTCGAGATCTTCTCCGACAACGGCGCCTTCGGGGATGCGTGGCCGGATTCGCTGTGGGACGCTCCGGCCGACGAGCTGGCGCGGCAGGCGAAGGACTCGTTCGAGCGCGCGTGGGACGCGCGAAACCGAACCCAGGTTGACCAAGTATCGCCCGGTGCCGTCTAATCCAGTGGCTGGGGATCCCAAGAGGAGGCGTAGATGAGACGTAGAGGGAGGTTGGCGGTCGCGGCTGCGGCAGTGCTCGCGCTCGCCCTGATCGGGAGTGCGCTCGCGGCGAACGGTGCGCGCAGCGCGAAGGCTCCGATCATCATCGGCTGGGCGTTCGACGGCAACGGCAGCATGGCGCCGTTTGACGGTCCAGCGTTAGCCGCGGCGAAGCTTCAGATCAACGCCGTCAACGCGAAGGGCGGCGTGCTCGGGCGCAAGCTGAAGCTGCTGACCTGCGACACGCAGGGCAACAAGCCGGACGTCGCCAAGGCGTGCGCGCTTCGGCTCGTCCAGCAGAAGGCGAACGTCATCTTCACGACGTGCGATGTCGACCTCGCGGCGCCGGTCGTGCGCGTCGCGATCGATCGCGGGATCCTCGCGGTCGCGTCGTGCATCGGCACCGACCAGATGGGGCCGAAGCGGTTCGGCACCAAGGGCCGCCTCGCGTTCAGCTTCGGCAACGTTGCACAGGACGAGGGCTCGGCGATGGCCCAGTACGCCTGGAACCGGGGCTGGAAGACCGCGGCGCTCGCCACCGACACGGTGATCGTCTACTTCCGCAACGTCGTGCAGGCGTTCGAGGCGCGCTTCAGGCAGCTCGGCGGCAAGATCGTCACGCACGAGACGTACCAGTCGCTCGGCGGCAACAACGTGCAGAACGCCGTCAGCCGGCTGAACAGCGCCAAGGCCGACGTGATCGTCACCTCGACGGCCGGTGCGTTCGGCGCGCTGTCGACGATGATCACCGGGCTCCGCTCGGTCGGGAACAACACGCCGGTGCTCAACTCGTGGGCCGGTGACGGCACGTACTGGCTGCCGGCCAACCCGAAGGTGACGAACTACTGGTTCGTGACGTTTGCGTCCTCGTTCGGCGACGACCCGAGCAAGGCAGTGAACAGGCTCGCGAAGCAGGTGAAGGCGGCGACCGGCGGCTTCATCACCGGGCCTTCCGCCGTCGACGGCGTCGTCACCGCGATCAAGCGCGCGCACGGCTCCACGAAGGGGATCGTGCTCGCCAGGGTGATGGAGCACTTCAAGAACGTGCCGACCATCTCCGGCAACGTCAGCTTCTCCCCGAAACTGCACACGGTGTTCGGACGGCGCTACCGCGTCATCCGGATCCAGAACAACGTGCCGAAAGTCGTCGGGACGATCGTCGCGAAGGTCGTCGCGAAGATCTGAGCGCTGAACAGGAACCGCGGAGGCCTGGAGCGTCGCTCCGGGCCTCCGCCGTGTCGCGGTCCTTCGAGGGCGTGCACGCCCTCCGTGACGTCACGCTCGAGCTGCGGCGCGGCGAGATCCTCGGGCTGATCGGGCCGAACGGCGCCGGCAAGTCGACGCTCGTGAACGTCCTCAGCGGCTTTGACCTGCCCTCGAGCGGTGCGATCGAGCTCGAGGGCCGTGACATCACCCGCTGGCGTCCGAGCCGGCGCGGGCGTGCCGGGCTGGCGCGCACGTTCCAGCACAGCCACGCGTTCCGGTCCCTCTCCGTGCGCGAGAACGTCGAGGTGGCGGCGCTCGGGGCGGGAACGCCCCCGCGCGCGGCTCGCGAGCGGGCGGAGGAGCTCCTCGCCGCGCTCGCTCTGTCGGCAAACGCGGACGCCCCCGCCGACGCGCTCGCTCAGGGAGACGAGCGGCGGCTCGGCGTTGCGCGCGCCCTCGCGACGAGCCCCAGGTTCGTCCTGCTCGACGAGCCCGCGGCCGGTTTGCCGGAGGCCGAGCTGCCGGCGCTCTCGGAGGTCGTGCGCTCGGTACGCGACGACCGCGAGGCGGGTGTGCTGCTGATCGACCACAACATGGGGCTGATCATGGAGATCTGCGACCGCATCCACGTCCTCGACCAGGGGCGAACCCTGGCCGAGGGGTCGCCGGCCGACATCCGCGCCAACCTCGACGTCGCCGCGGCGTACCTCGGCGAAAGCGCGGTGGCCGAATGACCACGCCCGCGCTGGAGCTCGACGAGCTCGAGGTGCGGCACGGCGCGGTGCAGGCTGTCCGCGGAATTTCCCTGACGGTCGACCGCGGCGAGATCGTCGGGCTGATCGGCCCGAACGGAGCGGGCAAGTCATCGACGCTGCATGCGGTGATGGGACTCGTTCCGCCGGGCGGCGGCGACGTGCGTCTGCACGGCAATTCGGTCGTCGGACGCTCGCCCGAGGACGTCGCCCGCTCCGGGATCGCGCTCGTGCCCGAAGGGCGGCGAATCTTTGCGGAGCTCACCGTCGATGAGAACCTCCGGCTCGGCAGTGCCGGTCGCCGCTTCGGCGACCTCGACAGCGTCTACGAGCTCTTCCCGGTCGTGCGGGACTTCCGCAAGCGCCACGCCGGGGCGCTCTCCGGCGGCCAGCAGCAGCAGCTGGCGATCGCGCGCGCGCTCATCGCGCGGCCCGAGGTCTTGCTGCTGGACGAGCCGTCGCTCGGCCTCGCGCCGCAGATGGTCGACGCCGTCTTCGAGGCGCTGGCGCAGATCCGCGACAGCGGTATCGCAATCCTCCTCGTGGAGCAGCGTGCGCAGCGCACTGTCGCGCTCGCCGATCGCTCCCACGTGCTCGCGAACGGGCGCCTGCGGCTCACGCTCGGGCCCGACGCGGCCAATGACACCGAGACGCTCGTGTCCGCGTACCTCTCATGACCGTCGACTGGCAGACCATCGCCGACGCATTCGGTCTCGGCGGGATGTACGCGCTGATGGCGGTCGGGATCGGGCTCGTGTTCGGCGTCTTGAGGCTCGTCAACTTCGCCTACGGGCAGCTGGTCATGGCGGGGGCGTACTCGCTCGCGTTCGCCTACGAGCGCGGCTGGCCGGTGTGGGTCGGAATCCTGCTCTGCTTCGCCGTTGTCATCGTCCTGTCGGTGGCGATGGACTGGGTGGTCTTCAGACCGTTGCGCACGCAGACGCCCGCGGTGATGCTCGTCGCCACCTTCGCGGTCGCGTTCCTCTTACAGAGCATCGCGCTGCTCTGGTTCGGGTCACTCGGGAAGATCGCCGCCTCGCTCTCCTCACTGAACCAGCCCTGGACGGTCGGCGGCGTCGACATCCGCAAGATCTCGATCGTCGCGACTGTTGTCGCCGCCGGCTGCCTCCTGGCGCTCGTCCTGCTGCTGGGCCGTACGAACGTCGGCCTGCACATGCGGGCGGCCGCGCTCGACTTCCGCACCGCCCGGCTGCTCGGCGTCCGCGCGAATCGTGTGATCGGCACGGCCGTGCTGCTGTCGGGACTCCTCGCCGCCACGGTCGCGGTGCTCATGACGGTTCAGACGCCGCTCGTCACGCCCGACTTCGCGCTGCGCGACACGATCCTCGTTTTGGCCGGGGTGGTGCTCGGCGGAATGAACAGGCTCATTTCGGCGACGCTGGGCGGCTTCGCGATCGGCTTTGCGTCCGGCTTTCTCGGCGGCGCCTTGCCGACAAACCAGAGCCAGTACCTGCCGTCGTTCCTGTTCGCCGCGGTGATCCTCGTCCTGCTGATCCGGCCGGGCGGCCTGTTCACCCGCTTCGGCCAGCAGGCGGCGGAGCGCGTATGAGGCGCGCCCGCGCCGCGCTGGAGCTGCTCGCGCCGGTCCTGCTCGTGGTGCTGGTCGCGCTGTTCGGCACGATCGTCTCGAGCTCGACCCAGACGTACGTCGTCACGACGCTCGTCAACGTTGCCATCGTCGTCGCGCTCTACCTCTTCATCGGCAACTCAGGGGTCCTGTCCTTCGGGCACATCAGCTTCGTCGCGGTCGGCGCGTGGACGGCGGGGATCCTTTCGATGCCGGCGAGCGAGAAGCCGGCGATCATGCCGAGCCTCGTCGGCTTCCTACGCGACACAACGGTCGGAAACGTCCCGTCGCTCGCGCTCGCCGCTGCCGTCGGCGCCGCGTACGCGCTCCTCGTGGGCCTGCCGCTGATGCGGCTCTCCGGCCTCGCTGCCGGCATCGCGACATTCGGCGTGCTCGAAATCACGCACAACGTCCTCCGGTACTGGGAGAAGATCGGCCCGGGCCTGAACACGTTCTCGGCCGTGCCCGAGACGACAGGGCTGCTGCAGGCCTGCGTCGGGGCGTTGATCGCGATCGTCGTTGCGTTCGCATACCAGTGGAGCCGCTATGGGCGGATGTTGCGCGCGACCCGGGAGGATCCCGCCGCGGCACGGGCGGTCGGAGTCTCCGTCTACGGCCAGCGCCTCCTCGCATTCACCCTCTCGGGGGCGGTCGCGGGCCTGGCCGGCGGATTGTACGTGCACCTCCTCCCGGTCAACGCCGAGTCGTTCTATCTCGACCTGACCTTCATCACGCTCGCGATGCTGGTCATCGGCGGCGCGACGAGCCTGTGGGGCGCCGTGGTCGGCGCGGTGGCCGTCAGCGCGGTCGACTCCTTCCTCGCAGAGGCGGAAAACGGCGTCAACGTCTTCGGTAGGACGCTCGACCTCCCGTCCGGGACGCGCATCGTCGTCGTCGGCACGCTGATGGCGCTCGTGCTCATCCTCCGGCCGGCCGGGCTGACCGGCGGACGCGAGCTGCGCGTACCGCGCGCGTTGAGGCGGAGCGTTCTGACAAAGTTCTCCGCGTGACGGGGTCTCCGTTCGAGCGCCTGCGGGAACGCCTGGCCGAGGTCAGCGACCTGACCAAGGCTGCAACCCTGCTGCTCTGGGACCAGCGCGTGATGATGCCGCCGGGCGGCGCGGGGGCACGCGCCGAAGCGCTCGCCACAGTCAGCAGGCTTGCGCAGGAGCGTTTCATCGACGACGAGGTCGGCCGCCTGCTCGAGGAGCTGCGCGGGCTCGAGGAGAGCTCCGACTACGACTCCTTCGAGGCGAGCCTGGTACGGACGACGAGGCGCGAGTACGAGAAGGCGCAGCGGGTGCCGCCGGAGCTCGTCGGCGAGATGCGCCGCGCCTCCGCGCTCGGGCTGGCGGCGTGGGGCCCGGCGAAGGAGTCGTCGGACTTCGAGCAGCTGCGCCCGCACCTCGAAGGACAGCTCGAGCTTCGCCACCGCTACATCGCGTGCTTCTCCCCGCCCGAGGAAACGTACGACGTCCTGCTCGACGACTACGAGCCGCTGATGAAGACCGCCGAGGTGCGAGTTGTGTTCGACGAGCTGAAGCAGGAGCTCGTGCCCCTGATCGAGGAGGTTGGTGGCGCAGGCGAGATCGACGACTCGTTCCTGAACGGCGACTTCGAGCCCGCGACTCAGCGCGAGCTTGGGATCGAGATCGCGCGCGCGTTCGGTTACACCGACGACGAGTGGCGGCTCGACGAGACGGGTCATCCCTTCATGACGTCGCCGGGCGCGGGGGACATCCGGCTGACGTCCAACTTCCGTCCCAACGATCTCTCGTCGCTCTTCGCGACGATGCATGAGTTCGGCCACGGGGTGTACGAGTGGGGCGTGGACAGGAAGCTTGCGCGGACGCCGCTCGGCTCGGGCGTCTCGCTCGCGGTGCACGAATCGCAGAGCCGCTCGTGGGAGAACCTCGTCGGCCGGAGCCGACCGTTCTGGCGCTGGTTCTACCCGCGCCTGCAGGAGGCATTCAGCGGGCAGCTCGGATCTGTCGACGAAGAGGCCTTCTACCGCGCCGTGAACAAGGTGCAGCCGTCGCTGATCCGCATCGATGCGGACGAGGTCACCTACAACATGCACATCATCCTGCGCTTCGAGCTCGAGCAGGACCTCATCGGCGACAGGATCGAGGTCGCCGGGTTGCCGGATGCGTGGAACGCACGCATGGAGGAGTACCTCGGCGTGCAGGTTCCCGACGCCGCGCACGGCGTGCTGCAGGACATGCACTGGGCGGGCGGCGCGCTCGGCTACTTCCCGACCTATGCGCTCGGCAACGTGATCTCGGTGCAGATCTGGGAGCGGGCGCTCGACGACCTGGGCGACCTGGATGAGCGCTTCGAGAGCGGGGACTTCAGCGATCTGCGCGATTGGCTCCGCGAGCATCTGTACAGCCTCGGAGCGAAGTTCACGCCACAGGAGACGATCGAACGGGTCACGGGCAGCCGGATCGACGCGAAGCCATACCTGCGGTACCTGCGCGAGAAGCTCGCGCCACAAGTGGCGTGAGCGTCACCCGCCTGAAGGAGACTCTCGCGGAGCTCTCGGATCTCCATCATGCGGAGACGATCGCGGATTGGGACGCCCGCGTCTCGATGCCGCCCGAAGGAGCCGAAGCGCGGGCTCACGTCGTCGCGACGCTGACGCGGATCACGCACGAGCGATTCATCTCGGACGAGGTCGGCGAGCTGCTCGACGGGCTCGACGGGCTCGAGGACGAGACCGACGCCGCACTCGTCCGCCTCACCCGAAGGGAGTGGGAGCGTGCTCGACGCGTCCCCGGGGAGCTCGCGGCCGAGATGGCCCGCACGGCCGGTGTCGCCGTGGCCGCCTGGGACAAGGCGAAAGCCGCATCCGACTTCGCCACGTTCGCCCCTCACCTGGAGCGGCAGGTCGAGCTGAAGCGCCGGTACGTGGAGTGCTTCCCGGAGATCGGCACGGCGTACGACGTGCTCCTCGACGAATACGAGGAAGGGATGACGACGTCGGAGGTGCAAAGCGTCTTCGATCGGCTGAAAGAGGTCCTCGTTCCGTTGATAGCGAGCCGCGCCGACGGCGGCGCGCGGCTCGAGGGGCCGTTCCCCGTCGACCGGCAGCAGCAGGCGAGCCGACTCGTGCTCGACTCCTTCGGCTGGGACCCGGCCAAATGGCGCATCGACGAGACTCCGCACCCCTTCGCGTCGAAGCCCGGCCTCGGCGACATCCGGCTGACGACACACACCGGGCCGGGCGACCTGACGTCGCTGTTCTCGACGATGCACGAGTTCGGCCACGGCGTGTACGAGTTCGACGTCGACGAGCGGCTGGCACGGAGCCCGCTTGGCCGCGGTACCTCGAGCGCGATCCACGAGTCGCAGAGCCGGATGTGGGAGAACCTCGTGGGACGCAGCCGCGGCTTCTGGCGGTGGTTCTATCCACAGCTGCAGCCGCTCTTTCCCGAGGCGCTTGGCGGAGTAGACGAGGACGAGTTCGTCCGCGCCGTCAGCGCCATCCGACCCGGTCTGATTCGGGGCGACGCGGACGAGGCGACCTATGGTCTGCACATCATCCTGCGCTTCGAGCTCGAGCAGGAGCTGCTCGCGGGGACGGTCGCGGTCCGTGACCTGCCGGAGGCGTGGAACGCGCGGATGAAGCACTACCTCGGGGTCGACGTGCCCGACGACGCGCACGGCGTTCTGCAGGACATGCACTGGTCGGTCGGGCTCTTCGGGTACTTCCCCACCTACCAGCTCGGCAACGTCGTCTCCGTGCAGATCTGGGAGGTGGCGCGTCGCGATCTCGGCGATCTCGACGAGCAGTTCGCGCGCGGCGAGTTCGGGCAGCTTCGTGAATGGCTGCGCGAGCATGTCTACCGCCACGGGAGCGTCTATCCACCGCGCGAGCTGCTGCAGCGCGTCACGGGTTCGGCGCTGGACCCGGAGCCCTACCTGCACTACCTGCAGACGAAGTTCGGGTGAGAATCTGCGTCGTCGGCGCCGGCTCGATCGGCAGCCTGTTCGCCGCCCACCTTGCCACGGTCGCCGACGTGCTCGTCCTGACGCGGCGCGACGACCACGCGCGCGCGCTCAACGAGCACGGCTTGCAGGTGACCGGCCGTCATGACTTCACGGCGCGCGTGACGGCCGCCGCCGATCCGCGTGATTTGCCGGACTTCGACCTCGGCATCGTCGCGACGAAGGCGAATGGACTGGAGCAGGCAGCCGATTCTCTCGGCGGCCGCTTCCCCGCCGCGACGATCATGACCGTCCAGAACGGTCTCGGCGCGGAGGAGATCCTGCGCGCGCACGGCGACTGGCCGCTGATCTCGGGCGTGACGTTCATGAGCGGGACCAAGCACTCCGACACGCACGTTGAGTACATCCTCGACACGCCGACCTGGATCGGGCCCTTCGGCGAGACGCCGTTCCGGCGTGTACAGGAGGTGGCGGAGCTGCTGGTCGACTCGGGGTTGAAGGCGGAGGCGCTGCCCGACCTACGTCCTGCCCAGTGGTCGAAGCTGATCTTCAACGCCACGGTCAACGGCGTCGCCGCTCTGACAGGGCTGCCGCACAACGCCCATTTCGCGGCCGAGGGGGACGTGAGCGACCTCGGCCACCTCGTGCACGAGCTCGTCGAGGAGGGCAAGCGTGTTGCCGCTGCCGGCGGCGTGGAGCTGCACGACGATCCCTGGGAGATGAACGTGCTCGCGACGAAGCGCGGCAGCGCCCACTACCCCTCGATGCTGGAGGACGTCGAAGCTCGCCGCCCGACTGAAGTGGAGCTGATCAACGGTGCGCTCGTGCGCGAGGCCGTGCGGTACGGCGTCGAGGCGCCGCTGCAGACAGCGGTCTACCGCCTCGTGAAGGGGCGGGAGGCCTCCTACTCGTGAAAGTCTGCATCGTCGGCTGCGGCGCGGTCGGGTCGCTGTTCGCCGCGAACCTCGCGCAGTTGGACGACGTCGAGATCTGGGCCTACGACCTCGCGCAGGAGCACGTCGACGCGATCAACCGCGACGGTCTGAGGCTGAGCGGCGCCGGTGAAGTCCTCGGCCGGCCGCGGGCGACGAGCGACGCATCGGAGCTGCCGGAGTGCGACTTCGGGATCGTCGCGACCAAGGCGATGCACACCTCGTCGGCCATCGCGACGACTGCCCACGCCTTCACCGGCGGCTGTGTCGCGACCGTGCAGAACGGCCTCGGCAACGAGGAAGCGATCGCGGAGCACGTCGAACGCGTGATCCGAGGCACGACGTTCCCGGCCGGGAAAATCGTCGCGCCGGGCCAGGTGCAGTGGGACGTGAAGGGCGACACGACCTTCGGGCCCTTCGAGTCGCGTCCGGCCCCGGCCGGCGAGATCGTGCGACTGGCCGATGCCTGCACGCGCGCGGGCATGCCGACAAAGGCGGTCGCGGATGCGCGCGGGCCGCAGTGGCGCAAGGTCATCTTCAACGCATCTACGAACCCGATCGGCGCACTGACGGGCCTGTCGCACGGCCGCGTCTGCGAAGACTCCGCGCTGCGTTCGCTCGTGAGTTCGCTGGTGGACGAGGGGAAGGCGGTCGCAGCGGCCCAGGGGATCGAGCTCGACGCCGATCCCGAGGAGCTGATCGACCACGCCGCGCGGCCGGACGTCGCCTACGACCACAAGGCGTCGATGCTGCAGGACGTGGAGGCGCGCCGCTCGACGGAGATCGACTACCTCAACGGGGGGATCGTCCGCTTCGGCGACGAGCACGGAGTGCCGACGCCGCACAACCGCGCAATCTGGGCGCTCGTGAGAGGGTTGGAACGGTCGTGGTGAGCCCTCCCGAGATCGAGCGCCGATACGCCGCCGTCCGCGAGGCGATGGACTTGCACGACGTCGACGCGGTCGTCGTCTGTGGGTCCGAGTACACGGGGTTCGAGGGCGCGGTGACATACCTGTCGGGTTTCGTGATCGTGCACCGCTACGCGTACGTGCTGCTGCCGCGCGAGGGCGATCCGTCGATCGTCTTTCCGGCCGAAGCACGCTACGTCGGCGAGCACGGGACGTCGTGGATCGAGGATCAGGTCTTCGCGGACCGTCCCGGCGAGTGGCTCGGCGATCGGCTGGCCGGCAAGCGCGCCGGCGTGTACGGGCTCGACTACGTGCTGACCGTGAGGGACCTCGAAGCTCTGCGCAGCAGGGCCGACGTTGTTCCGTTCGACGTGGAGTTCGACCTCGCGCGCGCGGTCAAGAGCGGCGAGGAGATCGAATCGGTGCGCGACTCCGTCCGGATCAACACCCAGGGTTTCCACCTCTTCGCGGAGGCGTACGAGCCGGGCAAATCCGCGGCGGAGGTGCTCGCTCCGGCAGAGGCGTACTTCGTTGCCGAGGGCTGCGGCCGCCTGACCATGAACATGGTGCTCGTCGGCGCCGAGTTCGCGATCGCGCGCAGCGACACCATGCTCGGGGACTTCTGCATCCCGTCGCTCGAGATCGCGGGGTCGGGCGGCCACTGGGTGGAGGTCTCGCGCGCGCTCGGCACCGCGAATGCGGAGGTCGGCCGCATGCTCGAGGCGTACGAGGAGTACTTCGAGGCCGCGAAGTCGGCGCTGCGTCCCGGGGCGACTGCGCACGACGCGCATCGCGCCGTGGCGAAGGGGTTCACCGACCGCGGCTACCACCTCGGTCACGTCACAGGCCACTCGATCGGCATGACCATGATCGAGCATCCGAAGATCGGTGAGGGGATCGAGACCGAGCTGAAGGAGAACATGGTCTTCTCGATGCACCCGCACGTGATCGCCGAGAACGGGCACGACTGCCTCTACATGCAAGACACCTGGCTGGTCACCGCAAACGGCGGCGAGCCGCTTGCGGGCCTACCCATGAAGATCTACGCATGAAGGTTTTCAACCTGAACGACGACGAGTGGGATCGCAGCGAAGACCGCGCAGGCTGGCGCAGCAAGGACGCCTGGGTCGGTCACCACATCGACGCCGAGCTGCTCGGCGGCAGCATGTACGAGCTGGAGCCCGGCGACCGGCTCTGGCCGTACCACACGCACCATGCCAACGAAGAGTGGGTGATCGTCCTGCGCGGCCGGCCGACGCTACGGACATCCGAAGATGAGCGCGAGCTACGGGAGGGCGACGTCGTCTGCTTCCCCCGCGGCAAGGAAGGCGCGCATCAGCTCAAGAACGCGACCGACTCCCCGATCCGCGTGCTGATGCTCTCGACGCTGATCGTTCCTGACCTCGTCGAGTACCTGGACACGGGAAAGATCGGCGCGCGCAGCGTCAAGGGCGAACGCATCGTGCTCGCTCGGCCCGGACCGGAGCTCGACTTCTGGGACGGCGAAAGCTGACGCGCGAAAGCTTCGCTTCTGAGCGCGCCGGCGCCGCGTCGCCTAGACGCTGCGGGCCGGCAGATGCCGTTCCTCACCGCGCCGCGTAAAAACGACCCGGCCTAGGCCCGGCGGTGACCAAGGTAGATACTGGAAGTGCATGGCTCGCTTCGGTGATGGGGCCTACCCCGAACAACGGAGGTCGATGTGCTCGTCGCAACTCACGGCTGGTGGCCATGGCTTCTGACACTCGCGATCATTCTCATTGCGCTCGCGGCCGTCATCGCGTACTTCAGGCGCCGCAGGGCGGCCTAGTCGGGCACGCCCACCGCGCCGCGCAAAACGCGGCGTCATTTCGGCCAGTCGCGCTCTCGTGGGCCCTGTATCTCCTTCCGTGCGGCGCCGCGAGGCTTCGCGTCGCCTCGCCGCATGGATTCGCCTCCGGCTAAGCCGGCTTCGACTGGCTTAGCCTCCGGCTTCTGCGCCTCGGTCGGCGCGTGTCAGCCGACTTCGGCGTGGATGCGACCGCTGGAGTCTCTTAGGCGGCCGCCGTCTCGGCCTGCCCGGACGGCCATGATCTCGGCCAGCATCGACACTGCTGTCTCCGCCGGAGTGTGCGCGCCGATGTCGAGCCCGGCCGGGCCGCTGATTCGCTCGAGCTCCGTCTCGTCGACGCCGGCCTCGAGCAGACGCTCCCGCCGCCGTTCCTGGTTGCGCCTCGAGCCGAGGGCGCCGATGTAGTACGCCTCAGTCGCGAGCGCTCCGGTGAGGAGCGGCAGGTCGAACTTGTCGTCGTGGGTGAGCACGAGGATCGCGGTCGTGTGGTCGGGCGCGACCTGGGCGAGCGCTTCTTCGGGCCAGGCGACGATGATCTCGTCTGCGCTCGGCAGCCTTTCCCTCGTCGCGAAGCGTGCCCGGGCGTCGGCGACGATCGTCCGCCAGCCGATCGCCTTCGCCGCCGCGCAGAGGGCATCCGCCGTGTCGACTGCGCCGTAGACGAAGAGTCGCGGCGGAGGCCCGAAGACGTCCGCGAAGACGCGACGGCCGTGCAGCTCCACGACCTTGCTGTGCCCGGAGCGGATCAGCTCGTCGGCGACATCGTCGTCGCCGTCGGGCACGAGCCGCTGGGAACCGTCCTCGAGGTCGACGAAGACGACGGCCCGGCGCTCACTGCGCGCAATGTCTGCGAGCTCTTCGAGCAGCTTCGGGTCGGGCTCGTCGATCCAGACGTCGATCTCGCCGCCGCACGGCAGTCCGACGCTGAGCGCGAGGTCGTCCGAGATCCCGAACGTCAGCAGCTGCGGTGCGCCACCGGCGAGCACCTCACGCGCTGCCTCGACCACCTCGCTCTCGACGCAGCCCCCGGAGACCGAGCCGGCGAGCTCGCCCGTCTCCGAGACGATCAGCTTGGAGCCGACCGGCCGCGGCGCGGAACGCCGGGTGGCGACGACGCGCGCCAGCGCGATCCGGTCACCGCGGGCGTGCCAGCGATCGAGCTCCGGGAGGATCTCCCTCACGGAAGGATCGTAGCCCTGGGCTCAGTGACAGCGACAGATGGATTCGCCGAGCGAGGAGCGCTCCAGCTTGAGCCCGCAGCGTGCGCAGAGCGGGGGAGCGATCTGGGCCCGCACGAGCAGCGCCCGCATCAGGGCCGCCCAGAGAACCATGTACGGGAGGAGGAGCTGGGCGCTCATAGGGGGCGTATCGGCGTCGACCGAGCCGGGGTTTAGCCCGTAGCTAGAATCGGGGACGTGGGCTGGCTCATGATCGCCCTCCTCGCGTGCTCGATCGCGGCTGTGATCGGAGCTGAATGGCCGCGCGTGTCAGCCCGTTACGGGAATGAGGCGCGCCTGCGACGGGACCGGGACAAGCGCAAGGGCCAGCTGACCCTGTTGCGGACGGAGACCGACGACTTTCGGGCGAGCGTTGAGCGCGACCTCGACAATCTCCCGACAATCGAGGAGTCCGACCAGAAGCATTAGCTACGGGACGTTGAAGGCGCGCTGCAGCTTGCGCGTGTTCGGGAGAATCCCGCGGACGTTCTCGTTGTTCTTCGCCTCCTGGTAGTCGGCTGCCGTGAACGCCAGCGTATGCCGGCCGCGGCCGACGCCCTTCAGCGACACGCGCACGCGTCCGGACACGTACGACAGTGGGTGCTCCTGGCCGTCGACGTGCGCGACGAGCGAGCTCGGGTCGACACCCGAGCGGCTGTCCGTGACGCGAAGCTCGAGCGCGCCGCCGCGCACGCCGAGCACGTGCACCGAAGGAGGCGTGGTGTCCCCTTCCCAGAGCCGGAAGCTGAAGCGCCCGGGGCGGCCGCGCGCCGGCGTGTCGAAGACGATGTCGAAGATCCCAGGGGCCGGTTGCAGCACGCCCGCGATCAACCGGTGCTGTCCTTCTGATGCCCGGTAGGGATTGGCGTCGTACGGAAGCGCGGTGAGCCCGGCGAGCCGGTTTTCGTCGCCCGATCGCACGATGCGCGGCTCGACCGCCACTCGACGGTTTTTCGAGACGACCGCGACGCCGAGGTTCGCGAGACGCTCGCGGATGTGCACGCGGTAGACGAGCTCGCGGCCGGGCAGGAGTACGGGGAAGGCGAGGTCGCCAGGCGGCAGCTCGGGGTAGCGGTAGGTCGACACGCGTGCGACGCCGCGGGCCGTGTCACCGGTGTATGTGCCCGGTCGCGAGAGCGGGATCTGCCGTTCGCGTTGCAGCTGTGGCCGCTCGACGCGGAACCAGAAAGGGACCCGACGCGTGTCCGTCCCGCGGGTCAAGGTGACGAAGCCGCTGAGGTCCTGCTCTGGAAGGCGGCCGGTGGCGACGCGGACGCGCAGCGAACCGGGAACCGTCGCTCGCGCGGGCGCCGCAACGGCCCCGGCAGCGCCGGTCACGTTCACGTTCCAGGTGCCGGTGCCTCCACCCGCGTCGGACAGGGTCAGCGTTTGCGAGACGCTCGTCCCCGGACGCCGCAGGCCGAACGACAGGGCGGTCGGGCTCGTGAACAGGAGCGGACGGTCGGCGCGAGGGAGATCGATGCGGCCGCCGCCTTCCTTCAGCGGACTGACCTCGTGTGTGAGGAGTACCGGCGCCCCGGTGGTCATCAAGGCCGATTTGATCTGGGCGGGTGACCAGCTCGGATGTCGCTCTTGCAGGAGTGCGGCGGCTCCGGCGACATGCGGTGCGGCCATGCTCGTGCCGCTGAGGGTGGCATAGCCGCCGCCGGGGACTGACGAGGCGACCTCGTCGCCAGGCGCGGTGACGTCCGGCTTGAAGTTGAACGAGTAGGGCGCTGGGCCGAGCGAGGAGAAGTCCGACGCTGTGTCGGTCTCGACGCTGCCGTGGCCACCTGTCGAGGAGGCGGCCGCGATCGCCTTCGAAGCGCTGCCCGGCGAGTCGATGGATCCAGGGCCGAGGTCGCCGGAGTTCCCTGCTGCGACGGTCGACACGACCCCGGCGGCGGCCGCTGCGTTCAGCGCGCGCGCGAGGATGTCGCGACTGGGCTCGATGTCGCTCTCGCCGAGCGACAGGTTGATGACGTTCATCCCGTCCCGCACGGCGGCTTCGACCGCGGCCGCGAGCTCCGGCGAGTTGCCGTTGAGCCCGAACTGGCTCGGATTGCCCATCGCCTTGTAGTTGCCGAGATACGCGCGCGGAGCGATGCCCGACAGGTGGATCCCGGTGCGGCTGACCGTGCCGTCGTCACCTGCGGCGATGCCCGCGACGTGCGTGCCGTGCTCGGACGAGCCCTGGTCGAACGGCAGTCTGGCGGGCGCGTACGTCGTGCCGGGCGGCGCGAACGCGCGCGCGACGATTACCTTCGGCGTCGTGTACGCGGTCTGTCCCTTCGGAAACCCCGTTGGATAGCTGTAGCCCGTGGGGCTGAAGAACGGGTGCGTCTGGTCGATCCCGTCGTCGATGATCCCGATCTTCATCCCCTCGCCGGCGGTTGCGAGCGTCGGGCCCCAGACGGAGGGAGCGCCGATCAGCTGCGGCGTGCGGTCGAGGAGCTCGTGGTACGCATAAGTCGGCCACACGCGAGCCACGCCGGGGACCTGCGCGAGCCGGTCGAGGCGGTCCTGCGGCACGACCACCGAGAAGCCGTTCAGGACGACGCCGTACTGCCAGCGAGTCCGGGCCACCGGGAGCGCCGCACGGATCCGGTCGGCGACGAGGTGCTGCGTCGTCGCCAGGCGGGTGAGGTACGTGCGGCTCGCCGGCGCGCTGAGGAGCAGCCGCTGCGGGCGCGCGAAGGATGAGTACGCGAGGGTGCGCTGCCGGACGAACGCCTGCGCGAGCGGCGGCGCTTTCAGGGTCACGACGACCTCGACCTTACGACTCGACGCCACGGCCGTTGGCGCGAGCGCGAGTGCGAGCCCGGCCGCAAAGATGACGAGACCCCACTTCAGGAACTAAATGGTACGGACGATCTTGTCATGACGCTGCAGGAAGTCGTCGGTGGCCTCGACGGGTACTCAACGGCCCCGACGCTTGGTGACAAGGTCGCCGCGGTGATCCATCACGCTCTGCGCGACGCCTGGCTCCCCGTGGAATGAGCGCCTCTGAGCGCCGCTACACTGGGCCTCCGCGCGGATGTGGCGGAATTGGTAGACGCGCACGGTTCAGGTCCGTGTGGGGGAAACCCCGTGGAGGTTCAAGTCCTCTCATCCGCACTCTTTCGATATGCAGCGAGTTTGTGGCAGCCGCCGCGTTTCCGGTCAACACTGAGTCAATAACGTTCCGCTCCGCGGACGAATCGTCCCGTTTTCGCGCCGATTGCGCGTCGGGCACCCGCCCGGTCATGCGTCGAGAGGGACCGTCTAAGCTCGTGAGCGGTGGAGGTCCGGCGCATCGACTTCGTCGCCATCCCGTCACGTGACGCGACGCGATCAAAGGCGTTCTATGGCGAGACACTGGGGCTACGCCGCGATGAACACCGAGACCTTGAGT